>NZ_JBBMXE010000005.1:0-483853 GCF_037996745.1 Xenorhabdus siamensis
GTAATGTAAGCTGAGATTCGTTTAATAAAGGAGCCTGAGGCACTATAGAATTTTTTATCAAAGAATACAAAATAATAGTAGTTCTCAGGCCATAACTATTTTAGAAAAATTTTACTGTTTCGGAGATGTTAACAAAATCCATTTATTCTTTGTATCTATACCAATCATCATTGAAGATGCTTGATTTCTTATCCGAATCAGATCATGCTTGCAACCATGAAAATTCATCTGACACCAGACCAAAAACACGCCCTCGAACTGATGCATGATACAACGCGTGATGGACGCGTTCGCGACCGCATCAAAGCGGTTCTTTTGGCTTCCGAGGGCTGGACTGCTCAGATGATTGCTCAGGCCTTACGTATTCATGAAAGCACTGTCAGTCGTCATCTGAAAGATTATTTCAGTCAGGAAAAACTCGCCCCTGAAAATGGCGGTTCTGAAAGCCATCTGTCTGCCCGGCAAACCGCTGAACTGGTGGATTATTTGACGGTGAATCTGATGCATACTACCGCACACATTGTGGCCTATGTCCAGGCACGCTGGCAGGTTTCGTTCACCGTGGCCGGGATGACCAAATGGCTTCACCGTCAAGGGTTCAGTTACAAGAAGCCGAAAGGGGTTCCTCATAAATTTGATGCGGATAAACAGCAACAATTTATTGAGGCCTACCACGCCCTGAAAGACGAATTCGGTCAGAATGAGCCGATTCTGTTTATTGATGCTGTGCATCCCTCACAGTCTACAAAATTAAGCTATGGCTGGATAAAATCAGGGGTAAAGCACGTCAAAATGATTGAAACTACAGGCAGCCGTACCCGACTCAACATCATGGGCGCCCTTAATTTACAGTGTATTGAAGAGACTATTATTCGTGAATATCCGAGCATTAACGCGGAAAATGTGGCGTATTTTTTCGGTGCCATTCGAGAAACCTATCCGCTTTCGCAGAAAATTCATCTCATCTTGGATGGGGCGGGTTATCACCGTACCGATTTGGTGAAAGATATCGCCGAGATCCTCAACATTGAGTTGCATTACTTGCCACCTTACAGTCCTAATCTCAATCCCATAGAGCGATTATGGAAATATATGAACGAGCAGGTGCGTAACAATGTCTACTTCGCCACACCGAAAGTGTTTCGCGAGGCAATTCACTCCTTTTTTCGTGTCACACTCCGGGAAAAAGCGGGTGGACTCGCTTGTCGATTGAATGATAATTTCCAGATTTTGAAACCGGCATCTTCAAGTTAGATTGGTATATAGTTAATTGAAAGTGGATTGCGGCAGCTTAATTATCATCCCCTTTCCTTTGAACAAAATTAATAACTATGCCCTCCCTATTAATATGAGCAACTACAGTCTTCAATGGCTCGTCACATTAAGAAAAAATCAGAACAGGTTAATTTCATGACTCTAAACCTCATTTGCTTATCAATGAATACGGGAGAAATTTTGGCGGTCAAACTAACATGAAGTACCGTCAATCAGTTAAAAATTTGGTGAATAGATTAAATGATTTTTTAGAAAAAAGTTATTTTTCGCAATATAAAAACCAAAACTTTATCACTTTGAAATAATTTAATGTTAAAAAATATTTTGTGAGAGAATTTATTATGGGGCAGCTAAAAATATTGCTAAGATAAAAAATTCAAGACACTATTCAACCCAGTCTACCTGTTTAATAAACAAGTAGACCATAGATCACTTCTAACTTAAATTGTTGAGCTTGTAATATTTCGTCATGCTCATAATTATATAAAGTCCTACTTTTTCATAGGATCTAATAAATGTTATTGCCCGTCATCATGGCTGGTGGTTCAGGCAGTCGGTTATGGCCCCTTTCCCGTGAGTTATATCCAAAACAATTTCTTAAACTTGATGGTGAGTTCACCATGCTGCAAACAACAGTGCTGCGTTTAAGTGAACTATCAACAGAATCTCCTTTAGTGATTTGCAACGAGGATCATCGTTTCCTTGTAGCTGAACAGTTGCGTCAACTGGACAAGCTAGCACACAACATCATTCTCGAACCAATCGGGCGTAATACGGCGCCAGCAATTGCCTTAGCAGCACTTACCGCTCTTCAAACCGTAGACAAAGATGAAGACCCTCTGTTATTAGTTCTGGCAGCAGATCACGTAATTCGAGATGAAAAAACCTTTACACAGGTAGTACAGCAAGCAATTCCCCATGCAACTGCAGGAAAACTTGTTACTTTCGGTATAGTTCCTACTCATGCAGAAACTGGATATGGCTATATTCAACGTGGAGCCGAGCAGGAAGGTGCCTTTACAGTAGCACAATTTGTTGAAAAACCAGATACCGTTACCGCAGAACAGTATTTACAAAGTGGTGAATATTACTGGAACAGTGGCATGTTTCTGTTTCGCGCCAGTTGCTTTCTGCAAGAACTTAAAACGTTCCGACCCGATATTTATTCAGCTTGTGTTACTGCTGTAGGAACTGTTAATCCCGATCTCGATTTTGTCCGGGTAGATAAGTCAGCATTTCTTGCCTGTCCAAGTGAATCAATTGATTATGCGGTGATGGAAAACACAACGGATGCCGTTGTCGTTCCTTTATCGGCTGGCTGGTCTGATGTCGGTTCATGGTCTTCTTTGTGGGATATATCAGAAAAAGACGAAGATGGTAATGTATTTAAGGGTGATGTCCTACAGTACAACAGCAACGGTAATTATGTCTATTCTGAAAACAGCCTTGTCAGTCTCGTTGGTGTAAAAAATCTGGTTGTAGTTCAGACCAAAGATGCTGTGTTGGTTGTAGATCAAACTCAGGTTCAAGATGTCAAAAAGATTGTCGAAAATCTGAAACAATCTGGTCGTTCAGAACATCGTTTGCATCGGGAGATTTATCGCCCTTGGGGAAAATACGATTCCATAGATAAAGGGAAACGATATCAAGTTAAGCGAATTACCGTAAGACCAAGTGAAAGCTTATCTACCCAAATGCATCACCACCGTGCCGAACATTGGATTGTTGTGGCAGGAACAGCGCGGGTGACTCAAGGAAATAACTCCTATTTGGTTACTGAGAATGAATCTACCTATATACCAGTAGGTGTTGTCCATACACTGGAAAATCCTGGTAAGGTTCCGCTGGAAGTAATAGAAATCCAATCAGGCGATTACCTTGGAGGAGATGATATCGTTCGTCTCAGTGATCGTTATGGCAGAGTAGAAATAGAAGAAAATGAATAATAAGAAGCTAAATAGTCGAGAAGTTATTTCTGGTAGTGGTATCGCGTTTGGTACTAGCGGAGCCCGTGGCCTGGTTGTTGATTTCATCCCAGATGTATGTGCGGCTTTTATTCATGCTTTTATATCCGTAATGCAAAAGCGATACGCAACTTCTCAGATTGCACTAGCGATCGATAATCGTCCGAGCAGTCCTGACATAGCGGTAGCTTGTGCAACTGCCCTCCGACAAGCTGGCGTTGAGCCCATTTATTATGGTGTGGTCCCTACACCTGCACTTGCCTATAAAGCAATGCAAGATGGAATGCCGTGCATCATGGTTACTGGTAGCCATATTCCTTTTGACCGTAATGGACTCAAGTTTTATCGGCCTGATGGAGAAATTTCTAAGGACGATGAAATGGCTATCCTATTAGCCGAGGTTATTTTTGAACCACTTACTGAAATGACAACTCTGTCCGTCTTACCAGATGCAGCAGAAGCCTATATAAATCGCTATCATTCTCTGTTTTCCGCAAATCGGCTGACAGGGAAACGTATAGGTATTTATGAACACTCCAGTGCTGGGCGTGATCTTTATGCTCCTCTCTTCAAATCACTAGGAGCAGAAGTTATTTCACTTGAACGTACCGATGAATTTGTTCCTATTGATACAGAAGCTGTAGCAGAAGAAGATAGGCTCAAAGCTAAAAACTGGTCAGAAGAATTTGATCTGGACGCTATCTTCTCTACCGACGGTGATGGAGATCGCCCACTACTGGCAGATGAACACGGAGAATGGCTGAGGGGTGACATACTTGGATTACTATGTGCTGATGCATTAGATATTGAAGCCCTGGCTGTTCCTGTGAGCTGCAACAGCGTAGTACAGAGTTGTGGTCGCTTCATTGATGTTGTCTCAACTAAAATCGGCTCCCCCTATGTTATTGCCGAATTTGCCCACCTTTCACATCAATTTAAACGTATTGCTGGTTTTGAGGCTAATGGTGGCTTCTTACTCGGTAGTGATATTGATGTAGAAGGCAGTAAATTGACCGCTTTACCCACTCGTGATGCGCTTTTACCCGCACTTATCGTATTGATTTCAAGTAAAGATAAAGGAATTTCTTCACTAGTAAATGCACTACCTTCACGTTATACCCATTCTGACAGACTTAAAGAATTTCCAACGACATTAAGTAAGGCACTTTTAAATAAGGGGATTAAGGATCCGAAACAGCTATTGACTTTATTAGGGTTAGGTAACCATCAAATTATTCATATTAATCTCACTGATGGTTTAAGGATGACTCTTAGTAACAACACCATTGTCCATCTGCGACCATCCGGTAATGCACCTGAGCTACGTTGCTATGTTGAGGCTGATGATATAAACAAAGCAAAAGAAATTGTTAAAACTTGCTTAGATACACTTGCAACGCAAAAATAATAACAACTTCGGTAGAGAAATCACTTCAGTGCCCTACCGAACACCCTTTTAAATTTAGGTAAATATTATGGCATTAACGGAAATGTTCCATCATTCAAAAGAAGAACATCTTGAATATAGAAACTATTCAGCATCTGTTAATCGCTTCTCTCTGATAGCAAGCGATTTATTGGCTATGGCAGGAGCTTTTATTTTTTCATGGTGGATTGAAAGTACTCGCACAGATGTTCTATTTTCTCTAGTTTTCAAAAGTGGATCAGATATAGCCAGAGCTTGGAGTTTTCTGATTATTGTCTTAATCACATGTTTTTGGTCCTGGGGACATTTACGACATTACACTTACCGCAAGCCATTCTGGAATGAACTGAAAGAAACACTCCTAATGCTAATCGGGCTGGCTATAGCTGATTTGGCTATAGTTGCTATCTCTAAGTGGAATTTTTCTCGCCATCAATGGGCAATGTTTTGGCTGATTACCATATTTACCCTGCCATTATTTCGATGGTTGACAAAGAAGTTATTAATTAAACTAAAATATTGGAGTATGCCTACCATCATCATTGGCAACGGAAATAATGCTCGCGACGCTTACTTAGCTATATGCAGCGAACAATTACTTGGATTTGGAGTCATTGGTTTTGTAGCTCCAAACGATAATTGTTCTACCAGTCCAGTCAGTACACTTCCTCTATTCCATATCACTCCAGAGCAGTTACTGGAAAAATATCATCAGCATAAAATCTTTATCGCTCTTGAATATGAACAACACGAATTGCAAGATGAATGGTTGCGCTATCTCTCCGCTCATGGAGTTCGAAATATATCGATAGTCCCAACATTACGTGGTGTTCCTCTCTATAGCACAAATATGTCCCACTTCTTTAGTCATGAACTTTTAATGCTTAGAGTTAAAAATAATCTAGCTAAGCGTTCATCCATAATTCTTAAGCGTACATTTGATATTGTCGTTTCTTCTCTCCTACTGATTCTTCTTTCTCCTCTATTTCTTTTCATCGGTTGGAAAGTCTCCCGTGATGGAGCATCTCCTTTTTATGGGCATGAACGCATAGGGCAAGGAGAACACCGATTCAAATGTCTGAAATTTCGCTCCATGATTAGCAACTCAGCGGAAGTTTTGGAAAATTTACTTAAAACAGATCAAAATGCTTTAGCTGAATGGCAGAAAGATTTCAAACTCAAAAATGATCCAAGAATCACGCCTATCGGCCATTTTTTACGTAAAACTAGTCTTGATGAACTTCCACAGTTGATAAATGTGTTTAAAGGAGAAATGAGTCTTGTTGGTCCAAGACCCATAGTTCAAGAAGAACTTGAGCGTTATGGAGATGACAAATCGTATTACCTCATGGCAAAACCTGGAATGACAGGTCTCTGGCAAGTAAGTGGACGTAATGATGTGGATTATGCAACACGTGTATATCTTGATAGCTGGTATGTAAAGAACTGGGCGCTTTGGAATGATATTACAATTTTATTTAAGACAATTAATGTAGTACTTAAAAGAGATGGTGCTTATTAGTCTTTGAATAAAAATGCTTTAGTGATTGTAAACAGTTTTTATATTTCTAATCCAATTTTTATGAACTCTCTTCATGCAGTTAATATTATTGTAATGAAAGTATCAAAACATGCTAAACATCGTCCTATTCGAACCAGAAATCCCGCCTAATACGGGTAATATTATCCGCCTGTGTGCCAACACAGGTTGTCAGCTTCATCTCATCCAACCATTGGGTTTCACATGGGATGACAAACGTCTGCGTCGTGCAGGGCTGGATTACCATGAGTTTGCCAATATCAAACAACACCACGACTACAATGCATTCTTGGAAAGTGAAGGGCTTAGTCCAACCAATTCACAATCCCCTTCTGGAGCACGCCTATTTGCACTAACAACAAAAGGTACTCCGGCGCACAGTAATGTAAGTTATCGTGATGGGGATTATCTGATGTTTGGCCCAGAAACCCGTGGCTTGCCATCTTATGTGCTGGATAACATGCCCCCTGAACAGAAAATAAGAATTCCTATGCTACCGGATAGTCGTAGCATGAATCTTTCTAACTCTGTATCGGTGGTCGTGTTTGAAGCGTGGCGGCAACTGGGTTATCCGGGTGCACTGTTGCGGGATTAAAACACAAGCATTCAGCGCCTAACCGCGCTGAATGTATTTAATTCTTTATTAACGAATAGAGAAGAAAACTTAAATCCCATCCCCATTCTCGAATCCATTATTCATTCCGTTAAAATGCTGGTTCATATCCAGAGACGGCTTATCACTTTCCGGTTTACCAACAATCCGTGCGGGTACTCCTGCCACAGTGGTATGCGGCGGAACGGGTCTTAATACGACTGAACCCGCCCCAATTTTTGCACCACGGCCAATTTCTATGTTGCCGAGAATTTTTGAACCCGCGCCAATCATTACTCCTTCACGCACTTTCGGGTGCCGATCTCCACACGCTTTACCTGTACCACCGAGTGTTACGGATTGCAGAATAGAAACATCATTCTCAACTACTGCGGTTTCACCGATGACAATTCCTGTTGCGTGGTCAAGCATGATGCCACAGCCAATTTTCGCCGCAGGATGGATATCTACGCCAAAAGAAACAGAAATCTGGTTTTGCATATAAATCGCTAATGCTTTGCGATCTTGTTTCCACAGCCAATGTGCGATGCGATACGCTTGTAGCGCATGAAAACCTTTCAGATAAAGCAGAGGAGTGGAGTATTTGTCGACAGCAGGGTCCCGTAACCGGACAGCTTTAATATCACGAGCGGCCGATTCGATCATCTTTGGCTCACTGCGGTAAGCGTCTTCAACGACTTCCCTGACCGCAATCGCCGGCATAATCGGGGTCGCCAATTTGTTTGCGAGCATATAGCTCAAAGCACTGCCAAGGTTTTCATGTTTAAGTAATGTCGCGTGAAAAAAACTGGCTAACATAGGCTCACAATCTGCCAGCGCTCTCGCCTCATTTTTTATATTTTTCCAAACTTCATTCAGTTCTTCTTGAGACATATCAATCATTCTCATGTGATTGTTTTTCACCATCGCGAATGGATTCGCACCTGATTTATCCCAGAACTATGCCTTTCATCTTGGAATCTATTGGACATATGCCGGAAAAAATATTTATGGCGGTTTTAATCTAATTAAGCGCGGGAACTTTCTCCTTCATCCCTTGTAGCTCTTCCCAATAATGCCTGAGCTGCTTCGATTACATTTTTGTTGCGATACAATATCTGGTAGATTTGTTCTGTGATAGGCATTTCAACCCCAACTCGCTTGGCTAATGCCCGGACTTCTTTTGTATTACGATATCCTTCAACAACCTGTCCAATCTCACGCTGCGCAGCGTCAACATTGACTCCTTGCCCTAACATCATACCAAAACGACGATTACGGGATTGATTATCAGTACATGTCAACACTAAATCACCCAATCCGGCCATTCCCATAAATGTGGAAGGGTCAGCCCCCAAAGCTGCACCAAGGCGGCTCATTTCCGCTAATCCACGGGTAATCAATGCAGTGCGAGCATTAGCACCGAACCCCATGCCATCTGAGATCCCTGCACCAATGGCAATAACGTTCTTGATCGCTCCCCCAAGTTGCACGCCAATAAAATCAGGATTTTTGTATACCCGGAAGCTTTTGCCACAATGGAAAAGCTGCTGGAGTTCTTCACCAAATTCAGGTGTTGTCGCTGATACGGCAATCGCTGTCGGTAAACCCGCTGCCAGTTCTTTCGCAAATGTCGGGCCAGAGACTACCGCCAATGGGATTTCATTACCTAATATCTCACGCGCCACCTCCTGCAATAAACGCCCTGTTTCCGCTTCAAGACCTTTAGTGGCCCAAACAATACGAGAATCTGGTTGTAAATGCGGTTTTATCTGCTGTAAGACATCGCCAAAAACATGGCTAGGAACCACAATCAGAATATTACGGCTGGCTGAAACAGCACTTTTTAGATCGGTTTCAAGCTGTAAGCTATCAGGGAAAGAAACATCCGGTAAAAATGCCTGATTACAACGGGCTTGTTGCAAGGCATGGACATGTGCAGGGTTATGGCCCCAAAGCACAACATCATGTCCATTACGGGCCAGTGTAATGGCTAAAGCGGTGCCGTATGAACCGGCACCGATTACTGTCATAGAAGCGGTATTCATTAGGCTTCCTGTATTGCCTCATCAGACTGAGAATCAGACTGCTGTTGCAAGTAATTCATGAACAAAGCATCAAAATTAACTGGTGCCAGGTTCAATTGTGGGAAAGTACCACGACCCACCAAGTTAGTGATGCACTCACGGGCATATGGGAACAAAATGTTCGGGCAATATGCACCTAAGCAGTGCGCCAGTTGAGTACCTTCAATACCATCAATAGAGAAAATACCAGCCTGCTGAACTTCGCACAAGAATGCGGTTTCTTCTCCTAGTGTCGCCGTGACAGTGACACGCAGAACAACTTCATAGACTCCCTGAACTAATTCATTGGAAGCGGTATCCAGATCTAATTTAACCTCTGGCTGCCATTCTTGTTGGAAAATTTGAGGTGCCTTAGGTGATTCGAAAGAAATGTCTTTCGTATATACACGTTGGATCTGGAAAGCCATTTCGGTGTTGTTTTGTTCTGACATAATAATTTTTACCTTTTGATACGTCCTTATTAAACCTTGATAATGTAAGTATACCCTTCATCTTTCAAGTTGCAGCTTTGTTGGCTATGCTCATTCAGCCTAGTCACATCGTTATCTATGCTCCCAGAGATTCACTCCCTTGCCGTCGCACTGCATCTGGAAATGTATTGGGTATATACTGCTTACATCTGCATTCGTTATTTCTTGCCTCGGGATAATGGTAGGTTTTCACCCGTCCACCCGGCAATTCCCTCTTTCAGGGTATAAACTTGTTCAAAGCCTGCCTTCACCAGATTCTCTGCCGGTGTTTTAGATTCCAGTCCATTCGCTGAGACTATGATCACAGGCTGCTTTTTATGTTTTTCCAATTCACCCAGATTATTCTCTTTAATCTCAGAGGGTGTCAGGTTAACAGAACCAATGATATGCCCTCTGCGGAAATCGTCACGAGAGCGTAAATCAACGACGATAGCATCTTCCTTATTGATTAAATGGATCACCTGTGCGCGAGTGATATCTTTACTCTTGGAGAATACACTTTTTACTGTCAGGACAATGACAGCCACCAACAGGGCAATCCAAACAAGGCTCAGGATCGTGTTCCGACTAATAAATTGCATGATTTCTTGCAGCATGGAGGGCAACAACTCCCATTAGTTAATAACAAAAATCTAAGGTAACAGAGTATACCTGTGTGTTGTGTCAATTACAGCCAATTAGCATCAACCTAATGCAGATTTTGCGGAGAGTTTCGAGAAAAAATAAAAAATCCTCATTAATCACTTGATTGTCATACATCATTAAAATATTTCATGTCAAACTGGACATATACGGGATCTTCGATAATAAATGAGCTAAGTTAACTAAAATTTATATTGTGGTTCAAAAAGATAAAAAAATAGACCATTCTCTGGTCAGAGGCAATTTCACATGAAATAATCGGGCGCGACAGACAGATGGATGTAGGCAAGCGCTATAAATCAAGCACTATACATATAGTAGAGCGTGGCAAGGTATTGAATCAAATGGCTGATAATAAGGATTCCAAAAGCTGTCATCACCAGCAGCAGAAACAGTGGCAACCAAGAAACAGTGTATTACTGTTCTGTGCCCTACTGTTTGCTTTTTTCTGCACGGGAGCCTTTGCCAATCAAATTTCAGAAAATAAAAACCAACTTAAAGATATTCAACAGAATATTGCCGAGAAAGAGAAAAGCGTCAAACAACAACAAAAACAACATACAGAGCTCCTCAAGCAACTCAAGGAACAAGAGGGGACGATTTCAGAAGTCGGGCGTTCCCTCCACAGTACACAAGTCCACCTGAATAAACTGGGAAATGAAATTTCGTCATTGACGAAAGGTATTAACCATCTGCAAATACAGCAAAAAGAGCAGCGTAAGCTACTTGCCAGCCAATTAGATGCCGCATTCCGGCAAGGGAATCATCAGGGTTTAGAATTATTGTTTAATGGCCCAGAAACACAGCGTAAAGAACGTATACTGGCTTATTACAGCTATCTGAATCAGGCTCGTCAGGAAACTATCACTAAATTGCAAAAAACAACTGACAAACTTAACCAACAAAAAAAGCTGCAACAAGAAAAACTGAATGAACAGCAAACGGTACTCAGCAACCAAAAGCAACAAAAGCAAAAAATGGAAGTTGCCCGTTCTGCCCGGAAAAAAACACTGACTGTACTTGAATCTTCATTGAAGAAAGATCAACAAAGCCTGGCTGAGCTTCGGCAAAACGAAACTCGTCTGCGTAATAAAATTGCTAAAGCAGAACGGGAAGCCAAAGCCCGCGCTGAGCGTGAAGCGCGTGAGGCTGCACGTGTCCGTGCGCAAATAGCAGCCAAGCAGAAACAGGCTCAACAAAAAGGCTCCAGCTATAAACCTACAGAAGATGAACGCGCACTTATGGCGCGAACAGGTGGGCTTGGTCGCCCTGCCGGGCAAGCAATCTGGCCTGTGCGTGGGCGGGTTATTCACAGCTTTGGGGAAACAATACAAGGCGAGTTACGCTGGAAAGGCATGGTTATCTCCGCAGCCGAAGGCACGGAAGTTAAAGCAATTTCAGATGGCCGGGTATTACTGGCAGACTGGTTACAAGGCTATGGTCTGGTTGTCGTGCTTGAACACGGTAAAGGAGATATGAGTATTTATGGCTATAACCAAAGCCTGTTGGTTAGTGTTGGCCAGCAAGTCCGGGCAGGTCAGCCGATAGCTCTGGTTGGTAGCAGCGGCGGGCAACAGCACCCTTCATTATACTTTGAGATCCGCCGTCAGGGGCGTACCGTCAATCCATTACCGTGGTTAGGAAAATAAGAGAAGGACATAATTGTGCAATATCTATTAATAAAGTGCGTTCACTCATTCACTCTATTATTTGGGATATTGCGCTTTCGGATACCAAAGTTTTGGGTTCTGCTGTTTATCACTCTCTTGTTATTTACTCTGGATGCCCGTGCCGCACGCTTAGCCATTGTCATTGATGACTTTGGCTATCGTGTCTACAATGAAAATAAGATATTGCAGATGCCTGCTGCAATTTCCATCGCAGTACTTCCTGATTCTCCATATGGCAGAGAAATGGCGCAAAAAGCCTATAAGCAAGGTAGAGAGGTCTTGATCCATCTGCCAATGGCACCAATGAGTAAACAACCATTAGAAAAAAATACCCTGCATCCTGCCATGAGCAGTAAGGAAGTTGAAAACATTATTCACGATGCCATAAAAAAAGTTCCTCATGCGATTGGTGTGAACAACCATATGGGTAGCGCAATGACCTCCAATCTCGCTGGTATGAAAAAAGTGATGAATGCATTATCTCAATATCGTCTCTATTTTCTGGACAGCGTAACTATCGGTAATACTCAGGTCGCTAAAGCCTCAATGGGAACACCTGTACAAGTACTCCGCCGGAATATCTTCTTGGACGATGTACAAACAGAAGCAGAAGTGCTGCACCAACTCAACCGGGCTATTACTCTGGCTCGCAAACAAGGCTCTGCCATCGCCATCGGGCATCCTTACCCAACTACTATTCGGGCATTACAGCAAGGGTTAGCAACGTTGCCAGATGATATTGAACTGGTAACACCCAGTATGCTGCTCAATCATTCTCTAACCAGTAAACAAAACAACTCACAAATCAGCCCGCTCACCAAACAAAAATGCATGAAATCCGCTGAAATCAAATCGGTAACGGTATTAGAATCCAAATTGGATTATTTCAGGATAGTTGGGGAAACATTGGTTCCCAGTGTCATTGTCGATGTCTTAAATCAGGGGCTTGAAAAATTACAGAACTCCACATCAAAACAAGAGAAACGGCATAGCACGGGCCATTTGAGACCACAAAAAGATAAGATACGGGAAAATAAAACAGACGCTCATAAAAAGATGAGCGTCTGCCCTGATTTTTAGCAATCTATTTTAACAGCTTGCTTAAAATTTTGTCAGAAATTCAATTAATCCCAATTCAGAATAACTTTACCAGATTGCCCTGAGCGCATGATATCAAAGCCTTTCTGATAGTCATCTATCGGGAATTGGTGAGTAATAATTGGAGTTAAATCCAAACCGGACTGAATAAGTGTCGCCATTTTGTACCATGTTTCAAACATTTCACGTCCGTAAATGCCTTTGATAAACAGTCCCTTAAAAATGACCTGACTCCAATCGATCGCCATATCTGAAGGAGGTATACCCAATAAAGCGATACGCCCGCCATGATTCATCGTGTTCAATAAGGTACGGAATGCAGGCGGAGCACCAGACATCTCCAAACCAATATCAAAGCCTTCAGTCATGCCCAGTTCTGACATAACATCCGTCAGGTTCTCCTTACTGACATTCACAGCACGAGTAACGCCAATTTTACGTGCTAAATCAAGACGGTATTCATTTACATCGGTGATCACAACATGACGTGCACCGACATGCTTACACACAGCCGCAGCCATGATACCGATAGGACCGGCACCCGATACCAGTACATCTTCTCCAACTAAATCAAAGGAGAGTGCAGTATGAACAGCGTTGCCAAATGGGTCAAAAATCGCAGCCAGTTCGTCCGAAATATTGTCTGGAATTTTAAAAGCATTGAATGCCGGAATAACTAAATACTCAGCAAATGAGCCAGCCCGGTTTACCCCAATTCCTGTTGTGTTACGGCACAAATGTGTGCGTCCACCACGACAATTGCGGCAATAACCACAGGTAATATGACCTTCACCAGATACACGATCGCCAATTTTGAATCCTTTGACTTCCTGACCAATTGCGACCACTTCTCCCACGTATTCATGCCCTACTACCATCGGCACAGGAATAGTCTTCTGAGACCAATCATCCCAGTTGTAAATGTGCACATCCGTTCCACAAATTGCCGTCTTACGGATTTTAATCATCACATCATTATGCCCCAGTTCCGGTGTAGGCACATCCGTCATCCAAATACCTTCTTCTGGCTTTAATTTTGACAACGCTTTCATAGTGATACCTTATGTAATGATATTCAACTGCTTACCGATACGTGTAAATGCAGCCACAACACGTTCAATTTGTTCTTCGGTATGAGCAGCAGAGATTTGGGTACGAATACGTGCTTGACCTTTAGGGACCACAGGGTAGAAGAAGCCAATCACATAAATGCCTTCTTTCAGCAGCTCAGAGGCAAATTCCTGCGCCAGCTTCGCATCCCCCAACATAACCGGAATAATGGCGTGATCTGCACCCGCTAGTGTAAAACCCGCTGCCGTCATTTTTTCACGGAACAAGTTGGCATTTTTCCAGAGACGTTCACGCAATTCGTCTCCATCTTTCAACATATCCAATACTTTGATGGAGGCCGCAACAATAGCCGGAGCCAAAGAATTGGAAAACAGGTAAGGGCGTGAACGCTGACGCAACCATTCCACAACTTCTTTACGTGCGGCGGTATAACCACCGGACGCCCCACCTAACGCTTTACCGAGTGTGCCAGTGATGATATCAACACGCCCCATGACATCACAATATTCATGAGTACCACGGCCGTGCTTGCCAACAAACCCTACCGCATGAGAATCATCAACCATGACCATAGCACCAAATTCATCCGCCAAATCACAGATAGATTTCAGATCCGCAATGACACCATCCATTGAGAACACACCATCAGTTGCGATCAGGATATTCTGAGCATCTTCTGCTTTCGCTTTCTCCAACTGTGCTCTTAATTCTTGCATGTCATTATTGGCATAACGATAACGTTTTGCTTTACATAGGCGAATACCATCAATAATAGAAGCGTGGTTCAGTGCATCTGAAATAATGGCGTCTTCTGGACCGAATAATGTTTCAAACAGCCCCCCATTAGCATCAAAACATGAGGAATACAGAATAGCATCTTCCATGCCCAAAAATTCAGCTATTTTATTTTCTAATTCTTTATGGGTGTCTTGCGTACCACAAATAAAACGTACGGATGCCATACCAAATCCATGACTATCCATTCCTGCTTTTGCGGCAGCGATCAGGTCAGGGTGATTAGCCAACCCTAAGTAGTTATTGGCACAGAAATTAATGACGTTGTTGCCATCCGCAACAGCAATATCGGCATTTTGCGCAGAAGTAATAATACGTTCACTTTTGAATAGCCCTTCCGCACGGGTTTGTTCCAACTGATCATTAATTTTCTGATAAAACGACGCTGACATTTTTCTCTCCTGATTACCTGAATAAGTGAAAGGTATGGTGTATTTTACTTATAGATCCTGACAGTGACGACACAGCCAGAAAGATAATATCAACTTTGTAAAGCTGATCACGGCCTTGAGACTACGATGCAGCAGGATTTCAGGATATTCCCCTATTTCACCTGCTGTCGTTAGTAGGGTTAAGTGATATGATACACATTAAAATAAAGTGAACTGACTAGTTAGAGGTGGGCCAAATGATTATTGTCACTGGCGGCGCAGGGTTTATTGGCAGCAATATTGTCAAAGCACTGAATGACGAAGGCTATAAGGATATTCTGGTTGTTGATAATCTGAAAGACGGTACAAAGTTCGTTAATCTGGTTGATTTAGATATCAGCGATTATATGGATAAGGAAGATTTTATTGCCAGTATCGTTGCAGGTGATGATTTGGGCGATATTGATGCTATTTTCCATGAAGGTGCTTGTTCATCCACAACTGAATGGGATGGCAAGTATATGATGGACAATAATTATCAGTACTCTAAAGATGTATTACATTACTGCCTCGATCGTCAGATCCCATTCCTGTACGCCTCTTCTGCCGCAACTTATGGTGGTCGCAGTGATAATTTCATTGAAGAACGCCAGTATGAGAAACCTCTCAATGTTTACGGCTACTCAAAATTTCTTTTTGATCAGTATGTTCGCGATATTTTGCCACACGCAGATTCTCAAATTTGTGGCTTCCGTTATTTCAATGTATACGGGCCACGTGAAGGGCATAAAGGCAGTATGGCCAGTGTCGCCTACCATTTGAACACCCAAATTAACCAAGGCCAGAACCCGAAATTATTTGCAGGCAGCGAACATTTCCAACGCGATTTTATTTATGTTGGTGACGTTGCAGCAGTAAACCTGTGGTTCTGGAAAAATAGTGTTTCCGGCATTTTTAACTGCGGTACAGGCCGGGCGGAGTCTTTCCAGGACGTTGCTGACGCCGTTATTGAATTCCATAAGGAAAAATCGCCTGCCGTAGAATACATTGAATTTCCAGAAAAGCTAAAAGGTCGCTACCAGAGCTTTACTCAGGCTGATCTGACAAAACTTCGCGCAGCAGGTTATGACAACGCATTCAAAACCGTTGCTGAAGGTGTTACTGAATATATGCAATGGCTCAATCAGGATAATTAATCGACCTCTATGAAGATATTGGTGATCGGCCCATCGTGGGTGGGTGACATGATGATGTCTCAAAGCCTCTACCGCACCTTGAAGGCTTTGTACCCAAATGCAGAAATTGATGTGATGGCACCAGCATGGTGCCGCCCGTTACTGGCAAAGATGCCAGAAGTTAATCAGGCGCTGGCAATGCCGCTGGGACACGGAGCGCTTGCGCTTGGTGAACGTCGCCGCCTTGGGATAGCACTGCGTGAAAGTGAATATGATCACGCTTACGTACTCCCCAACTCTTTCAAATCTGCTTTGGTGCCTTTCTTTGCCAATATCCCTCTGCGTACAGGCTGGCGTGGTGAAATGCGCTATGGTTTCCTGAATGATATCCGCGTCCTGAATAAAAGTGCTTTTCCACTCATGGTTCAGCGCTATGTTGCTCTCGCCTATGACAGGAAAACTGTACACAGTGCTGAAGATCTTCCTCAACCACTGCTATGGCCTCAGTTAGCTGTCAGTGATGAAGACATTGCTGAATCAACAACAGCCTTTAACATCGCCGATCATCGTCCGATTATCGGTTTTTGCCCCGGTGCGGAGTTTGGCCCGGCTAAACGTTGGCCACATTATCATTACGCCGCATTGGCTGAACAGTTAATTACTCAAAAGGGTTATCAAATATTGTTATTTGGTTCAGCTAAGGATAATGAAGCTGGTGAAGATATCCGGGCACTTCTAAGTGAAGATGCACGGGAAAACTGTCTTAATCTCGCAGGACAAACTTCCCTTGAACAGGCAGTCAATATTATCGCAGCGTGTGATGCCATTGTTACAAATGACTCAGGTTTGATGCATATCGCAGCAGCTCTGAACCGCCCTCTGGTGGCATTATATGGGCCAAGTAGCCCTGACTTCACTCCTCCACTATCGGACAAAGCCGAAGTGATCCGTCTGATTACGGGTTTTCATAAAATCAGGAAAGGTGACAGTGCGGGTGGTTATCATCAGAGTCTTATTGATATTCAACCAGAGCAAGTTTTAGCTTCATTGGAAAAGCTTTTACAGGCGGAGAATCAGGGTTAATGCGTGTTTTACTGGTAAAAACGTCTTCAATGGGCGATGTGTTACATACCCTGCCCGCACTGACAGATGCCATGCAGTACATACCGGGTATTCAATTTGATTGGGTCGTTGAAGAGGGATTCGCCCAAATACCCACATGGCACAGTGCAGTTGAAAATGTTATCCCTGTTGCCATTCGTCGCTGGAGAAAAAGTTGGTTCAGGAAAGATATCCGTGAAGAACGCGCACGTTTCAGGGAACAGTTACAGCAACGAAAATATGATGTAATTATTGATGCTCAAGGGCTGTTAAAAAGTGCTTTTTTAGTGACACGCCTAGCCCATGGTCCAAAACATGGCTATGACAAAAAAAGCATTCGTGAGCCACTCGCCAGCTTTTTCTACAATCAACACCATTCTGTGAGCAAACAGCAACATGCTGTAGAACGAATTCGTGCATTGTTTGCAGAGAGTCTTGGTTATCAAAAGCCTACAGAAACAGGTGATTATTCTATCGCCCGCCACTTTCTGAACCAACAATCAGAAAATGGAAATGATTATCTGGTATTCCTGCATGCCACCACTCGTGATGAGAAACATTGGCCAGAAAACCATTGGCGCCAACTGATCGCAGAGATTCAACCAACGGGTATGCGCATCAAGCTCCCCTGGGGAACTGAATATGAATATCAGCGGGCATTACGGCTGGCAGATGGTTTTCCTCATGTTGATGTGTTACCAAAATTAACATTAGCAGAAGTCGCACAAGTTCTTGCTGGCACAAAAGCGGTGGTATCTGTTGATACAGGATTAAGCCATCTCACTGCCGCCCTGGATCGTCCAAATATTACGCTGTTTGGCCCGACAGATCCTGGCTTGATTGGCGGGTATGGAAAAGAACAGCATACCTTAAAATCAGTGGATAATACGATGCAGAGTATTACTCCGGCAGAAGTAATGCTGTTCTTGCAAAAGATATTAAATAAGAACCTTGCCTAGTGGGAAGGTCTCACACCAGCGGCTTTTATATTCAAGAGTAGGATTACCCAACGAATAACGCATAGTCTTATCTGCTGCCTGACATAATGCTTTTGCTGACTGGATATTAACCCACATCAAAATGCTACCAACACTGAGATGTGCATACTCAGGATCATATCCTCCATTAATAGCATCAAATGAAATCCATTTAGGACTATCGGCACGTAATACAAAATCATACGCACAAGGTGAACCATTAATAAGTAACACGTAACCAAATATATGCTCTCGAAGCTCTGTGTATATCTCAAGCAAACACTGACGTTCTTTTGGCGAATGACGATAATTCCAACGCTTTTGGTATAAATTGATGTAAATATCAACCAATTCTTCAGCGCTGAATTCACTTGAAAGACGAATTTCTCCGCCTGCGCGAGTGAATTTGTTTATCTCATTCTTGCGGTTGCGGCGGGTTTTGTAGGAGAAATTCTCTTTAATCAGGCAGATTTGACGCTTACTAAAAGGAGGCTTATAGCTGGCATTTATAAAATTATTTTTATGAATAGGAGATAATCTCTTTGATTTTATAGGTAAAAATAACTTCGCATCGGCTGCGATAGGGAAAATCACTTCATCATAAGGCAGTGGATAGGTGCCCTGGATTTTTTCTACTAATTTTTGGTTTTTAACAAAGAAGCAAGCTCCCTTAACGGCAGTGCCTTTTTCTTTAAAATAGAAGGAGAGCGGGTTACCTTCAATATGCCTATTTAAAAAAGAGACGATGTTGGGATGTGTTAATACACAACCGCCAAAAAGAGCGTGAACTTCTTTATATTGTTCGAAATTACATTTTTTCCATCCCCAAAAAAATGATTTTACTTTTTCCATATCCTATTCCATAAAATGGCTTTTTAATATTAAGTTAATTTTTTTACAACTTTATAAAAAAATATTTTTTATTTCCAATAATAGTTATGACCGTTAATTATAAAAATGCATTATTTTTATAGTCATAAAATTCCGACAATGTCATACCATGAACCCGTGGTTTCAAGAATTCAAACAATTCTTCTAAGTCTTGATAAAGCAACTCAATTTTTTCTTCCGTCTGAAAAGTCGGGCTTCCTCCCGGCATAAACTCGGATGAATGCAGCATAAATTCAACATAATCATTACCAGATGCCAAAGTTTGCCGAACGACAGCTTTCATTTGTTTCAAATTCCCACCTTTTGGGCGTAACCAATTAACCGATGGAGAACGTTGCTTGCCTCGCAAATGATCATATTTTTGTTTAATAAAATTCATGATCGGAGAATGCTTATGCTGAATACTCATTGGCACTTGTAATAAAGAAGAGTTGCCTTCTTTAGCAATATTCTGCAAATTCATAAAATAAGCATGAGATGGAAAACGGCTATAATCTGTTCCGCCATTTCCATTCGGATCTCCCTTGGTAAAACGCCAGTTAACTTTCGGAGTAACAGAACAATCTACCTGATAACCATACTCGACCAATAATTGCGCATAATATTCGTTAAATGCCCAGCGTCCAGCACGGTGACTCAGCATCTTAGTCTGAAGTTTTTCTTCAAGAAGATTTGTCATTAAATCAATTTTTGCCTTTATCTGATTTTTAGGATATTCAATCAGATAAGGCTTATAGCACATATCATCATCAGTCAGAGGAATAATAGGTGGATTGTTCCAGGCATGCAAATGCATACCGATTTCACCTGTGTTTCTGGCAATGACATCCTTAGCAAATTCGATATAGCTATCATCTATCGCCATTTCATAGTTTGTTAGCCAGACGGGTTTGAATCCAAAACGTTCACAAAGGCTTTGGAACCTGGGCAGATATTGAGTATTTTCGGTAGAAATTTTATCGCTATTTTGCCAAAGGTTATCACCTTCAGTATCAATTGTGATGATGAATGCTGGTTTGGTCATAAGAAAGATACCTTATTACAGAAATATGAAATATTATTACTCAGTAAAAGTATACAAGGACAAAAAGACATCTATCTTTTCTAAGATAACCTCTAGAGGCATTTCACTGATTTTGCTATTAATATTTTTCTGAACTAATTGGATAGCGTTTTTATTTCCCGGTCCCCATACATCATTATTGATATAATTTCCATGCTTATCATTACCATATAGTGCGATTGTATTTTTCTCATATGCAGCAGCAACATGTACAATTGAGGTATCTGGCGAAATAATCAAATCAGCATATTTTATTATTTCTACAGCACTGAGAAAATCGCAAAATGGGTTGAAAATACAGTTATCTAAATATGAAATCATACTTATTTTTTCAGGACTACCAATCAATATAATATTGACTGACTGATATGAATAACCAATATGAGAAGTTATTCCAATCAATTGTTCTTTAGAAATATTTCTCCTTTCATCAGCAGCAAAGGGATTAATGACAACAGTTACCGCTCCTGGCAAACGAGAGTAAAAATCACGCACTTTATCCTTGATACCATCAGGAACATATATGTCATACTGCATATTATAATTATAAATCTCCATATGATTCATCAAAGATTTATATCTTTCTGTAATATGTAAATTATAACCTAAATAAGTTATGTTTTTGTTATAAATATTTATTTTATCTTTATTAAACCCAATTACATGATTAGAATTAATTAGTCTTATAAACAAAAGATAGATAACAGGAATTTGATCACCCATATCAATAATAAGATCATACTTTTCCTGTTTCAATTTCAATCCTAACTTAAGTATATCTGTATTTTTATCAGGATAGAAATATACCTTATCTATATGTGGATTATTTTCTATCACACAATAATTAGTTCGGCCTGATAATACATGTAATTCATAACCTTGCTGAGACAATGCTTTTAAAACTGGTGTGGATACAATCATGTCACCAATTTTATTATCATCTCGTAAAAAAAGAACCTTTTTGACACCTATAAGAGAAAATTCTCTTTTTTTCCATTTATCAATAAATATTTTACCTATACTAAACCTTATTTTTTTGAAAAAATAATTTTTTCTTCTATTTATTTCACGTAATTTTTTAAATTTTTTTTCAGTCATTAGAACATCTCAAAGGATAACATCAAAAATTTTACTGCTTTATCAAGGAAAAATACTCATCAAGTACAATATCCAAATCAAATTTCTTATACATTTTTTCCGTAATTAAAGGGGGATTCTGATAAACCAAACGCATTTTTTCTGCCAATGATTCTGAAGTAAGTTCTGATTTATATTGTTCTAATTCCCCCACCATAATTTCACTGATTCCACCAGGACAATCTGTGCTGACAACTGGAGTCTGACAGATCAACGCCTCAATTAATACATTACCTAATCCTTCACTATCTGAACTCAGAACAACAGCTTTAGCTTCACGTATTACGGGTAAAGGATTTGTTAAAAACCCAATTAGCTTAACTCTGGATTGTAAACCAAGTTCCACAATTTTCTGTTTAATTTTATCAGTCATTTTTTCATCGCCATGACCAGCAATTAATAAGTTGCAAGGAATAGCAGCCATGGCAAATGCTTCTAACAAGCGATCATGACGTTTCACCTCGTGAAATCGTCCAAGATGGAGAATATAATTTTGACCTGAATATGGATTGTTTTCTAAGGAATTCAATTTAATTTCAGTTATGTTGAATGGGTTGTAAATAGTGACCATTCTTCTGGCAGCAACAGATAGATTTTCCTGTAAATCCAAGCCAACTGCATCAGAAACACAAATTAAATTACGATTCTGATAAACACGCTGGATTTTATGCTTTTTAAGCCAACGTGCCAGACCTGTTTTATTTTCGAGGTAAGATTTAGAAAATACACCATGAATACAAAACCATACATTCAAATTTTCTAATACTTTAGACCTTGCAACTATACGATCGGTTTTGTGTAAATTGGATATTACCAGCGCAGGAATTCCTTTTTGCCGCAAGATTTTTCCCAAAACCTTATCCATTGATTTCGCTCTACGAAAAATTTCAGTCTGTCTTCTAAAAGGACCTGCATACTTATCAGCATCAATAACCAAATCAACATGTTCAGGAATCGAATATTCGCATTTATCAGACAATGATAATAATGTGATATCAAAGCCCCTCTGTTGCAATCCACGGCACAGGCGAACTACGACATTTTCAGCACCACCACCCGGCAATCCATCAATGATAAACAGGATATGCCCTTTCATAAAGAAAGCACCTTGCTATACAGTTCAGTAAGCTGCTGAGATAAATAAGCCGGAGTATAACCCGTTATCTTTTCTTTTGCTGACATAGCGATCTTACTGGTCAAATGATCCGAAGGTATTAAGGAAATTCTTTCAGATAATCCCTTTATATCCAAAGCATCACAGACAAAGCCATTTACTCCCGAATCAATGAACTCAGCTCCTCCACAGGTTTTACTGGTTATAACTGGTAAGCGACATGCCATTGCTTCCAGTATGACATTCGGGAAAGGATCATATAATGTCGGTAGTAATAAACCATCAGCCATTTGATAAAATGGCAGCGTCTTTTTTTGTACACCTAGAAACCTAATGCGAGTATAGCAACCAAGAGAATGAGCAAGTTGTTTATATTTATTTTCTTCCTTGTCCTGCCCGATCACCAATAGATACGCTTCCGTCTTACTAATTGCTTTAATTGCGGCTTTCAGCCCTTTTCTTTCAAAACCTGACCCAACATATACCAGACATTTAGCTCGTGCTGGGATGGCATATTGCTGTCGCAACACAATTCGTTCCTCTTCTCCGGCAGGAAAAAACTGTGACTGGTCAATAGCATTATAAATCACAGAAATTTTCTCTTCTGGTAGCTCAAAATCTTCCATAACTTCCTGTTTGACCATCTCAGAGTTACAGATAACTTTCTTCAACTCTGGAGACAAATACATTCTCTTCTCCGCATCCATGACATAACGATGGTAACGGCTGACAAAAAGCAGTTTACTTTTCCAAGCTGGCAGGATTCTTGATCTTTGCTGCAACCACCGCTGATGTACGCCATCACCAGCCCGATAAATATCACATCCCGCTATTCGTTCATGACTTTGGACGATATCGAATTGTTCCTTTTGCCAAAGAGTTCTGGATGCATCAGCAAACCCCTTCTCACGGCTAATGCGTCCCCATTTCAACGGATTGGCCAAGTGCACATGCCAGTTTGGATTTATGCTTCCCTGCCAAGAGCGGGTAATAACATTTAATTGTAGATTTTCATTACCCAATGCTTCTAAAGCTCTGGAAATGAAACGTTCAGCACCACCATCAGGGCGATATTTTTGCCGAACAATGGCAAGACGAACAGGTTTCATGATAAATATCTCCGAGCCGTTTTAATCACAACATCTGTCGGGATCAAACTTAAATAGCGATTATCTGTTTTAATATCAATTTCATCAGGGTCCGGTAATTTACCGTAATTTCCTGCCCAGATCACTTCCCCATTGCCCTGACATGGGCGCCAAAAGATCATCTTAGATGGCCCCATTAACGCAATACAAAGTGTTTTTAATGCAGCAGCCATAGGCACAGGAACAGAATCAACGCCAATAATTTTAGGGAATCCAATCCTATAAGTTGTACAGAACCTGTAACAGAATCTGTAAATAGAGAAATCAAAGCGCTACTTCACTGATAGGCTAAATTAATGACCAGATCGTATCTTCGATTTCCAATACTTGCCATAAAATAGGCATACTCTTTTTAAGGAAATACGAACAACTTATCTGCATTTTGCACACTTTCTTCAAGCCAATGTGATACTATAGCCGCAATCTATTTTAGTGAATTTGATAGAATGTTGCTTCGCTTATATCAGGTACTTCTCTACCTTATCCAACCTATTATCTGGTTGCGCTTATTACTGCGCAGCCGTAAGTCTCCGGCATACCGTAAGCGCTGGGGTGAACGCTATGGTTTTTGTGCCCAAAAAGTTACTCCAGGAGGGATATTACTCCATTCGGTTTCGGTTGGAGAGACATTAGCTGCTATTCCTCTCGTCAGGATTTTACGGCATCACTATCCTTTTCTGCCAATTACTGTAACAACCATGACGCCAACTGGCTCCGAAAGGGTACTTTCCGCACTAGGAGATGATGTTAACCACGTTTACCTACCGTATGATTTGCCTGGCTCTATGAGTCGTTTCCTTGATAACGTCAACCCCAAATTAATGATTATTATGGAAACTGAGCTATGGCCTAATTTGATAGCCCAATTACACCAACGTGGTATACCGCTGGTTATTGCCAATGCAAGGCTTTCAGCCCGTTCCGCCGCCGGATATCAGAAAATTAATAGTTTTATTAAAGCCATTTTAAACAAAATCACGTTGATCGCTGCACAAAATCAGGAAGATGGCGAACGTTTTATTGAATTAGGGCTGAAACGTACCCAACTGGCTGTCACAGGCAGTCTTAAATTCGATATTTCTGTTACACCTGAATTGGCCGCTAAGGCGGTGACTCTGCGTCGTCAATGGGCTGCACATCGGCCTGTATGGATTGCAACCAGTACCCATGATGGTGAAGAAACTATCATACTGGATGCGCATCGAAATTTATTGAAACAACATCCCGATTTATTGCTGATTTTGGTTCCCCGCCATCCTGAACGTTTTGCTAAAGCGGAAGAATTAACTCAAAAAGCTGGGCTAAGTTCAGTATTAAGGAGTTCTGCTACCATACCCGATGCTAATGTCCAGGTTGTTATTGGTGATACTATGGGTGAACTCATGCTACTGTACGGTATTGCAGATCTAGCCTTTGTCGGAGGCAGCTTAATCGAACGTGGTGGTCATAATCCACTGGAAGCTGCGGCTCATGCGATCCCTGTCATTATGGGGCCACACACTTTCAATTTTAAGGATATCTGTGCCAAGCTGAATAAAGCTGATGGGCTTATTACTGTGACAGATAGCCAATCTTTAAGTACCGCTGTCAATAGCCTGCTGACGGATGAAGATTATCGCCTTTATTACGGTCGTCATGCCGCGGAAGTCCTACACGAGAATCAGGGCGCACTGCAACGATTGTTAAAATTACTGGAACCTTATCTCCCACCACGGAGCCATTGATGAGCACGAGAAAACGTCTATCCGTCGTCATGATTGCCAAAAATGCCGCCGACTTGATTGGTGATTGCCTGCTATCTGTAGACTGGGCAGATGAAATTATCGTTCTGGATGCTGGTAGTACTGATGCAACCTGTCAAATCGCTAAAGAAATGGGAGCCAAAGTTTACACGAATACTCAGTGGCCTGGTTTTGGCCCTCAGCGGCAACTCGCACAATCCTATGCCAGTGGTGATTACATTTTCATGATTGATACAGATGAGCGAGTCACTCCTGAGTTAAAAGCTTCAATTGAACAAGTTCTGGAAAATCCCAACGACAATAAAGTCTATGCCTGTGCACGCCTTAATTTATTCATGCACCGGTTTATGAAGCACAGCGGCTGGTATCCTGATAAAGTCATTCGTCTCTATTGCCGTGAACGTTATCAATATAACGATAATCAGGTTCATGAATCACTGGATACCCAAGGCGCCCATATTGTGACATTGAAAGGTGATTTACGTCATTTAACCTGCCGCAATCTGATGGAATTCCAGCAGAAACAATTGAATTATGCGAAAGATTGGGCCAAACATCGCTACAAACAGGGTAAAACAGCCCGTTATTCTTCCATTATCAGCCACACACTGGGTGCATTTTTCAAAACATGGCTGTTAAGAGCGGGTTTCCTTGATGGTAAACAAGGGCTAATGTTAGCGATTGTCAATGCTCAATACACCTTCAATAAATATGCAGCACTCTGGGAGCTGACCCAAGCAGAGAGTCAAAGACAATGAAAAAAAAAGCCATTTACCCCGGTACATTTGATCCTATTACCTATGGTCATCTCGATATAGTGACCCGCGCTGCAAATATGTTTGATCATGTTTTACTTGCCATTGCCAGTAGTGATAGAAAAAACCCTATGTTCAACCTTGAAGAACGTGTCACATTAGCCAAAAAAGTCACTGCTCATTTGGATAATGTTGAGGTTGCAGGATTCAGTGAGTTGATGGCTAATTTTGCTAAAAAACAACAGGCGACGATCTTAATTCGTGGAGTACGTTCAGTTTCTGATTTTGAATATGAATGGCAACTCGCCAATATGAATCGACATTTTATGTCTGAGTTGGAAAGTGTCTTCCTGTTGCCCTCTCAAAGTTTATCCTTTGTCTCATCATCCTTAATCAAAGACGTTGCTCGTCATAATGGTGATGTTTCATCATTCCTGCCGGAGCCTGTTGCTCTGGCAATGTTAGAAAAATTAGGTAAATAAAAAAATTAGGTAAATATAAATATATAGTCATCGGGGGCAATTCAGCCCCCAAAGATACAATTAATGCTGGCACTGCCGACAAAAAAACGTACTGCGCTGCCCTAATTTTATACTCTCTATTTTTTCTCCGCACATTGGGCAAAGCTCGCCTTTTTTGCCATAAACAAATAATTCCTGCGCGAAATACCCCGGTTTTCCATCAGATTGCAGAAAATCTTTCAGCGTAGTCCCCCCTTGTTCAATAGAACGACGTAAAATCTGCTTTATCGTATCTGCTAATAGATATGCCTCTTCCTGTGTCAGGGAATGAGCAGGGCGCTCAGGCAAGATATGAGCCACATACAAAGCTTCATTGGCATAAATATTGCCAACACCAACAACCACTTTGTTATCCATCAACCAGGGTTTAATAGCCGTTTTCTTATTACGCGAAAGAGTGTAAAGGTATGAGCCATCAAATACATCAGACAGGGGCTCAGGGCCCAAATGAGCCAGTACAGAACATTTCTCAAGATCATCGCTCCATAGCCAGGCTCCGAAACGCCGTGGATCCGTATAGCGGAGAATTTTACCGTCTGTCATCACCAGGTCGATATGATCATGTTTTGCAGGAGGAAATTCATGCAATAAGATACGTAAGCTACCGGACATTCCAAGATGGACAATAATCCATCCATCAGACAATTCGAGCAATAAATACTTTGCCCGACGCTGCACACTGAGCACAGCTTGATCTGATAATGTCATGATCTGTTCAGAAACAGGCCAGCGCAAACGTGAATTCCTTACCTCAACATATTGAATCACATTACCAGCTAAATGTGGCTCAATTCCTCTGCGACTGGTTTCAACCTCTGGTAGTTCCGGCATACTGACTCCTTGAATAAACTATCTACAGCATCCTATTTAGCAGATTACGATACCGTTTTCATGTATTATTTATAGCTAAATCCAGTCAAAATCGTTGAAAGAATAGGCCGCACCATGCTTCTTGATATCAGAAATAGGCTAAACATAATCGAAAATAAAAAGTCCCTGTGGAACTTATCTATTATTGGACTGTACATTATTCTTGTTTATCTGCCAGATATTACAAGATATAAAAATCTTGTCATGATCCTGATCTGCATAACAGCACTGTGTTATCTGGTAACGGATTTTCGTCAAGTAGTAAACTCACTGAGAAATTCTCTCTTCTTATCCATTTTGCTATTTATACTGGCAATGTTCTACTCTATTGGAATTTCGATTGATCCTGCATTGAGTTTCAAAGAGATGAATAAGCCTATCTTAAATGGCCTGTTGCTGTTTAGTTTCACACTTCCCATTGTGCTCTATCAGGAAAGTAAACAACACATTGCAAAAATGATCTTGATTGCTTTTATTATTGGTATGTTAGCTATTTCACTGACCGATCTCGCGAAATACATTATCAATTACGATTCAACAGGTGAAATGCCATTTACTAATTATAATCATCGGGAGTTTTCATACGGATTTATTTTCTATTTTCCTGTGTTGTTATGTACTTGGGCATTATGGAAAAAACATTCTTTACTGAGTTGGTTATTGTTGCTTATCGCTTCAGCCATCAGCCTATTCTTATTGCTTGGAACACTTTCTCGTGGTGCCTGGGTTGCCATTGTAGCAGCCACAGTGTTTATTATTGTGATTAATAGAGAATGGAAAATCACCATTGCTGCTGCAATATGTCTGGCATTATTGGCCGGGATCACTCATTGGTCGGCAGCATCAAATCCTGCCACAAAATTACTGCTTTTTAAGCTTACTCAAACTGATAGCAGCCACCGCTATAGTAATGGAACCCAAGGCTCTGCGTGGCAGTTGATTATGGAAAACCCTGTCAAAGGTTATGGTTTCGGTAATAAGATATATCACCAAGTCTATAATAGTCGTGTTGCCGATTATCCTGACTGGACATACAGAACTTCCATTGGACCACATAATATATTTTTATCGCTTTGGTTTGCTGGTGGCGCTCTGGGCCTAATAACCACACTATTAATGACATTCTCAGCAATATTTACCGGAAGCCAAATCATACGTCAAAATAGTGGCATAATCCGACAAGCGGGTCTCATTATGCTTACCGCATTTCTTGGCATTTTCATCGTCAGGGGGATGTTTGAAAATGCTTATATTAATGAAATAGGTATCTTATTGGGATTAATGATCGCCCTATATAGTGCCCAACAAGAAACCAGAATAGAACAGAAAAAACCCTAATTTCAAATACACCAGCCCATATCCAATAAATGAGATGGGCTGGTGTCCCACGATTTGACTTTCATTTATCAAAACAGATTTTCTTCTATCACTTGCATAATCAACTTTGCCCGTTGATCCCAATTAAATTGCTCCGCGACTAATCTCTGAGAGTGTTCTGCTTTAGCCATTATTTCAGTCGGGTTATCAATCAGTAGTTGAATCTGTTGTGCAAAACTTGTCGCATTTTCACTGTCTGCAAAGCTGACCGCGTTTTCATCAACCGCATCACGAATGGAAGGAAGATCAGAAATAACAACGGGTTTGCCCATCGCCATATATTCAAAAAGTTTAAGAGGGGAAGTATAGCGGCTGCCAATACTGGTTTTTGTCAATGGCAAGATGCAAATATCATTATCTGCAATGACTTGGAAACGGTTTTTAGGATGGACAAACCCCAGAAAATTAACCCGATCACTTACGCCAATTTGTTGGGCTACAGATTTGAGTTGTTCAATCTGCGTGCTATTTCCACCAGCAATGTTCAATACAACATTATTAAGGTGACACATAGACTTCATCGCAGTAGGTACGCCTTTCCAGCGATGCAAACTGCCTAGATACAGTACCTGTGTTGTTTCTCCTTTCTGGTATTGCCTGCCCGAAGATGTCATCTTTGTCGCTTTAACTGCTAACAAATCAACACCGTCAGGTGCAACGATAATCGGAGTTTTAACTCCATATTCTGTATAAATATCGTCTCGTAGTAATGAAGTCAGAACAAAAACAGTCCGGGCACGATGATAAACCTGTTGTTCAATTTTTCTGAGCCTAGAATATTTGCGCTTATTAGCACGTTTATTCAAGTCATGAGACTCTTTAAAAGACTGAGAAAAAATTTCATGACTTTCAAAAAAGTGCGGGATATCAGGATGCTTATGCAAGAGATAATTTGCCATTTTAATATTACGCGTAAAAATGGCATCGACCTGATGTTCTTGCAACCAACGGGAAACCTGCAAATAAAATAATTTTTGCGTATTGATGGGGAAATACCACTTACGGCGCATATCGCGTAAAGCAATCAATGCAACAGATGGTGGTAACTTTCTACCAAGGATCTCCTCAACACCATTTTGACCCGCAGGTGTAATCAGACTGACTTGGTGTCCCTGACGGGCAAAAGCATCCACATTCTGCAAAATTTGCAGTGAAGCAACACGAAAATCAGGTACAGGATAGGGATCAATATAAGCAATCTTCATGACTTTTTTATCGTATCCAATAAACGGCCGGCCGAATGCTCCCAGGTATACATAGTTTCAATTCTCTGGCGAGCATGTTTACCCATTTCTTTTCCTCTGTCTGGTAAAGACAAGAGATGATTAACAGCTCCGGCAATAGCCTCTGCATTACCGGGTGTCACCAGAATGCCGGACTGATTCTCATTTCCTACCACTTCAGGTATACCACCAATATAACTGGCAATGACAGGTCGCTGACATGCCATTGCCTCCGCAATAGTAATACCAAATGCTTCATCACCAATGCTTGGGAAGATCCCGGCATCCCCGGCAGCATAAAACTCAGGTAACTGATCATGACTAACGGGAGGATGAAAAATAATTGATTGTCCTAACTCCAATTCCGCCGCTTTTTTTTCAAGCCGCTTCAGTTCTTCACCTGCTCCAATAATTAACAGTTTTACATCCTTATCACGTAACAAGGCCATCGCATCAACAGCAATTTTCATGCCTTTCCATCCGACTAACCTGCCAGCAAAAGTCAGTAGAAACGTATTCTCATGAATCCCTAGCCTGCTGCGGACATCAGAATTAGCAGGTTTGAACTTATCAACATCTACACCATTATAGATAACACTTGGAAATTGTTTAAAATGATGCTGGATCTGCCAAGCATTAAAATGGCTGCAAGCAACCCATGCCGATATTTTTTTCCCTAATATTCTGTCGCCTTTAAAAAAGCTGGTTCCCCCACTCATATAACAAAACTTAGTATGGGAGTTGGCGGGCATCATTCTGGGCCAGAAGAAATCAAAAGGCTTAGTCAATATTACCCAATCAAAATTTTCAGCAATCACTGTTTCACGGGCATGACGGGCAAATGAGTAGCGTTCAATAATACGTTGAAAACGACGGCCAATATTGATTACTCGTTCTCTGGGGATAAATGGGAAAGTATGCACACGGATCTTCCGATCCTTCAACTCAGGTCTGATATCACCTATTCCGCCAAAAATATGGATCTCATGTCCTGCATCTGTCAAAGCCTTAGCCAATTCCCAGACCGCCGTTTGAATACCACCATAGGACATGGTAACGGTGACATCAATAAATCCTATCTTCATCGTTGTCATTATCCTTTTATTGAACTTCTAGTATATTTTTCACTGAATCCCAGACTTGTTCCACTGATATGTCTGACATATTATCTTGACGGGTTGCCTGTTGATAATCTATTGGATGTTCAATCACAGCCAATTTTGCATGCTGTTGTGGAGCAAGAAAACGACCAGGATGGAAACTATGGTACATGGCAACCATTGGGATCCCTAATGCTCCTGCCAAATGTGTCGTCCCGGTATCAACACCAACATACAAATTAAGTTGGCTCATAATCGCCGCATTTTGGCGCATCGTCGTTTTACCCGCCAGAGATGTACATCTCTGTACTCCCAACATTTCAGATAATCTTTCTGCCGCTGCCGCCCCATCCTGGCTACCCAACAGTAAAATGTGGGCAGCAGGATAACGAGCATAAATACGCTGGGCTAACTCATAAAAAGATTCTACAGGCCAATCACGGTAAGCTTTCGCAGGAAAACTTTGTAGTTGAAAACCAATCCTTAGTTTATCTTGCAACCCATAATGCCGGAGAAAAGAACTCGCATATTCTGCTTCATTTTGACTCACACAATACTGCAACCGCCAATCATAAATCTCAATTCCTAACGCATTAGCTAACAATGCCCTTTCCTGCTGAGCCTGCATAAGTTTTTGGGGTTTTTCTACAAACAATTCATTTGGGGTTCTGCGGGATGTATCAGAAAAGCAAACAACCCGATTTGCTTTGCGTCTGGCATATTGTAGTAAAGGTTTATCATGATTATATACTAATGCCAAATCATAACTACGACGAGAAAACCAACCAGCCCACTTCGCTTTTCCTTTTGAAAAAACGCTTATTGAATTGATTTCATCAATATTCTCAAGGATCTCTTTTGTTCTTTTATGCGCCAATACATCAATATTGGCTTCTGACCAGTTTAACTTTAATGCCCGAATTACTGGTGTTACAAGTAACGTGTCACCAAAACGTGCAATATTGATAATCAAAATGTTTTTAGGTTGCATAATAATGAATTATAAAATTATCCATTCAGAGACCGACTCAAGAGAACATACATCAAAGTTATTTAAGACACCTTGTATAGATTGTTCCGTAAAAAAGCCAAACAAGAGTTTTTATTTCATTTATTCTATTTCACCTATTAGTATATTAGATAAAATGGTAATATGAGTGAAAAATAATACAATCTGTCACCAATGATTGTCACTCACAACAAAAATAGACTCCATTTTATCTAACATATTATCCATACCGAACAAACGTGTGGCTCGTTTAAATGAAGCATTTCCCATCTGCAAACGTACATCTGCATTTCTCATTAACAGATCTAATTTCTCAGTTAGCTGTTCAATACATTTAGGTTCAATAATATAGCCTGTTTCACCATCAATCACAGCTTCAGAGATAGCGCCCACTGATGTAGAGACCACTGGTAATCCACACGCCATTGCCTGCATGATGCCTTGTGGGACCCCTTCATTTCCAAACGAAGGCAATGCAAAAATATCCATCGCATTTAAACAGTCTGGAACATCCTGACGATTACCAAGAAAAATGACACTATCCGTCAGCCCTTCTTGTTTAACCCTGGGTTCAAGATTTTTTCGTTGTGGGCCATCCCCAACAAACAGTAATTGCCAATCAGGATAGCGTTGATGGAGTATTTTCCAGCTATCCAACAGGTAACGATGCCCTTTCCAGGTTCTCATCGTCGCCACAATACCCAGCGTCGGTTTATCTGCAATTCCAATACGCTGGCGGCACTGTTGTTTGTTTTCAGGCTGAAAACGTGTCAAGTCGATACCTGTCGGTACAGATGTCATATGAGATAGCGGATAGCCATTATTCGTATGTAGATATTGGCGTAATTTCTCCCCTGTTGTCACAATGTGCTGGCAGGATTTCAAATAGAGCCAACGGGTCGCTATGGAGGTTGAAACATGAGTGGAAACATGACGGGTTCGAACTATTGGTGGCATCCCTCTTAATGTGGAACATGCCGCAGCTACCAACCAAGAATCAGTAGAACTGTGAGTGTTAATGATATCAAACCGATGGCCTTCAACCTTCAACCAACGGCGCATTGCTATAAAGCATGAAAGGCGTTTTTTTTCAATTGGCAACGCAACGACAGGAACACCATAATGGTGAGCTTCACGATAAAGTGTCGAGGTTGGGCAACAAACGATAACAACATGATGCCCACGACGCATCATCCCCTGAGATTCCGTCAGAATACGAATCTCTTGCCCTCCCCAACCACACGACGATTCCGTATGTAAGATATTCAAGGTCTTTCTAGTCATTTTCTGAGCCACGCCTAACAGTTCATATACCAAAAAGGGTCAGTATAACTGAACGTCATATGACGTTCACGGGTAACCGATAACCAGGTTTAAGATTAAGGAGGGTTTGGTGTATTTCAGGTATAAAAAAACCCAGCTTTTGCTGGGTTTTTTTTAATCCACTAAAATTATTTGATTTTAGCTTCTTTGTACATTACATGCTGACGAACAACTGGATCAAATTTTTTCATTTCCAGTTTTTCAGGCATAGTACGCTTGTTCTTCGTAGTGGTATAGAAGTGACCAGTACCAGCAGAAGAAACCAGTTTAATTTTATCGCGAATACCTTTAGCCATTTTTCAGCTCCTTAGTATTTCTCACCACGGGCACGCAGTTCAGCAAGAACTGTATCGATACCCTTTTTGTCAATCACACGCATACCTTTAGCAGATACACGCAGAGTTACAAAACGCTTCTCAGACTCAACCCAGAAACGGTGAGAGTGCAGGTTAGGCAGAAAACGACGCTTGGTCGCATTTAATGCGTGAGAGCGGTTGTTACCACTCACAGGACGCTTGCCAGTAACTTGGCAGACTCGGGACATGTCTATTCTCCAAAAATCAAATCAGCTCGAGCTTTGTATTGGGTATGGCCGCCTCGTCAGGCTTAGGAGCCCATCTCAGCAAATTTTTTTACTGATAAAGAACGTTACTGAAAAGAATCACATTTTCTCAGCCAAAAACTCACTGAGATAGGCTCTTCTCGCCAAGCCCAAGATCCTCAAAGGTGGCGTAGTATACGCCCTCATTCGCTGATGCTCAAGTCCCGAACAACTAAGATCTGACCGGTTCGTGAAAAAACCGTATTAAATCCAACCCCTTTCCATAAAAGAGACGCAATATTGTTTGCCTATGACAATATGATCCAAAACCTTAACACCGACTAAATTACACGCATCAATGATTTTTTCTGTCACCAGTTTATCTGCCAGACTAGGTTCTGGGTTACCGGAAGGGTGATTATGGGCAAGAATAATAGATGCGGCATTAACTTTAACCGCCTGTCTTACAACTTCACGCGGATGAACTTCAACTTTGTTTATCGTCCCCTTGAACATCTCATCATGACAAATCACTTTATTCTGATTTGTCAAAAACAGCACAACAAAAACTTCTCGATCCTGCCAGGATAATAAATCCTGCAAATAACTTTGAGTTGCAGCAGGGCTGCTCATAACATCTTCATGGATAAATTGGCTGGAGAAAAAACGCTTTGCCAATTCAGACACTGCCTGTAACTGAACATATTTGCACACGCCCATTCCTTTATGCGCACAAAAATCAGCATAATCGGCAGAAAGCAAATGATATAATGAGCCAAATGATTGCAGTAAATGTTCCGCCATTTTTACAACAGGCACCCCTCTAGTCCCTGTACGTAAAAATATGGCCAACAACTCCGCATCCGTCAGAGCAACCGCACCATACGCCAGCAATTTCTCTCGCGGAGCAAGATCTGAATGCAATTCATCGTCTTTTTCCACTATTGTGATATCCATTCTACTTCCTCCCTTAAATACCTTTTGCTGGCTAATAGCCATGAAGATGACACCCCATAACTTTGGTATCCACATCATCAATATCCCATGATGAAAAAATCATCGCCAGTCTTATGCGTATGGTTTGCGTAGCGCTTCGCAAACTTGGTATTTCTCAGCAACAGAACAAGAGCTCTCAACGCCATATTCTCAACACCCTATTTTCTTATGATAGAATCTTGAGTAATTGTAACTTACAGGTGGACAATCAGAATGGCAGAACTTTCCGGCAAAGGGCTTTCTGGTAAGCATATCGTGCTCGGCATCAGTGGAGGTATCGCCGCTTATAAAACAGCAGGGTTAGTACGGCGCTTACGTGATTATGGTGCCCAAGTACGCGTCGTGATGACTCCAGCAGCAGAAGCTTTTATTACCCCATTGACATTACAGGCTGTATCAGGTTATCCGGTTTCTGACGATCTTTTAGACCCGGCAGCAGAAGCGGCGATGGGACATATTGAGCTGGCAAAATGGGCTGACTTGATTATTCTTGCTCCTGCGACGGCAGATCTATTAGCTCGGTTAAGTACTGGTATGGCAAACGATTTAGTCACAACTATCTGTTTAGCTTCAGCAGCCCCCCTGGCGGTCGTTCCTGCGATGAACCAGCAAATGTACTGTGCACAAGCCACCCAACATAACCTCAATATACTGAGAGAACGTAATGTGTTGATTTGGGGTCCAGATGAGGGAAGCCAGGCCTGTGGCGACGTAGGGCCGGGAAGAATGATTGAACCTATGGCGATTGTCGAACTAGCAACGCAACATTTTAACCCTATTCGAGATTTAATGGGCCTGCAAATAACAATTACAGCCGGGCCAACTCGTGAAGCCTTAGATCCTGTCCGTTTTATTACCAACCATAGCTCCGGTAAAATGGGATTCTCCATCGCACAGGCAGCCGCAGAACGTGGAGCTGAAGTCACACTGATTGCAGGCCCTGTCAATCTGACTACTCCTCAAAATGTCAAACGTATTGACGTAACCAGTGCATTGGAAATGCACGAGCAAGTGCAGGCAATCGCAGCTTCACAACATATTTTCATCGGCTGTGCTGCCGTCTCTGATTACCGTTTCAAGCAGATATCAGATGAAAAAATCAAAAAACAGGGTGATGAAATCACCTATACATTAGTCAAAAATCCTGACATCGTAGCGAATGTTGCCGCAATGGAAAAACATCGTCCCTTTGTCGTTGGATTTGCAGCCGAAACCCAGAATGTGGAAGAATACGCCCGCGTAAAACTCAAGCAGAAGAATCTGGACTTGATTTGCGCGAATAATGTATCTCTGGCTGAACATGGCTTCAACAGTGATACTAATGCATTACATCTGTTCTGGCATGATGGCAGTATTAATTTACCGCACAGTGATAAATTACAACTCAGCCACCGCTTATTAGACGAGATATTCAAACGCTATGATGAAAAAAATCGACGTTAAAATCCTTGACTCCCGCATCGGGCAAGAATTTCCTTTACCGACCTACGCTACCCCTGGTTCTGCGGGCTTAGATTTACGTGCTTGTCTGGATAACGCAGTGGAACTGGCACCTGGTCAGACCGAACTTCTGCCAACAGGGATTGCTATCCATATCGCGGATGAACAATTGGCGGCGATCATTCTTCCCCGTTCTGGTTTAGGGCATAAACATGGTGTGGTGCTTGGTAATCTGGTAGGGCTCATCGACTCTGATTATCAAGGGCAACTGATGATTTCTGTTTGGAACCGTGGTGATAAGACATTCACTATCGAACCAGGCGAACGTATTGCCCAAATGGTTTTTGTGCCTGTGGTACAGGCTGAATTTAATTTGGTTGAAGATTTTGAGAGCACAGAACGTGGCGCTGGTGGTTTTGGTCATTCCGGTCGTCAATAACTTTCCATAAAGCCTGATACCGTCAACCAATTTTTATATTTTTGCCCATCATCAGCATGGGCAAAATGTATACCCATAAATTCCGAGTCAAGACTTGGAAGATAAAGGGTATCGCTGGATTTGTTTTGCTGTCTTAGCAGGGGTATTACCACATATGGCAGAAAAAGAACGTACAAAAAAGAAAAACAGACGTGAAGAAATCTTGCAGGCACTGGCACATATGCTTGAATCCAGCGATGGCAGCCAGCGTATTACAACTGCAAAACTTGCCGCCAACGTTGGAGTTTCTGAAGCTGCACTTTATCGTCATTTTCCAAGCAAAACCCGGATGTTTGATAGCCTGATTGAGTTTATTGAAGACTCTTTAATTTCTCGCATCAACCTGATTTTGCAAGATGAAAAAGAGACCATTCCTCGAATTCGGTTAATCCTGATCCTTATTTTGGGCTTTGCAGAAAAAAATCCAGGTTTAACCCGTATTATGACAGGCCATGCCCTGATGTTTGAACAAGACAGATTACAAAACCGTATCAATCAACTGTTTGAGCGTATTGAGGTACAGCTTCGCCAAATCTTAAAAGAGAAAAAAATACGGGATGGACAAGGATTCAGTTATGACGAAACGATATTAGCATCTCAATTACTGGCTTTTTGTGAAGGCATGCTCTCTCGTTTTGTTCGCTCTGAATTCCGCTATCGACCAACGAAAGAATTTGAAATACGCTGGCCCTTGATATTGAACCAACTACAATAAATTTCCCAAATCTGTTACGCCCATTTTTTATTCTGGGGATCTTTTCATTACAGGATATGGAAATAATAACATGCGTTTTTCCCTAACGTTTTTTGTATAAATTTGTGTTAACATGTTTTGGCTAGCTGAGTTGACTACCCAATCGCTCAGTAATGACATTCCTTCCACATTATCTGCGGGATGTCATTTCTACTACTCACCCCGCCCACCATTGGGCGAGGGATTTTTTTTAGTCTGTCATTTCTACAGAGCAATCAACCAGAACGAACGATCAAATACCGTATTCTCTGCGGTAAGTTTCCACCGCTTCTAAATAAGACTGCATTTCTGGGTTTTCACGCAGATAGGTAATCAAATCATTCAAAGTAATGATAGAAAATACCTTGCAGTGATAATCACGCTCAACTTCCTGGATAGCCGAAAGTGTTTCCCGTCCACGCTCCTGACGATCCAGACACAAAATAACGCCAGACAACGTTGCACCATGTTGTTTGATAATTTCCATAGATTCACGAATAGCGGTTCCTGCTGTGATCACATCATCAACTACCACAACTCTTCCTTGTAATGGGCTGCCAACCAACGTTCCTCCTTCCCCATGATCTTTTACTTCCTTACGGTTAAAACAATAAGGCATATCAATATCGTGATGTTCCGCCAACGCCACTGCGGTTGTAGTTGCGATTGGAATACCTTTATAAGCTGGCCCAAACAGCAAATCACATGGAATACCGCTATCCTGCAATGCCGCAGCATAAAAACGGCCAAGCAATGCCAAATCACGTCCGGTGTTAAATAACCCTGCGTTGAAAAAATACGGACTCTGGCGACCGGATTTCAGCGTAAATTCGCCAAATTTCAGCACCTGTTTTTCCAGTGCCAGTTCAATAAATTCGCGCTGATAGGTTTTCATGGGGTTCTCCTCTTGTGCATCATTTGATTCTTATCGCCATTATCTCAGACATAAAAAAGGCGACTCTTCAGCCGCCTGATCCATTTATTTTTTCAATTCATCTTGTTTTAGATAATCTTCTTTTGGAAAACATTGCGTTAGCGCATCTTGCTGCGCGGCAAAAATAGTTGCCAATCCTTCTTTCGCCAGGGAGAGTAATGACAGCAATTCATCATGGCTAAACGGTTCACCTTCTGCCGTGCCCTGAACTTCAATCATTCGTCCATCATCCATCATGACGACATTCATATCAGTCTCAGCCGCGGAGTCTTCTGTATACTCTAGATCACAACGCCCCTCGCCATCAACGATACCAACAGAAACTGCGGCTACCATTGATTTCAATGGGCTTTCTTTCAGTTTGCCACTAGCAACCAGCTTATCCAGCGCATCTACCAGAGCTACACATGCGCCGGAGATAGCGGCAGTACGCGTGCCTCCATCTGCCTGAATGACATCACAATCTAACGTGATGGTATATTCACCTAGTTTTTTCAAATCTACGGCAGCGCGCAGTGAGCGGGCAATCAGACGCTGAATTTCCATCGTACGGCCAGTTTGCTTGCCTTTAGCGGCTTCACGGGCGTTACGGGTATTTGTCGCTCGAGGCAACATACCATATTCTGCCGTGATCCAACCCTGCCCCTGACCTTTCAGAAAACGTGGAATTCCTTCTTCAACGGAGGCATTACATAACACTTTGGTATCCCCGAACTCAACCAGCACAGAACCTTCCGCGTGTTTAGTGTAATGACGGGTTATTTTAATAGGACGAACCTGCCCTGCCGCTCTTTCTGCCAGACGCTTTCCTACCAGGCTCATAGTGTTCTCTCCGCTGTTAATACTTTATTGGGGGCGCATTATACGGCCTAACGCGGCGAATGCCTATCCTGCATCTGCCTGGAGCGTTATAATCATTCATCATTTTATAAATTGGGAATGAGTTATGATCCGTAGCATGACCGCTTTTGCGCGGCGAGATATCAAGGGAGATTGGGGGAATGCAGCCTGGGAATTGCGCTCTGTCAATCAACGTTACCTGGAAACTTATATTCGTCTGCCAGAGCAATTCAGAAGTCTGGAACCAGTCATCCGTGAGCGTATCCGTTCCCGCCTGACTCGCGGCAAAGTGGAATGTAACCTACGTTTTGAGCTGGATATCCGCGCTCAGGGCACACTGATTCTTAATGAAAATCTGGCCAAACAACTTGTTGAAGCAGCAGGCTGGATTAAACAACAGAGCAATGAAGGGGAAATTAACCCTGTAGATATTCTGCGCTGGCCGGGTGTAATGGCTGCCGAAGAACAAGATCTGGATGCCATCAGCACACAATTGCTTGCAGAACTCGATATGGCGCTGGATGCCTTTATCCAAAGCCGAGAAACTGAAGGCCAAGCGCTTAAGGCACTGATTGAACAACGTTTGGATGCCGTAACTGAGGAAGTCAGCAAAGTCCGTGTACAGATGCCAGCCATCTTGCAATGGCAACGCGAACGGTTACAAACCAAGCTGGAAGAAGCCCAGATCCAGTTGGAAAATAACCGTCTTGAGCAGGAGTTGATCTTATTGGCTCAACGTATTGATGTAGCAGAAGAGCTGGATCGCTTGGATGCTCATGTCAAAGAAACTCGTAATATTCTGAAAAAGAAAGAAGCTGTCGGCCGTCGCCTCGATTTTATGATGCAGGAATTTAACCGCGAATCGAATACATTGGCGTCAAAATCAATTAATGCGGATGTGACTAATTCTGCAATTGAATTAAAAGTGTTGATTGAGCAGATGAGGGAACAGATTCAAAATATTGAATAGTGTTTCTTAGCAATTCAGAGAAAATCATAAAGCCAGATATATATTGTTATATCTGGCTTTTTTACTATCAGAGCATTGCAGAGCGAATCACAATAGCGCATGATTATTGGGTACACCTAGGTGTACACCTTGGATGTTAGAAATTATTTTAGGTGTACCCGACTTAGTAATGGGAGATAACTCAATGCCAAAACTCACAGATAAGCAGATCAGGGCATGGATAAAGTCAGGGGAAAGATTCGAAGGTAGAACAGACGGGAATGGCTTATATCTGAGTTATAGAGAAAACTATTCCTGTATGGCGTTTCAGGTATAAATTTGCGGGTAAACGCAGATCCGTATTGCTTGGTTCGTATGTTGATATATCCCTTGCTAAAGCCAGAGAGATAACAAAAGAATTATCTGCCCGTGTGTCACTAGGCTATGACGTTGCGATGGAGAAACAGGAACGCAAAGCCGAAGCACTGGCAAAAATTGAAGCTGAAAAGAACACTATCAAAGTTTCAGATCTAGCAACCGAATACTTTGAGCGCCAGATACTTCCTCGCTGGAAGCACCCCGACATATTGCGCAGACGTATCGATAAGGATATTAACCCACGCATTGGTGATATGAATATTGAAGAGGTCATGCTCCCAATGGTTAGATATTGTGATAAACTCCTTACTTTTTATTCTGGGTGAGATATGGCTAAAGTTGATGTGGTTTGTCGTTACTGTCATAAAACAGACGAGGTTAAAGGGCATGGAAAAGGGCGTACTGGGCACCCCCGCTATCACTGTTATGCTTGCCGTAAAACCTTCCAACTGAACTATACCTACCAAGCCTGCCACCCCGGCATGAAAGAACGAATTATTGATATGTCCATGAATAACGCTGGTGTCAGGGACACGGCTCGGGTTCTGAAAGTCGGTATTAACACGGTCATTCGCACATTAAAAAACTCACGCCAAGACAAGTAACTACGCTGCCGCTTTCGGGCAGTGAAATTCATATTGTCTGTGAAATAGACGAGCAGTGGTCATTTGTCGGTAATAAAAGAAATCAGCGCTGGCTCTGGTATGCGTGGGAGCCGAATAGGAAACGGGTAGTGGCACATGTGTTTGGGGATCGCAGCAGGAAGAAAAAGCTGCTGGCACTCCTATCTCTTTTTACTATCCGGTTTTACTGTACAGATGATTATGCCGTTTACGATTACCTGCCTAAGAAAAAACACCTCACGGGAAAGAAATTTACCCAACGTATCGAGAGAACGAATCTTACGCTTCGTATCCGGATAAAGAGGTTGAATAGAAAGACAATAGGTTATTCCAAATCCGAAGAAATGCACGACAAAGTGATAGGTACGTTCATTGAGCGTGAATACTACATCTCATCACCGATCTAACCATTGGGAACATGACCAATGGCTTGTGGTAGCCAATACGTTCTACCAGCAAGAAATGCAACACCGCATGATTCCACATATCCAGGAAACCACCCTACCCGTTGCACTTGCCAAAGTAAGACGTACATTACCTGCTAGCATCCCTAACTTCACAATTCATGATCTTAGACGCACTGTCAGAACTAATCTGAACTAATACATTTAAGCCCATGTGTTCAGCGTTGGAAATGGCACGTATCGAGCTGGGAAAAACGACATTGCCACGCCATTACACCAATAAATCAAATATGCTGAGCCGTATTGTTCTGGCTGGATTGACAGCTAAACAGTGGGAGCAACAACATAGCATTATTGGCGATCCCCGTGATGCTATGAGCGAGTTTCAGCTTGAGCACCTTTCTTATTTAGAACACACCAATACAACTCTGATTGAGTTAGGTATGGATTAAGACGGTTGAAAATATGTATCTGATCAATAACCAGTATTTCCGGTCTCGCCTGCTGAAGTGCATAAACTGGTGATTACCGCCCAACAGGTTAAATGTGAAACAGGTAAACCTGTCCGCCTGATTATTCTGGATACCCTCGCCCGCTGTTTTGGTGGGGCTGATGAAAATGATTCAAAAGATATGGGTGTGAATGTGAAGAATTTCAGCCGCTGGTTAACCAAGTTAGAGCAAGACGGGCTGATTACCCGTAACGGGCAGAAACTCACCATTGTTAACCGAAATAATGAAAATTAAAAAATGAGGAGACGGTGAGGAAACATTCTTTCTGGCAGGTATTTTTTTGGCTCTCCATGTTACCGGGTTAATGTATTAGCTCGGTAACATGGAGAAGACAAGCGCAGCGCGTCAGAATTACGCCAAACAAACCAAAATAATTTGTCATCCCATTAAGCGAGAAACTCTTTCTGGCTGGCAATCAGTTTTGCGCCACAGGCTGTGCGCATCCCTTCAACGGCGATAGATTTTCCTTTGGTTTTTGAATTCTCACTGCCCTCAACAATAGGAAAAACACCCTCACATTTGGGGCATTCGACTAAATCCGTCTCTCCAGCAACAGGAATACCTTTATAAGTGTAGCCACCCACAGCAGTAATCACTTTTCCACCGTGATCGGTTGTGTCATTTAATAAAATAACGGCTTTTTTGCCATATTTAATCCTGTTTCTAAAAAATCGGTGTTTAATAATTGATATCAAAACCAACATCAGAAACTATAAATAAATTATATTAGCTTCTGATGTTGAGATGGTTTAATAGATACTTATAACTATTCCCATTGGGATGTATTATTTATTTTCCAATAATCAATAGAATCCCTGCCTAAATCAACCTTACCATCAGGATATTCAACTCTGGATGGTTCATCACCAGAAGGAATAATGATCTTAGGCATTTTAGTTTCATCTAAAATAGGTTTATAGATAATTTTTCACTCGTTTCCATCTATGAGTTTTAACCCAAAATATGTTAACCCACCAGATTTACCATACAAACCTATTTGATTAGGAACATCGTAATCTTTTCTTAAAAAAGGATAAATAGTTGGTCGGTAATCAATCGTATTTAGCATTTCCTTCATACTTTCAGGTTTTTTTGCTCCATTAATGAACGCTTTTATACCAGTTCCAGTGTAGGGAATAGCTCCTTTCATTATATGTTCAACATTTATATACGAAAGAGATATTGTAATAGTATCTATTCTCCATTGGCACCATCCACCTCCATATGAAGGTATTTTCTCCTTAAAGTAACCTGTCTTTGGATCAACTAATATATTAAATTTATTCCAATGATGATTAGGTTCATGATAAAGCGTACCACCCGCGGTATGATGAGCAGAAAGACACTTAACTGAGGTATAACCTCCTTTTAAGCTCGGTTTTGTATTTGGTGGAACAATACCTTCAACTGTGATCCATTTATTTTCTTGGGGCGGAAAGAATGGGTTAGCATTATCTCTATAAGAATGCCAAGATTCCGAGATAATACTCGAAAAAGTCACATCCGGTCAAACACAGCGTTAGTGGTAATAATGTTAGTAGCATAAATTTCATTGCCATTTCTATAAGCCCTCATTATTTTTTATCGTTTTTCAGAATAACGTTGCAAGGCTACTGAACCTATTTTATCATTTCGAGTAACTTCTAGCGTACTTGCTAGCTGATTATCTATTTCCATTAAAAAATAATGTTTTCTAACCTTTTTCCTATCCAGCATTGCCCGAATGGAGGCTGGTTCACTTTCTAAAAATGATAAGTCTTCATTAGGTGTTTGAAATTTTTTATCTGGGGAAGTGCACATAGTTCTCTTAATCTCTGGTCAATATAACGTGAATATAAGGTACTACTATGATCTAAAGCTCCTAATCCCCCTTTATCAGTAGAGTTTTCATTATTATCTGGGTATAGAGAACTTATTTCTTGCTGCCTGAACTGATCTGTCTTCGACTGTGCTTGTTGCTCGATAAATTCGACAGTATCTTTTTGAGTTTTCTCATTTAATGATGGTAGTAAATAAAGTTTAGGTTTTGATTCTAAATAAGACGAAACATAAAAATAAACTAACTTGCCATGGTGTAAAAAAGGATCATCATTTTTGCTAAATAATTTAAAACTTTTTGCAATAAGTCTTCCTGCCAAGTCACCGGAGCTGGAGGCAGTGGCAAAAGCATCTTTGCCGAAATTTGTTCCATGCTGGCAGGTAAAGGCAATACCGTTTCCGCAAGTATGGCAGCACTGGAAAACCCACGGGAAAGGGCATTGATTGTCGGCTATTCGCTGATTATCCTGCCAGACCAAACCCGCTATGTAGGCGATGGTTCCGGTATCAAGGCGATTACAGGCGGAGCAACAGAAATCTGCGGAGGCGCTGGATATCAAACGCGGTACAGATCCACTGGTCGACTTTTGCGGTTATCTTATTGCTTCCTATGAAGTTGACGGTCTGTTAATTGGCAATGCGGAAATTATGCCGTTCAATCCTCGCAAATATCGCTATCACGCCTACCTTGCTTATATGAAAGGCAATAACCTGAATAAACCTGTTTCCGTGACTCATTTTGGCATGGATATGCCAAGCGCACTGGCAGAGTACAATCAGCAATATTTACGCAAGAAAAGCAAACAGGGCATTCGTAGCAATCTGAGCCTGAATCTTGATACTGCAATCGAATGGATGCCGAAATTGACAAGGAATAGCCTGCCAGAAGAATAATTTTTCTCTGATTACAGTAAGTTTTCAAAGAAATATAAAAAAGTGTTCACTCTATAATTTAAACCATATATATCAATGTATTATAGGGTGAAGAGTTTAATTTCAACTCATCATCCTTTAACAACATGAATTTAAATAAAAATACTCAAAGGTGAACAGGGTGAACAGTTTTATCCACAATTCTTTAATAGGGAGGGGGGAGGTAAAAATGTTTTCTCTGGCAGGTGATCTTTCAGCTCTCCGAGTTACTGGGGTAATTTATTAACCCGGTAACTCGGAGAAGACAAGCGTAGCGCGTCAGTGTGGTCTTAATCTGTCGTCTTAAACGAAATGTAACACAGGTAACCATATCTATTTGTTTAATATACGACATTAATCACGATATTTCCGCTTTATTGTCACCTATACTAGGATATATAAATAATTCTGGTGTATCCTGTCCAGCGGTGTATCAAAAACATGCAATTATCATGGGCAAGATAAAGAATTTTTCAGCTAGATTGGTTTTAGAACTGGCAAAAATGATAGGAAGGGTTAAATGTGGATTAAATCATTATTTAATATACTGATAGTAATAATTTTATTTATTTTTTGTAATATAGGATTTATCTCTATTGATTTGACTACAAAAGAAGTAATAACCCTATGGACAAGTAATGAGTACACCTCATCTGAATTATCTTTTTTTATTAATGCCGTTGATTACGTAATGCTGGCTAATAATTTTTTCTTTATTTTGTGTGCTGCCATGCTCTTGTTCAGAAAAAAATTAAAATACAGTTTGAAAATGATTTTTTTTATATTTTTAATTACCTTATTAAATAATGTCTTTACATTTCTCTACGTCTTAAATTTTTCGATTTTTTTTAAATTCATTAAGGACAATGACATATATTTTATATTAATATCATTTCCTATCTCAATGATTATTATTTATATTCTTGCTAGGAAGAACACATAAACAAAGGGAACAGGCCACACATTTATTTCTGTTCATGCAGAAAGTGGGATAAATGTATTTACCTATGGTCGTTACGCTGATACTGGGCCATTAGGAATAACTGGTGATGGTGTTTTAATTTGGTTGCAAGGTAATGAAGCAATAGAATATATGTCAACCGAGCTTTATAGAATGGAAGCTCAAGTTTATAATATTAGAGATGCTGATATTTTTGCAATAACTAGGTATTTTAAAGGGCTATGGTACACAGGTAAAAATATAGGTAGAACTTCCGCTCCCAAATCCACTCAAAGATTTGGAAAAATAATTGATACTTATGATGTAACTGGAGTGAACTGTACAACTCACTCCGTTAAAGCACTTAATTTCGCGGGCAGCGCAGTTTTTAAAAGAAAAAATATATTTTCTATCAATTATACTGAGGATTTTACGATCCCGTATTCATTGCGAATATATATGGATGATATTGATACACTTAAGAAAAGCATGATTATCACTGATGTTACATGGAGTTTTAAGCAGCAGATGAGGAATACTAAAGGATTAGTTCCTTTAAATGGAGCGGGAAAAGTGCAAGGAGTACTTGGTGTTGGTGCTAAATCTTCGGGTACGTTAGGCACTCAAAGTAGTGGTTACGGTGGTGCTACTTTTGGTGGTTCGTCTGGTTGGAATTATACCCCGAAAGAAGAATAGTAATAAATAATAAGTGATTCATTAATTATACTAAAGCGACTAAATAGGCGCTTTAGTACTTCGATCAGTTAGAAAATTTTAGGCAATTAAATTATAGAATTTTGAAAAACTAATAATCTTTAGGTGGTTGCCATAAATCTCTAGCAAAATACTTGTCATCCACAATAAAAGCAACACTATATCTAGCTCTTGTTATTGCTACGTAGAGTTTATTTTGAACTGTAGCTGTGGAATTTTTAGCAAATACATTTTTCTTTCCTTTTAGAAAATTAATTATAGATTCAGTAGGATGAATTAAGACATGTGCTGCTGTTTGACCTTTGGCGTTACCAAAGGTTTTCAGGTTGCTATACTGCTCATATTCTTTACCCGAGGCTGAGGAGTACCTGAGAATCATTGGTTGATACAGCTCAATGTAACTTGCGATATTGTTTGGGGAAATGTAGAAGATACCTTGATGTTCTATATCTTTCGGAGGTCTAATCTTTGATATTGTTGGCACATAATTTTCTCCCTCGTGAACTGTATCCGCCAACTTGCAAATAAGATCAATGGATCGCCAGCAGTCGTTCATATATTTTACCTCAAACCCCATTTTGGTATATTCAGCTAATTTATCAGCACTTGTTGAAGGTTTTTTGGGATTTGAAGAAGTATGATAAATAGTTTGTCTGAAATCACCAACTGCATGGAATTCGAATTCTTTAGCCTTAACGATATGTTTTAGAAGATCAAAATCCCATCCAGCTAAGTCTTGTGTTTCATCAAGATAAACTCGTTGATAAATAGATTTTATCCTGCTAGCAATATCAGCTTCAGATTCTGTAATTATGCGACAGGCAAGTTTGGATATAAATTCTGTATGAGCTTGCCCCTTAGCATCGAAGAAGTGCCTTGGATTATACGTGTTACCATTTTTTTCTTTCCTTCCACTTATCATGTATCTGTTTTTTATGTGAGGATTGCTACTATTAAGATTTATTCCAGTAATTCTATTGGGAAATATACAGCCTTGATAAGGTCTTACTATATCTTCTAAAATAAATGAGTACCAACCTTTAACAATAAAAAGCTCTCTCCTAACTCCACCTAACTCTTTGAACTTATGAATTAATTCATTTTGATTGCTTCGAGTATAAGTTATAATAAGTACCTTAAAATTATTATTTGTTAACTCTATTGCTTCTTTTACTATTTTCGTGGTTTTCCCAGCTCCAGCGCAGGCAATAAAGAGTTGCTTAGTCAAATTTCAATGCCTCCAATAAGTATTTTGGATACTTAATAGTTTCTTTGCTATCAAAGATTCGTATTGCTGAATCAACTTTCTTTGAACCATAGTTCTTATCACCTTTTTCACCGATGTAAATTGATACAAAGTAAGCTTTTTTCGTATCTAAATCGGATATTCTATTAAATTTTTCATATGCTTTAGGAGATAAGGAAATTTTGGCTAGTGCGTCTAACGAACTAATATCTTTAGCATTAGCTGCAATTAAAGATGGCTCGAGTGATTTTAATGAATCATCTTTTTCTGAAAAGAAAATTATATTGTCGTTGTCGAACTTGAATTTATTTTCGTAATTTTCGATATTCGATTTGTAAGATCCATCATTATCCTTGACCACATGAACCTGAGTCTTGATATGTGTAGCAATATTAAGATAATGTTTAAAACCAAGGCCATGAACAACAATTATGTCTATTCCATCTTCTTCCGGCAATTTATTGTTCTTCTGAAGATATATTTTCTTTAATATCAATTCATCAGATGAACCTTCAACAAGAATCACTTTTTTAGATAGTACTATCCGTAAAGTGTCATGTCCTGGTAATCTTTGAAGTGTTTTGGATGTTTTTTTATCAATATCACTAAGTCTCAAGTACTTTTGTGAAAGAAGGCACAAATTGTTTAGGCTTAACTTATTAAGTACGTAGGAGCTATGAGTAGTTATGAAAACTTGATTTTTATTGTTGTCAGATATGAATTTAATTAGTTCACTTAAGTTTGTGTGTGAAAGGTGATTTTCTGGGATCATTACAAAATTAACATTACCTCCCTTATTCAATAGTGCTAATTTTATTTGTATTTTGTTTTGTTCCCCTTTTCCAATATGTGAGAAAGAAATGTCATCTACCGCTAGTTGAAGCCCTGCTTAACTGAGCTTGTATCTGCTATTATAGATAAACTTTGTTCAGTTACTTGATTTGTAGAGTCAAGATTTTTGTTTAACTGTTCTATCTGTGCCTGCTGCCCAAATGTATTTCTTAACTGACGGTAATTTAAGTTCAGTAGAGCCTGCTGCTCTTTAGTAAGAGATGAATTAATGATGTTTGAAAGATACTGTGTCTTACCATAAGTGGGATGAAGCTTGGTTGGGTCTATCAGCAAACCTTTAATTTTTCGGTTAAGAAACTTAATGGATTCCCATGCAAAACTAAACCATTCTATTTTGTAGAATTCAGTTGGAATGCTATCAATTGAAACTGCTCTATTAACAAATTCCTGATAGGTGCTTGTCAGTTCATCATCAAAGCAAATTCTAATGAAAACACCGTCTTCATCTTGGTTTGAGCTATTATTTTTTCCTCGATATTCGGGGCAATCGTATAGATAGATTTCGATGAGTATTTCAGGTAATGTTTGCTCGGATTTGTCACCATCTAGAAAATTTTTGACCACTTCATTATTAAATAATTCAGGTAATAGAGAAGTACTTAATGCTTTACCTCTGTAACTGCTGTTGGCTACCAGTTCTAGTGCCTCTAGGATTGTCGTTTTTCCAGAATCGTTATCTCCAACAAGGATATTAACCTTCTTGTTAAAGTCAAAGCTTTCAGATTGAAGTTTTTTATTGTCAGTTTTTTGATATGCAAATTATTCACCTATAAAAAATATGATGTCTATTAAACAACTATAGACTTGAATAGCAAATAAAAAAACTGATGTAAAGCGCGCAATTAAGCATTTTTTCTATTTGGGTGAGAAGTTTCTTCTGGATAGTGTTCAATAAGAATAGTTTATGAGCCAATATGTATTGCCTCTGTACCAAATCGGGTACATAAGTCAGGGCGAGAGCGTGAGTGCTTAAATTAAAAATAACACGAACAATATCTAAGCTATTGTGATGACAGCATGTGTTGAGTTGCTTTAAATTTAATCTATCTAAGGGTTGTTTTTGCTCCAGTTATGTTCATAAAATGTTCACACCCTCGCTCTGGTACATAAGTTAATCAGAATTAACAGATTGGATTTCAATACTACACCAAGCATAATTAGTTGACCCTGCCTACCACAGCCGTTAATATCTTATTTACATCAGTGATCCATCGCCTGCAAGGATCAATATTTAACGGCGAAACAAAACTCTCGTAGCCTGAAAGAGAGAGCAAGAATTGCGGTACATCTGCCCACCTTTGGGAGCAGATATTGTCAAGACACCTAAACCATCGTCTGGCAATGAAGGTCTCTTAAACTAATAGATAACCCAAAAGGATATCTTTATCTTGTTACCAAAGTGTAGTGAACGTGGGTTCATACACTGGTGTTTCGAATCAACATAAATCCTGTTTATCTTCAATGAGCAAAGGGATAACTTTTGCTCATCCGTTCATACATTTATCTATCTCTGTTTGAATTATTCAACAAACAATTTTTCTACAGCTAATCCATTAACATAACTACCGTTTGACATTTAACCTTAAGGCGTTTTGCTATGCCTGATGGCACTTCAATGTTCGCACGATTTTTGCTAACTGTTTACAGAACTCAAGGGCGTCACTTTTTGCGGATTTATCGCTGAAAGTGACGCCACAGCCAAAGCACCACGCAACCCTGACAGGCCCAAGCCTGCTTAACCACGCAGTGAATCTGACACTGCTTTTTATAGATTGAAAAAGGAGAGATTGACGATATCGAGGCTGGCTTTATGCCGGTGGGGATGACCTGTTCATACAGGTGGCAGTACCGTGTACTCAACCGATGCCCCGCAATACCTCAACTTGCGTTCACTCTGGCGCACAGATATTCGTCAAGGGCAAAACCGGTGCTTTCTGTTTTGTCGCACTGACGCGCGCCAGAGATTGCTGTTGTCAGGCATCAACAAGAAGAATCTAATGAGTCGATTGATTAAAGAATTAAAATTTTTTTCCTGGCAAGGTGGCGGCAGCCATAAAACCTGCCATGACCGTATTCGGATCGCAGGTCGTTTGGGGGCGTTGTTATTGAGCCTGAATTAATGAAATGGACACCACCCCTAAACGGCTTCAGTGAGCCATGCTGAATATATCACGAAACGTGGAGATAGCTATTTGTGTGGAATACTGATCCACGGTGCCCGCTCAGTGGCTTATCGGGTGCAAAAACTCCCCGACGAACGATGTAATGGATTGCAGCGTTGGTTAAAAGGCGTGATAACCCGTAGCGGACTCAATAAGGCAGCAGTAGCGCTGGCAAATAAAAATGCCCGAATAGCGTGGGCACTGGTCAACCAACAATTGAGTTATGAAGCGCGATGAGTAACCCTTTATGTAGCAAAAGTCCATAAGTTGATGTCATTGACAGGTAGTACCGACTCTCTGAAGCCGAATATATGTTTGCGACTACGCTGTCAGAAAAATTCACCCACCCACTTGAATTAAGTCGGTATCCATATACAGGTTAAGTAATACAAACTCAGTATTCATGCGGATTTAAGCCTGATACTCAATGAAGAGATTCAATATTGAATAACATTTCTTAGCGATTCACAACAAATCACAAAGCCAGTATTTACATTGTTATCTCTGGCTTTTTTGTTATCAGAGCATTGCAGAGTAAATCACAGTAGCGCATGATTATTGGGTACACTTAGGTGACACTGACGTGGTTTAGCGTGAGGCTGATTGTGTTGTATGAGAACATAAAAAAGTCGCACTTAAAGGTAATCCGTATCTAGATCCCTATCGTTGAATAAACACCCAAAAGATGTACAATTCATATGTACATCTTTGGAGATATATTATGCGTACATACACCTCAACCCAAGCACGAGCCAATATTTCAGAAGTGTTGGATGCGGCTACCCACGGCGAACCTGTTGAAATCACTCGTCGGGACGGCAGCTCAGCAGTCGTTATCAGTAAAGCAGAATTCGAGGCATACCAGAACGCCAAACTGGATGCAGAGTTCAATTCGATTATGCAGCGTCACGGGCATACGGTAGAGGCACTGACAAACCGATGATATGGGTCAGTGCACTGGAAGTTATCGCTTTTCATGACCGTATATTGCAGCGGCTTCCCGGCGTTGCCGGAATGCCCGACTCTGGCAGAGCCGAAGCACTCATCTATCGGGTGCAAAACCGAACCCACTACGAAGGCATAACAGACATTTTTGAACTTGCAGCCACCTACTGGGTTGCTATTGCTCGCGGTCATATCTTCAATGATGGCAATAAGCGCACGGCATTTTTCGTTACCATGACTTTTCTTTACCGCAACAGTATCAAGATCCGTGATAACGATAATACATTGGAAAACTTAACGGTAGATGCAGCTACGGGTGAGAAAACCGTTGGTCAGTTGGCGCAGCACCTGCGCGAATTAGTGGACTATGCTTATCCAAGCTGTAAGACATAATCACAACTTACTTTTTATGAGGATGAGTGAACACCTCGATTTAACGTATACCCAAGGATGTACCCTTAGAAAATATTGAATATTACTAATCCGGTAACGACAAAGAGGTTTTACCTAAACTTAAACCAGCGAAAATAACATATCAAATACATAAGCTATTTAGTAGAACAGAAACTGTTAGAGCCAATATCAAATAATGCCAGAAGCTATGCAATCGATATATCTCATTCATATTTGATAAGAGGTACAGTTTGATGATTAAGAAATGAAGGCGGCGTTTCTATTTTATAGTTACCAACTCCCTATTAATATTGAGCGTGAATACTTTTTATTGAACATAGAGTATTAATTATCTGGCTCTATTTATTTTAGCCATTGAAATTTATTGCATTATGAGAATTCCCATAGCTGATAATTCAACAATCTGTGCGGTCTTCTTATTGTATAATTTTAATCCGCAGCAAGATGAATTTTGTTATTTCTCTATCTGTTATTTTAAGTCATCCTGCCATCAAAACATGCAGCTCACCAAATATTGACCGACTAAATTTAGCCATGCCGTACTCTCCAGTATTGATGAACCAGCTTATTTATGTTCACAGGCGGAGAAGTCTCCCACCGCCTTCATGTTATTTAGCAATATGTATTGTTGATGAAATGAGGGAATAAATATGCAAGATAAAAAACCTGAGACAAGAACATTAGATGATAGCGGTCTTGTGATCGTTACAACACCGGAATATGTCAAAGATTCAATCAAAGAAGCGGTAGAAAAACACGCCCTAAGTCGCAACCATCCAGATGCAACGTTACGTGATAAAGGATTTGTTACCCTGAGCAATGATGTCAGCAGTGATAGCGAGGCTAACGCAGCAACACCAAAAGCAGTGAAAGTAGCCTATGACCTAGCCAATACAGCCAACCAAAACGCCAACAACGCGAATAACAATGCCAATACCCGCTTAGCGAAAGACCAGAACGGAGCTGATATTCCTGATAAAGACACTTTTGTAAATAATCTCGGATTACGAGATACAGTCAATCAGGCGGAAAATGCCTTGCAAAAATCAGCTATTGTTCAACAAACTGGAGTATCTAATGACCTTGTGATGAGCCAAAATGTGACAACTATGCTGATCAGTGAGCTCATCAAAAAAGAAGACGCTGAATTATTGGCAGTTCCCATCGGTGGAATTTTAATGTGGTGCAGTGATCTGCCGCATCCCAATAACTTCCTGCCGATGGAAGGCGGGAAAATTGACCCTAATAAATATCCTGAATTACTCAAACACTACCCTTCAGGAAATCTGCCAGATTGGCGGGGTTATGTGCCTCGTGGATGGGATAAAACCGGAAGTGTTGACCCAGAGACTGGGAGGGTACTGGGATCATTTCAGGATGATACTATCAGAGATATCACAGGAGTAATTAGGACAGGTAGTCGAAAAACAGATGAGATTTCCGATCATACAACTGGAGTATTTTCCACCATTGACCAAGGTATAGGAAGTCACGTTTACAGTGGCGCATTTGGGGACAATGGCTACGTTTATGAGGATCGAGAATTTCGTGCTTCTTCCGTTGTCCCGACATCGGCTGAAAATAGGATGAAAAACGTTGCAGTGATATTTTTAGTAAGGGGAAGGTAATGACTCAGCCAACAGAACCACCGGTACAATTTGATGAAAATGGATTTGCCCTGTCCTATGGCTGGATACAGGTTTATTGCACGAATGCGGTAAACCGGGAATACATCGGAACAAAACTGGAACGAACCTTTATTGGTGTTACTTTATCTGCGGGGTCGTATCTGGATGAACCCAAACTGTCTAAAGCGCCGAATAAAGTGATTTGCCGGACAGTTGACGGCAAATCATGGGAGTATGTCCCAGATTACCGGGGTAAAAAGGCATACCATATTAAGACTCGTGAACATATTGAGATAATGGAAATTGGGGATCTTCCCACAGAACTCACGCTACTGGAGCCGAAAACTCCCTTTGATAAATGGAATGGTACACAGTGGGTGACGGATATTGAAGCACAGCATCAACATGAAGTGCAGCAGGCAAAATCTCAGAAACAGCAATTGCTGATTGAGGTGTTTCATCGGATTGCTCCACTACAGGATGCCGTCGATTTAGGTATTGCCACTGATGCCGAAAAATCTGCACTCACTGCATGGCGTAAATACCGGGTGTTGCTCAGTCGGGTGGATTGCTCAATTGCCCCTGATATCGTATGGCCTGAACAACCAAAGTGATAACAGGAGCATTATTGCTGTCTGTTGGAGAAACGCTCATACCTAAGTCGGTATTTGGCTTCATCGTCCCAATGTGGTTCGTCGGTGTTGGAGTTTCTATGGCGATTTCTGTTGCACCTAATGGCGCACTACAAGGTTTTGATCATATGGCCGGCACTGTAACAGCACTCTACTCTTGTCTGGGAGGGTTATTGTTGGGAATAGGCGGAACGCTCACCATTACATTTTTATCCAATGCGACTACCTGGCCAATTGTCGCTTATTGCCTGGTTCTGGCAACAATGGTGCTTTGTCTGTCCTACTTTATTAACAATGAAGGGCACAAAGAATTGGATCAAAATCATTAAGTGGATGATCTATGGATACCGCGATATGAATAACTCCTTTCTGAAGTCTCATATCGCGTATTTTAACAATATTCTATTTCAATTATTTGGTTTGATTTGAATTATTCAAATAGTAAAAATAGCAATACGTTGTGTGAATTACCAACAAAACCGGTCAGATTTCGCCTTCAATAAAATTTTAAAATCCTGAATACTCAATGTTGGAAATATCGATATGCCATATAAGAAACTAAAATATAGGAAAATAATTATGCCAACCCTTCACGATTAAAACTCTATCGACCAAATGGAGAAGATATTTTAGTTAAGCGTACAAAATAAAATGAAAAAAGCAGACATGTTCTTATATTACATATAAAAAGTATGTCTGCTTAACAATCAGGTTCTAACCAAACAGGTTACCAATCCCCTGATGCACCGTCATTGTCACTTTTTCCGCCACCACCGGAAAAACTGTCATCGTTAGGGTTTGCCGTACGCTCAGTAGCAGTAGTAGGAGATTCTGAACCGGAACCACCAAATAACCCACCAAAGAGACTACTGAATAAACTGCCCAGTAACGATGCACCGAAAAAGAGCACAACAAGTATCAGAATTACGGGTAAGAAGAAAATCATCAGATAGTATCCCAGCGGGATAGTAGGAAAAATGCCAACCAAACTAAGTACAAAAGTACAGACAGCCACCGTTGATGCACTCTTGAGGAAACGCTTAAACCGACCACCTTTGCGGAAAACCAGCAGTGGTAAAGATATCAGACCGATCAACCAAAAAATCAGCAGATTCGAAAAATCTTTGTCTGATATGTTGTCGGAAGAATCACTGTTGTCGTCTTCAAAAGCCTGCGTAATCTTCGACGTTTCTTGCGACGCTTTCTCTTGCCAGGGTTGTTTTACCAAGGATTCAAGGGACTCAATGCTATTATTGAGACCTTCATAATAGTCATCCTCTTTGAAAGCAAGCTTCGCATCCTTACGTAAAATATTTGCCAGTTGAGTTTCCGTTAGCTGCTTTTTAAGCCCGGAACCAACGGCAATACGCATCTTATGATCATCTGATGCCACCAAAAATAGGATGCCATCATTACGTTGTTTACTGCCTAGTTTCCATTCAGTGAATACGCGGGAAGCAAAGGTTTCAATACTATCACTCCCTGTCGTCGGAATAATCAAAACCGCCATTTGAACTTTGTGTTCTGATTGCAATTTTTTCAGTTTGCGAGTCAAGCGTTGGTGTTCATTCTTGGTTAGGACATTGGATACATCCGTTACACTCTGGGTAAGTGCCGGAACTTCAACGAGCGTCGTCTCTTGTCGGTTCTCTTTTGCTGATACACTGCCTACGCTAAAGAAGAGCATAAGTAGTATCAAAACATGTTTTATTATTGAGCGGCTGTACCTTTGGGCATGTTTTATGCTGGTACTTAAATCATCCATTGGTAGATTGGAAATCATGAACATCAAATATCCTTAGTTTTATTTTATAACATCTTTCCACATCATATTATATTTACCTATCTTGTTACGTCTAATATCGTAATTATTTAAATGAATTGATGGGTATTAAAGAATTTAATATGGCAAATATTCTGCAAAAACCAATACTTTTTATGCATTGGTTTTCCATAGAAAGCCAATGCACAGATTATACCATTTGCCTATTTTACTGCTGTTCTACTGTAATCCTTGCTGATTTCCATGCAGTCAATAACGCCAATATTGGTGCAATAGCGAAAAGTAAAAATAACCAATGGGAAGAAGAAACTGCGCCCTCAATGCCGCCGGGTTGATAAAATCCAAATATGTTGGTGACCATGCCAGCTAATGCAGAGCCAAATGCTGTGGCAAATAGCTGAACGGTAGTAATAGATGAACCGGCAATGTTTTTATCAGTATCACTGGAAACCTGCAAAATGCGGGTCAACAAATGAGGCCAACCAAAACCGACACCAAAACCAAATAGCCCCAGGCCCAAAATTATCGGTAGTATTATTTGCCACTCTCCCGCTGACTGATAGGGCAACATTACAAGCAATATCAACATACCAATAAACATGAAGGCAGGACCACTTACAATCGCAAAGCGAATTTTCTCACCCTGCCAACTAGCACTGAGTATTTCCCCAATCGTCCAACCAATTGCCGCAGTAGCGACCATATAACCAGAAGCTAAAGGAGATTGCCCGTGCAGAATTTGCAGAAAATAGGGAACAAAAACATCACCCGCCAGCCCGATCACTAAAAGCGAGATAGTAGCGAATAAGATCAGATGAGGAGAGTGCCAATTCAACGCATTTTCTGGAAATAATTTTGCTGAAGTTCGGGATTCATAGATAACCAATAAGGATACCAATATTACTGCTGTAACAATGCCAAGAATATTGATACGCACATCTTGTGACAAACTCCCGGAGGAAACTGCGAGTACAGCAGCGGATAGCAGAATAAGCTGCACAACGGGTAACGCTGTTTTCGTTGTATTATCTACCTGTTTCTGGGGAAGAATCCGATAAGTGAACAAGGCATACAACAAAATAATAGGCAACATAATGCCAAACGCATAACGCCACACATTCATTTCAGCAAAAATACCGCCAATAGCTGGCCCGATCAGGGTTGACCCCCCCCATACCCCTGAAATTAATGCCATCGCTCGTGGCCAAAGCGATTGTGCAAATACCAGATTAATCATTGAATAGGAAAGTGCAAAGAGAAATCCACCTCCAAGCCCCTGTATGGCTCTCCCAATAAGCATTTCTTGCACCTGATGCACTCAGCAGTCGTGCTGAAAGTATCGATCCGATAATAGATGCGACAACAAACAGCGTTGTATTCCAGGCATAAAGGTTCAATCCCCCGATATCCTTTACAACAGAAGGCAAAATCGTAATCGCAATCAAAATATTAACAGCCATCAATCCTACACCCAGTGAAAGCGCTATCGCACTCGGTGCATTTTTACTGGAAAACAGATCCCTCCAGCGATTTTCTTCAGTCATTGCCATGATGATTATTCCTGAACCCAGGTTGAGTTGTGAAATTTGTTACGTTAAATTAAACAAGATAAATCTTGGAATAAATCACTGTCAGGTTCAACAATATGTCAATTATTGACTTGGAAAATAGCATGATGACGCCACACTCTGTGAGTGAACGATTATTGATGCTATTAAAAACGCGAGGTGCTATGCAATCTGCTGATGCTGGTAAGATATTAGGCACCACTGCGGAAGCAGCCCGTCAACAGTTTGTGAAGCTGGCTAAAGAGGGTCTGGTTGAAGGGCTCTCAGAAACAAGGGGAGTCGGTCGCCCTATTCAGCTTTGGTATCTGACCGACAAAGGGAATGCTAAATTTCCCAATACTCATGCAGAATTAACCGTCCAGATGATTACGATTATTCGCGATCAATTGGGTGAATCAACGTTGGATTTAATTATCAAATCTCGTGAAAAAGAAGTTTCTGATAATTATAAAACCGCGATGAAAGGAGCCACTGGATTACAGGAAAAAATTGAGCGTCTGACTAAGATACGCTGCCAGGAAGGTTATATGGCTCAATATTTCGTTCAGGAAGATAATTCAGTTTTATTTGTTGAAAATCACTGCCCAATCTGTGCCGCCGCCAGCATATGCCAGGGTTTTTGTCGCGCTGAACTCAAAATGTTTCGGGAAATTCTGCAAGCACAAGTGGAACGAACTGAATATATTCTGAACGGTGCCCGACGCTGTGCTTACCGCATTACACCATCGAAATAGCCAGATAAAGCTTACTATAAAACCTACACGATTGAGCGTATGTAGGTTTTATATGCGCAATATTCACATAACAGCCAAGTTATTCTTTACCCGCCACAGATAACTGCTGGTAAATATAATGCTTATAGCTCTCCACCAGAGCTTTGTCCTGACAGTCATTAAGCTCACCTTCACATAAATGACGCATCGTTATATTAGCCTGATAGAAAGGCGGAACTGTTAACCGAGCCCTTTCCAAAATCATTCCGCCGAGAAAAGCAATATCTGTCAGCTTGCCGATGGTAATAGGCGCTCCCTGTTTCAGATTATCCCGCATCGTAAATTGGGTCAGATACGCAGGATTAGGCAGTGAAGAGGAATATTGGTTAAAATGGATATTTGGTTGATGATCGCCAAATGAGAGAAAAACTATCGGCTTATCGCGTTTAGCCACAAATTCACTGAATTCTTTGATAGATGGATCTGATGTCGTGATCTTTTCCATATAGTGACTGAATTTTCCTATTGCCGATGAATCTTCAAGTTTGCCCGTCAATCCATAATCGTCGCTATGGTTCTCTTCATAAGGCCCATGCTCGTACATAGTCAGAGCGTAAATAAATATGGGTTTATCCGTCTCCTCAGCCAAGATAGTTTTCACGTAAGACAATACATCTTGTGTCCTGATCTGCCACAAATTTTCATCCATACTTGCTGGATAACCCAACTCTTGTGGCTGGATAATGCGATCAACACCCAATGTCTGGTACGCCTGTCCGGCATGGTAGGCAGATTTATTAAATGGCGTCAGCACCACAGTGTAATAACCATTGTCTTTCATGGCATGAAACAGGCTATTTTGCAGATGATCAACCACAAAATAAAACACAGAATTTTTACGCGAGCCGAAGTCATCAGTATCTAATCCAGTCAGGATAGAGAACTCTGATAACCATGTTCCACCACCAAAGGTTTGCACTCGGAGTGGACTTTGCGCACTGACCCCTGCATCATGCTGAAACATAAAAAGGTCTGGTAAGCGGGTATTCGCCGGTAACTGATAAATATGCGGGTTAACCGTAGATTCCTGCAATAATACAACCACATCCGGTTTTACATCTGATTGTGGTTCAGGCAGAGTGACATTTTTCGCCTGCTGCAAAAAATAATCTGCTGATACACCAAATTTAGGAGATTGGTACTCCACATCTTTAGCTGACATCACCATATTGGTCATGGTCCCACGTCCTTTGGGTAATTCAGCCTGCCATTCGTTATGGTAAGCATTGACGGTAAGATTGACACTCCCAACACCGGCAGCAACCAATACAACACTCAACGCCCGCCATTTTAGTCCTCGCACCGAATTTGCACTTCTCCAGCTCAGGAACATATTGAAGATTAGCCAAACCAACATCGCTACTACTGCAAGACCAGCTAACCAATAGTGGCGCAGTGTTTCCTGATTTGAAGGATCGAGCATGATATTCAAATCAGAGAACATCAGTTGGTCTTTATAGTAGTGAACTTTTAGCTGGTTGAGGAATTTGATGATAATAAAAAGGGTTCCAGTAAATACTGCGGAAAACAACCAACGTGCTGAAATAAGAAATACCAGTCCAAAGAGGGTACTAAATACACCAACAGAAACTAACGCAGGATAGATATCAGCACTTTTTTCAAATACTAATACCAGAGCTGCGATTAGTAATATCCCCAAATAAACCCCTGAGATTATTTTTTTCTTCATACTTTACTGTGTTCCATGCATGAGTCCAGTTTCACACCAGCCGATGAAAATAGCACAGGTTTCCCGACATACTGTAGACAAAATAAAGCAAATTTTTCAGTACCTAGTGTGCCAACCTGACGGATAAGGGTAAATTTTTAAAAAATCTATCACCATGATTCCACTGTTAACATTATGTTGATTAATCCAATCATAATTAACTATTAAATTTAAAATACTCTGAATAAATTGGCGATCATAGTGACAAATAAGGGTATTATCAGAATGAAATCTTGTTAATAACTATATTTACAATCTAGGTTAGGTTAGATTGGACAGTACAATCATGATGATTTTTATTGATTAATATATTGAAAATAGAAGAGATTGATGATGAAACTAACACCTGAAAAATTATTCTCTGCGATAGAAGAATATGCCCTCCAGCCTGAGAAGCAACGACATTTACCCCCAAAGCAAGTTCAATGGTTTGCCAATCCAGAGAATATCTTTTTGATGATCACTACGGCATTAACTCTACCTGAGGAAACTATGGATGATATAGGAGACAGCGTTCAAGATTGGCTTGAAGTTGCCATCTCAGAACTCGCGTTAATCGCTGTCAATTCACCTAAGGAAGTCAAACAACAATTTGAACAAGCTATTGAACTAATTCTAAATTATGCTAAAGAAAACTTCGAGCTGCATAGTGAAAACGTGTTGTTATGCTCCTCAATCTTGAAGAGATACCAGTTTCACATCAAAACTGACATTGCTCATCTGCTGGATATTACAAAACATACCGATAGCACAAATGTGGCTTCTTTTCCCCAAAAGCCTCCCAAATTAAAACAACTCATTCATGAGCTTAATCTTCAATCCGGCATCGAATTCATTGAATTTTTCGAAGATGGTTTTTCTGTTGCGCCCCTTGATGCGTTACACCATATATTGTCGGAAGTCATTCAGTATTCATGGGGCATTGATGCACTACTTTTGCTGACTCAATACTTTGAGGAACCAATAGCGCTTACCAGTGCCCAAGTGCTGGATCAATGTCCCTCTTCTGCCTGGAAAAATTTATCCTACTTGCAGCTTATAAACTTGTGTGTCCGCTTCAACCGCCATCCTTCAATTAAACCCTATATGAAGCGATGGAAAAAACGCGCACTGGCACACCATAAAACAAGGGGGACAGCAGAAATATACGAACTATACGCCACCCAGGTTGACGGCAATGATTGCGCCAGTATGATGATGAAAGCCACGCTGGATGGTCAGGAATATCAGATAAGTATGATGCTAGATTTTAAATCTGGTGTCCGGGAAACCTTATTGAATACCGCCCCTGACCAAACACTCAGTGAGTTAATAGCACAACTAAGCACCGATGCTACTGTTGAATTTACGCCTGTTTCCCCAGACTGGCTACAACAAGTGTTACCATGGATCTTTTCCGTTCAACAAGCTAAAAATACCCCTCTCGACCTTTATTCACTTTATTGGTTGTCACAATTGCCTATCGACTGGACTCAACCAGAAGAGTTTAATCTTGAACAATGGAGCCAGAAATTGGGTTATGAAGTGAACCCGAAGCGGCAAGAACAGAGTCGCCTCGGCTACTTCAGCTTCGGCCAAGCTGTTCAATCAACGCTCATGATGAGCTGGCTGGCACCAGAAGAATGTATATTGAAAGCGAAAAAACCCAGAGACTTATTGAAACTCTACTATTATGCAAACAAGGACGTGTTTACCGGGCGTCTGACATACTCCGCCGCTGTCGAGAGATATAAGCTACCATCAGAAGAGAAACGTTTGACGAATGAATATCTGGATTTGGCTCATGCGCTCCACGATCCCGCGATAAATCGTAAGAGATTTGGTTTATTTGATACCCTGTCTGAATTCAGTTTTCAGTTCTTTACTATGGATCTGGATGACCTCTCGGCTTCCATCCCACCACAAGGGTTAGTTATCAAAATCAGCTTACTGGAAGCAAGCCCTGCTGTCTGGCGTCGGGTTCATATCAGTAACCAAATGACACTGAATGAATTGCATGATGTGATACAAAATGTCATGGGATGGGAAAATATGCACCTGTTCCGTTTTGAACTTGGGGGAATAGAAATCCCAGAAGAAAATTATGACCAGGTATGTATTGGTTTATTCTTACGTGATATTGGTGATGAACTCAACTACCAGTATGACTTTGGTGATGACTGGCTCCATCTGGTGACAGTAGAGAAGGTGCTTGAAAAAGATATCCTTCAGCCTCAGGTTACCGCAGGTAACGGGGTCTGCCCAACTGAAGATTCTGGCGGTATTTGGGAATGGAATTATTTACTCAAGTTGAGAAAGAGAAAACTATTGACCGAAGATGAAGCAGAGCACTTGGAATATATCGGGTTATCCCCAAGTGAATCACTTGAACCTTTTGATAAACAAAAAGCGAATCATAGGCTCAGAAAACTCTTCGAATAGTTTTTTATTCGAATAAGGAACTGTTCAAGCAATAAAGTCAGTAAAACCAGAGAAGAAAATAGTCTCTGGTATTTTTACTGACAGCGCAAGCGCCGGATTGAGCCGATGATATTCAATCAACAGCATCATAAATTAATCCGATGGAGAATGAAGCAGATGGGTAACACAAGGTCAGGAGACCACTTAATCACTAATCAGATTTGCGGTACTTCCCGTATCTATGTACAACAAAAAAATCATCTGAGCAGCCCCAAACTGGATTGGGTGGCAGAAGAAGTCCCTATTGCCTTAGTTTACAACGGCATTTCTCATGTTGTGATGATGGCAAGTCCGAAAGATCTCGAACATTTCGCAATCGGCTTCTCATTATCGGAAGGGCTTATCATTTCTCCGCAGGAAATTCGTGGTATTGATTCAATTATCAGTTGTCACGGCGGCATTGAATTACATATCGAACTCTCCAGTCGCCGTTTTGCTGAATTAAAAGAGCGTCGTCGCAGTATGGCTGGCAGAACGGGTTGTGGTATTTGTGGCACCGAACAGCTATCTGAAATATTTCGCCCAATCACTCCCCTGCCCTTTACACAAAATTTCTCATTAAGCTATTTGGATCAGGCGCTTTCACAATTATCCCGTCTGCAAGATATCGGCGCAATAACGGGTTGTACACATGCTGCTGGTTGGATTGACTCAGAAGGAAATTTACTGGGTGGAAGCGAAGACATTGGTCGCCATGTTGCATTGGATAAGTTATTGGGAATGCGATCCAAAACAGGTTGGCAGCAAGGAGCCGTTTTGGTTTCCAGCCGGGCCAGTTACGAAATGGTGCAAAAATCCGCCAATTGTGGCGTGGAAATAGTGTTTGCAGTTTCTGCCGCTACTTCACTTGCAATCGAAGTAGCGGAAAAATGTAACCTGACACTGGCAGGTTTCTGTAAGCCGGGACGAGCAACAGTATATACACACCCTCAACGGTTAAAAGATTAATCAAGGCTATGAAACACCCACAAATTGGGTTCGATGTAGTGGGCCACCTGTTTCTCCGTATCCACCACCAATGGCACTAATCCACCTGGAATGATGTATTCCCCGCTTCGTGGGAATTTCATACCTATCCATTCTTGCCACTCTTCCACTGTACCGTAAATATTCATCGAACGGAGTGCAGGTTTGATGATTTTGGCTCCTAAACGCCAATGAGTACGTATCCAGGGATCAAATGGCTCCCCTTTTTCATTTTTCCAGTTACAGTATTCGACAAAATCTTGCAGTGGATAACAACTTTTCAGACTTGGCCTGACAGGAACAACCATCCCTTGCAACCCTGCTTCACGAGCGGTTTGTTTCACACTATCAATTAATAAAGCCGGAACATGATGTCCACGGAATTCAGGATCAACAGTAACAGACAAAGCTGACAGCATATTTGCTTGCCTTTTTCCCTTAGCCTCTGCCCCTTCACGCAATACTGCATCCCAACCATCGTCAGGCAGTTGATTTAAGGAAGTTTGCTCCCACGGAAAAGGAATTGAATTCAATAATCCAATCAGACGTTCTTGTTGCCCTTGTTTAAGGATGGCACACTTTTGAAAATGACTAAAATCAGGCTCATATAACGTATCCCAATATTGCTCGACCACCTCACCATGATCTATAAATTCCGGCCAACTGGCACTGATAAGATCATAAGATTCTTCCCTAAAATCTTTTCTTTCTTTAGCTGATTGAATAATGATTTTGGCGTCCATAACAGGTTCCATATTAAACAAATATCAGATTGATAAATATAAAGATATTCTTAATAAAATTTGAGTTATGCTCATGCAAAAAAAAAGCTTCTCCGAGTATAAGTCACTATTTCACTGCATAAAATCAGATTATTAATACCACAATAATATAAAGTGTTTAAGTTTACCAACCTCACATTTTTGACAAAAAGAAAATTGTTCCCCTTCTATCAAAAAAGATAAAAATTAAATAAATTCATTATATTATATAAAAACCACTTTTAACCGCCCCACACAACAAAAACAAACAAGAATTATTATCATTTACATTATCATACAAAAAGTGTAATTTTCTTTACGCAGTAAATCAGTTCATTTTTCATGATGGGGTAAAAAAGGAACCCCTATTCCAAACGAGGATAAAATGAGAAAGATTAAAGTATTAGTCGCCGCTGTAGGCGTCTTAGGATTTATGGCGCAGGCTCAGGCAGCAGTAGGATTTGGTCAGAGTCAAGTAAGTACACCATCATATATTAAGGTTGGGAAAACCGAAGCGGGTCGTGGTCCACACGGTGGCGGAGCAGGTGAACCAGGTATAGGTGTCAGTTCTGTCTACGGTGGTCAAATCACTGGGTTTGCTGGTCTGACCCGTATGGCTCCCGCCGATAATAATGGCATTCATAATATCTCAATGGCAGGTGCGCCGGGTACGCACGGTGGTATGGGGGTATTTCATTTCAGCAAAGTTGCCAATGCGGATGTTTACTTTGGTGAATGGTCCCAGACGGGTAATGCCGATGACCCAACCCACACAGTTTATTACGCTGGCAAGGATATCACTACCAACATTCCAACCGATGGTACAGCAACTTATACAGTAACAGGTATTAACCAATACAGCGGTAATAATGCTCTGTCCGGTGAATTTACCGCAGATTTTGGTGAAAAAACACTGGTTGGTTCGATGGCCAATAACACAATGGAAATTGGCATCGATGCTCAAATCCAATCTGATGCGAAATTTGTAGGTAGGGCACTCACAGAGGATCTTATTGGGAAAACAGAAGGTCACTTCTTTGGAGATAATGCATCCAGTCTGGCTGGATATGCCAAATTTGACGATGACAGATCCAAAGATACCGCCTTCGGTGGTACTAAACAGTAATTGTTAATTTTTTAGAGAACAGTGCCCCAAATGGGCACTGTTCTCTGTTTTTACTTTTTCTAATAGCATGAACTTTGTGATCTGGTTTCCCCAATGTTTGACAATAGAAAAACGCCAATATTATTAACAGCATTGATAGCCTTATGCTTTTCTTTATCCACTTATGCGGATGAAGATACCTCACGTAAAATCTGGCAAGAGGCACAACATAATCAACAGGAAAAAGAAACCCATCTGATTACCCCTGATCCCATTTTTACCGAGGACGACGCTTCATCTATTGTCATTAATGGGAAAACATTTCAGGTAGAAAATAATCTAAATGATATCGGTCAGGCTCTCTACCTTGCCGTCAATCATCGACAATGGCCGGATATCAGTCGCTTTCTCGCCGCTTACCAAAAATTATCAGGGCATGATGCTATGCTGGTGAATTTTGCCCAGGGTGGGCTGGCACGTTTTGAAGGTGACCTGGATCTCGCTGCCTATCATTATCAACAAATTCTGAACCAACAACCCGATTTTCTTCGCATCAAACTAGAATTAGCTCGTGTCTATTTTGAAGATCATAAAAACCGGGAAGCTGAATACCTGTTCTCAGAATCGAGTGAACCGCAACAGTTACCAGAAGCAGTTTTAAAGAACATTAACAGTTACCTGGAAGCCATAAAACTGAGAAATGGTTGGCGTGGCTCATTCTCTGCTGGTTATGCCTATAACGATAACGTCAATATGTCTCCTGATCAGGAAAGCTTCTCTCAGCATTATGACCCAAAGAATAACCGATTCTTTCAAGGTCAAGTCCCCAGAGCCATCAAGGCGTGGGGGATGTCTTATGATGCTACATTAAACCGGCGCTACCAGCTTATCGGCCATCACGGTATTTTTGGGCGTGGTCTGATTTATGGTGAAAACTATCGTGATTACCACGATGAGAACGAAAACACTTTCCAGCTAATCGGCGGCTATAATTATAAAAACAGGAACCACAATATCTCTTTTGGCCCGGTGTTTGAATATAAGCAGCGTACTGGTGATACCTTTTATCGTGCCACAGGTCTCAAAACTGAGTGGAGATGGGGAATTACCTCCCAAACAGCGCTTAATATTGAACTTGAGCACAAACAATTGCGCCATCAGCAACATTACCGCAGAAAAGATGGTGCACTCACCTCTTCTTACCTCACCTTATCCCACGCCATCAACAAAGAATTTATCCTGTTTGGCGGCGGTGACTGGGTTTACCGGGATAACGACCTGCATCCCGCAGACCGTTATCAACAATCGGGTGCACGTGCCGGGATTGCCGGGCAAATCTACCGCGGTATCAATGGTTCACTATTTGCCACACTGCGGGATCGGCGCTTTGGCGCTTACAGCCCGATGCTTAGGGCCAGACGTCAGGATACGGAGCAAATTTACACTGCTGTTATCAAAATTCCTGCCGCTGAAATATTGGGTATGACCCCCTCTGTGACTTTCCGCCACCGACGCAATCACAGCAATGTGGATTGGTTGTACAGCTTTAACAAAAACGAAGTGCTGATCAGGCTGGAAAAATATTTTTAAGCAAAATCTGATGATTTTTATTTGTACGATGATAATTGAGGCAGGAAATAGCAATGGCATATCGACTCAAAATCCGGCTTACCCCCACCACAGTGGCCTTATCACTGGCCTTTTCACTGGCAGCACCACCTCTGTTTGCTGAATCCAAACCTGCCACCACAGCCCCAAACGGCAAGACAGATTTAGGTAAAATTCGGGTTACAGATAGCAGTAATAAAGATGAAGCCGGTTATGATACGGTCTATGATAAAGATATCTCTAATATCTATATCGGCAAAAAGCAGATCGAGCGCTACAAAGGTGCATCTCCTGCCGATATCATTAAAGGTGCCGCGGGTGTATACAGCGGCGATGCCCGTAATAGCGGTGCCTTAGATATTAATATCCGTGGTATTCAGGGGCAGGGACGTGTTCCCGTTACTATTGATGGAACGGAACAGGCCATTACCGTTGGGCGTGGTTACAACGGTGCCAATAACCGCAACTATATTGACCCAAACTTAATCAGCAGTATTGAAATCGAAAAAGGCCCCTCCCTGAATCGTAAAGTCAAAGGATCTATCGGGGGCGCAGTCGCTATCAAAACACTAAATATTGATGATGTGGTGCCGGAAGGAGAAACGTTTGGCATCAATACCAAACTGGAAACCAGCAGTAATTCAGTCAGGGAGCGTATCTCTTCTTTGTCACTGGGGCAGGATTACCGCGATATTCCTAACTTTACCTACAAAGATGCTGAAACTGATCCTGCCTTGAAAATCACGCCACATTCATCAAAAGACAATAAACTGTTTGGTTTCAAAGATAATGCTTTCCGTATTGCCGTGGGCACAAGGCAGCAATATTTTGATTTGATTCTGGCTTATGCTTATCGCCGTCAGGGTAACTATTTTGCCGGTAAAGGTGGAGCCCATCGTTATGATGAAGCCGTTACAGAAGCCGATAAAAAACTGATGACTGAACCACAAACAAGTTTAGACCCTTATTTGCCCTTTGCTGCTCGCATCTATCGCCCCGGTAATGAAGTTCCTAATACTTCCAGTGAGATGCAATCTGTGTTAATCAAAAACACCTGGCACTTCACCGATGATCAAGCACTACAACTCGGTTTTCGCAATACTCGCATGGATTTTGGCGATATTATGCCTTCAAGACTGGCAATGGTACTTGCTGAAGATAATGTGGTTCCTCAATGGCCACTGGCTAATGTCCGTCAACAAACAGCCAACCTGACTTATAAATGGCATCCTACTGAAAACCCCTATATCGATTTCGATATAAACTTGTGGACAACCCGTACGACAGGGAATACCAATACCGCGGGTGGATATCCCCGTAGTCCGGTTAGCCGGGATTATGATTGGGAACAAGGGTACAGCAAAAGCAAAGATCCCGATATTGATGGCACATTGATAAATACAGCCGTCACCAATTCCCAAAATAATCGCTGGGGCGTGGATATTTCTAATAAATTTGAGCTGACCCGCAATCTGGACTTGACCCTGATAGGAAATTTCCAACGCGAACATCTGGATTCCAACGATGAGTATAATCCCCAAAATATGTACTTTTTCCAGTCACCGGCAAGAAAAGGACAGCGTCAAGAAATCAATCTCGCTTTTAACTTTGATTGGCGCCCTGCTTCATGGCTGGCATTAAGCGCGGGTGCTAAACGTGTTTCCTATTGGTCCAAAGATGATTTTCTCAATGAACGTCGTGCCGCGAGAGATGGACGTTATAAAAAAGTGGGTGATTCCATCGGGCATGAGATAAGTTATTGGCGAGCACTAACAGCAGAAGAAGCCACTCTGATACAAAAAAGAAAAGGCTATATACAATCGATTAAAGCCTCAAAAATGAACCTGATGGAAAAACTCAAACTTCTTAGGAAGCTAGATGCTAAATATCCAGATATTGGTGAAACTCCTCCTGACCAACGTGATAGCTGGACACGCAAAATGATTGAGGAAAAATTTACTTGGAATTATGACTCCAGTAATGGCCAACTCCCCAAAAACAATAATCCCTATTTCAACGGTCAACTGGATATGAATGAAAGGGTTATCGACCCAATAAGCGGCAAAGAAGTTTATAAATATGAGTATGGCATAGAAGTCGATGCAAATAGTGTATCTGGCTCTGATCCTACCGATCCCTGGGAACCAGCCCCAAAACGTAAGGATCACGCATGGGCACCAACATTTTCTGCTACGGCCTATATCACCGACAATTTCCGAATCTATACCCGTTATGCTGAAGCAGTAAGAATGCCGAGTATTTTTGAAGATACTGTCGGTTTTTCAGGCTTTAAAGCAAATTACACAGGCCTAAACTTCAAACCAGAACGAGCCAAAACCACAGAAGTAGGTTTCGTCTATGATTTCAGCCAATTGGTTAATGCTGAGCGCAATGCCGATATCAGACTCTCCTATTACAACACCGTTATTGAAAATGTGTTCGACCGGGATAATACCTATCGTTTTTCCCAACTGGATAAACAAAAACTGGCTGGTCTGGAGTTACAGGCGCGTTACGACAACGGTAGTATCTTTACCGATATTGGCTTGGTCTACAATATGAAAAACAAGGTGTGTGACAATAACTCAGTCGCAAGAATGGACTCCCAAAATCGTTATGGTATCCCTGAATGTATTGACGGTGGTTTTCCAGGAGGTTATCTGCGTACTTCCATTCAACCGAAATATTCAGCTAATCTGAATATCGGCGGACGTCTGTTTGATGAAAAACTGGAGCTAGGCAGCCGGATGCTCTATCACAGCGGAGCGGAAAACAAAGATGAAAAATGGCTGATGAATATCTTGCCAGATGTTTACAAAGGGCAGTCCAACAATCCAATGCGCTGGAATCCGGTATTCACTGTTGATGCTTATGTTAGCTATCAGATCACCCCTACCCTATCAATGGAGCTGACTGGTACTAACTTAACCAACCGCTATTATCTTGATCCGCTGACGCGCTCAATGATACCGGCACCGGGCAGAACCTTTAAACTCAGTCTTACCAGCCAGTTTTAGAGGATAATATGATCAACACAGCTATATCAGACAACTCTGTTAACTATGTTCCATTGACACTCAATAAACGCTTTCTGGTTGGTATCCTGATTGCTGTTTTAGTGCATACCAGTCTGATATGGCTGTTAAACCGACATACAGATTCTTACGATGAGAGTGCTCAACATCTCAACCAAAATTCGCCTGAAAAAGAGTTTTCGATCACTATGGTAGCGGTTTCATCGTGGAAGGAGGAACCGGAGTTTGTTGAATTATCTCAGCTATTGCCAACTGTTCCTGAATCACCAACAACACCAGCAATTACAGTGGATAAAGAGGTGCAAACAGAAAAAAAGATCGAGAAGCCTGTCGAGCCAGTTAATATTCAAAAGCCGAAAAAGCAACGGAAAGAAAAACCAAAAGAAAACGGAGAAAAACAATCCGTTCAACCCACTCAGGAACAGCACCTAAAAGAGCTGGAAACCAATGGCATTGAGCAGATCAATTCACAAGGCGGCATGAGCAGAGCGGCAACTTCACAACCAGTGATGGGTCAAGGTCATAGTGAATCAGATAATTACCGCACAAAACTCAGACAGGAAATTGAACGTCATAAACGTTATCCCCGCAAAGCAAAACGAATGAGGCAGGAAGGTACGGTTACCGTCAATTTTACATTGCAAGATGATGGTTCCATCACCACAGCCAGAGTCGTTCAATCCTCCGGTTACAGTTCAATGGATAATGAGGCTTTAAAAGCACTCAGTCTTGCTAAATCCATTGGCCCGAAACCTGCAAATCTGGCAGCAGATATCACACTGAAAATTAGCTTTGAGTTGGATTGATAAATCCTTTTTTAGCTTGAAGTCAGTTGCCCTGGATATTCCGGTTCTTTCCATCACTTCTTGCATGGGCCAGTAATTCTTACTGAAAAATTTTTCCCGGAATTTACGCCGTATTGTGGGGATAACTCGTATTGTGGGGATAACTAAAGCGCCAAAAACTGTGTTCCAAAAAATTAAAATCGGAGCACAATGGATTAGAATCCTTTCCCTCAGTGAATAAAATTTTTCAAATCAGCCGATATCATTTGAAATCGCTTTATGTTTTTGCGACTTTCAGAATATTACTTCCCAATACAGAAAGTAAAGAAATATTTAAAATCAATAACTTATGTGTTATTTGGAGCAAGTAGGGATCAAGATTTGCCAGCCTAAACCCACATAACGCATTGATTATAAAAGGATATTACTCTACTCGAACTCTCCCCGATCTTCATCCGGAACGATGTTTAGATCCAGGTGAAGCTGATTTGAGCTGTTCAGCCCGGCAATTTGCTTCAGCTCGTCAGGTGTCTCATCACTGAAGGTCGCGAGGTAGTAGTAGGGATGGCCGTCGTCACTGCTAACCAGGTCATAATCCACGAAGTACTGCTCTACCTCTTCGAGCGTCCAGTGAACCTCTCCGGCAATAGCGATTAATAGATCGGTGTTGTCGTCAGGGTGGTTGTGGCCCTGGGGGAGAACCGAAAGTTCCGCAGAGGTGATCCCTTTATCCTTCCAATTTCTCAGAATGCCGGACCATAAATTAGCTCGAAGGTTTGAGCTGGGTTGGAACCTAGAAGCATTCCAATGAATGACATCTCGCTCACCGTTTTTCAAATGAAGAACGACCTGTGCCTTCTTGCGTGCTATCAGCTTATTTTTGAAAGCTGCCTCATCAGGAACAAAAGTTAGGGACAGTTTGCTTTCGCTGGACTTAGGTCCGCTCTACTCAACCGAGTCGAGCAGTCGCTCGATAACTCTCTCTGGCGTGTCGAACCCGACAGCCAACCCCTCCAATCTGCGGTACACATCATCGGAAATGCTTATTGTGACTGGCATCTTAATATCTCCATAGGTGAAACCATATATAGAACTATACATGGTTGTGTCTATAGATCAGGTTTTCTTTAGTAAGAGAGCAGAGCTTTTATTTTGTTCAACAAACCACCGTTTATTGAACACTTCAGGAGCTTACGCTATAGCTGGCATTTTAAGCAAATATCTGTTAATATTCTCGTATAAAATTCTGTGTTAATTAAACGTTCATGAATCAAAAAATCGGCTACGCCAGAGTTTCAACCGACGATCAGAACCTGCATCTTCAGCGGGATGCGTTGGTTGCTGTCGGTTGCGAAATCATTTACGAGGACAAGGCCAGCGGGAAAAATACCGCCCGGCCAGAACTTGAGAATTGCTTAAAGGCTCTTAGGCCTGGAGACACGTTGGTCGTCTGGAGACTGGATAGGCTTGGTCGTAGCTTGGGTGATTTGGTGAAAGTCGTTACCCATCTAGTTGATGAACGGCGGGTTGGATTTCTGAGCCTACAAGAGCAGATTGAGACTAACAATACCTCTGGAAAGTTGGTTTTTCATGTGTTTGCAGCTCTAGCGGAGTTTGAGCGTAACTTGATTAGTGAACGTACCAGAGCTGGATTAGAATCAGCAAGAGCTCGTGGACGTGTGGGCGGAAGGAAACCAAAATTGCAGAAAAAAGACATTAGGGAAATTAAGGCGTTACTCAAGGATGGTTCTATTCCTGTATCTGATGTTGCAAAGCGATATGGAGTATCTAGAACAACTATTTATAATCATGTTGGGGTGGTGAGTGTACAAAATTCTAGTGGGGATTAAGTGCTTAAACCCTGTCATACTACACATACTTTATCGTATAAAAATGGTAAGTTCGCCCCATCTTATGGAGATTAACTAATGGCTACTGCGGAACAACTGAAAGCGCTTTTAAAGAGTCACGCTGAGCGTGATGATGAGCGTTTTTACTCTGTTGCCCTTCAGGTGGCTGCCAAAGAGGCTCGACAGGGACATAACAAGCTTGCTAGCGACATTAAAAACCTTGTTGAGAAGTCTCAAAGATCTACTAACAAGCTGGGGCTAGCATCATCTAGAGCTATTCCATTTTCACAACAGAATCAAAGTGAGTTAAATGGCTTATTAGAGCTAACACCGCACAGTGTTCGTCTTAACGAACTTGTTCTTTCTGATGACATACAAGAACGTATGGAAAAGGTAATATTAGAACAACGCCAGAAAGACAAACTTAGCCAGTTTGGATTGCAACCTCGTAGAAAACTCCTTTTTACTGGTTCACCAGGAACTGGTAAGACGATGTCTGCATCTATGTTAGCAACAGAGTTAAAGCTGCCTCTTTATACAATAGTTTTGGATAATTTAATTACACGTTTTATGGGAGAAACTGCTGCGAAGTTGCGCTTGATTTTTGATCATATCAGGCAAACACGGGCAGTTTATCTTTTTGATGAATTCGATGCTATTGGAACTCAACGAGGTGCACCTAATGATGTTGGGGAAATTCGCAGGGTATTAAACTCTTTTTTACTATTTGTAGAGCAAAACGCATCAGAGAGTATTATTGTTGCAGCTACAAACCATCCAGAATTATTAGATCAAGCGCTTTATAGAAGATTTGATGATATCATTAAGTTTGAAAAACCAAAATTTAATCAAATATGTCTTCTAATTCAAAATCGGCTATCACTTTTTGATACTGACGACTTTGACTGGGATCTGGTTGCAGAAACAGCTAATGGTTTAAGTTCTGCCGAAATTACTCGATCTTGTGAAGACGCGGCTAAAGAAGCTGTTTTGAATTTTAATGCCAAAATAACAAGTGAAACTTTATTAAAAGCCTTTTCAAGAAGGCAATCAGGTAATAATAAATAAAAACTTTTGAGGGAATTATATGGTTTCTAAAAGGAGGCATTTAGATGTAGCTAGATTTTTCATAGATGAAAGATTTAAATCTAAAAGAACTGGTAGAAATCCAGGGATTCCTGGACAGAACAGAAACCAACATGGAAGTCATTTGAGAGGTCAATACCAAAATTTAATCGATGCCTATAACCAGCAAAGAGAACATGAAGTTAATACTATCACAGATGATTTTGGAATTTATGTTGAAATTATTGGTGTAGATGGATGTAAGCTTCCATTAGATAGTTTAGATAACAGAGATTTTAAACTTTGTTCTTGTCAGATGAGAGAAAATAGGGAGTTCGCCTTAGTTTTTATACCTGAAGATCGGCGAAATACATTCCTTAAAAAAATACAGCAGTATTTAGATCCTCAGAAAGACGGAAAGCCAAATAAGGATGGGATATCTTTTCCTCGAAATCATACGTTAATAGATAGTATTTCTGAGATTAGACTTGCAAGTTTAGAGTCATTTTGGACAGATCCGCCAGAATTGTTTCCTACAGATCGAGATAATGATGTTTGGTGGGAATTGTGGTTGAAAAAAAATGCAGTTGATGGCGTTGAAAATATAGCTGCGTCTCTTGCAGAAAGAGTAAATGGTCGTTTAGGAAACACATCTATATCATTTTTCAATTCTTTTGTTGTTCTTATTAAGGCTTCTGTTCGTAACTTAGAGAAAGCCCCTGAATTAATTTCAAATTTAGAAGAAATTCGAAAAGCGAAGGATACGCCAGTTCCTATTGTTAGCTCTTCACCAAAAGAGCAACAAGCGTGGCTACAAAGTATTTTTGATAGAGTTTCTCTTTCAGATAATATAACAACCAGTGTATCCATACTTGATACTGGGGTTAATTATCATAATCGTTTATTAAGCTCAGTTTGTTGCGATGATTACTCCGTTTCTTGGAATCCTGATTGGCCTAAATACGATCAGTATCAACCACTAGCTCCATTTAATGATCATGGTTCTTTGCAGGCAGGACTTGCAGCATTTGGAAATTTGATGGATGTTGTATTGGAAAACAACGCCATCCATCTGTCACATATAATCGAATCGGCAAGAATATTACCTCCGCAAGGAAATAATGATCCCTTGTTGTATGGAGCTATAACTGTAGGAACTGCATACAAACTTGAAATAGATAGACCAGATATAAATCGAGTATATAGTCTTGCTGTTACTTCTGACCATGAGAAAGAAAGTGGTAGACCTTCTTCATGGTCTGCAGAAATTGATCAATTTACCTCTGGTATGCAAGATGGAAAGCAGAGACTTTTTGTTATTTCTGCCGGTAATAATCTAGAGATTCGTCCTGATCAAAACTACTGGGACCAAGTAAATCTTGCTCAGATAGAAGACCCTGCTCAAGCATGGAATGCTATTACCGTTGGTGCATATACAGAAATGACAACAAATGATGATCCCTGTTTTGAAGGTTGGTCACCTTTTGCAATGGCGGGTGATGTCGCGCCATCAAGTCGTTCTTCTGTGAATTGGGCATGGAGAAAGCAGGCACCATTTAAGCCAGATGTCGTTGGTGAAGGTGGAAATAGACTTTTGTCACCAGATAAAACGGAAGTCAGTAACGAAGATACTGTTGGATTATTAACAACATCAGGAAAAACTACTGGTCAGGTTTTTGAGCGGGGAAGTGATACAAGCGCGGCATGTGCGTTAGTTTCTAGGTGTGCAGCTCAGTTAACAGCCGAGTATCCTGAACTTTGGCCTGAGACTATCCGAGGCTTAATAATACACTCTGCGGAGTGGACTCCAAGAATGATGGAACGATTTGGATTATTAAGTGCTATGCATAGCCCCAAAGTGGCAAAAGAAACATTGTTGCGTACAGTTGGGTATGGGGTAACTAACATTGATCGAGCGAGATACAGTGCGGATCATGCACTTACTTTGATTGCGGAGGGTGAGATCCAACCATTTATCAAGCCTCACGATGCCACTGCATCATCTGATCCTAAACTCAATCAAATGAAGCTTTATCAATTGCCTTGGCCTCTGGCGGAGTTGCAAAACTTGCCGCCAGAGTTAGAAGTTAAGCTAAAAATCACTTTATCGTATTTCATAGAACCTAATCCTGGAAGGAGGGGCTATCGTACAAGATATAGCTATCAATCTCATGGTTTAAGGTTTGAAACAATAAGGCCTGGGCAGTCACTTGATAACTTCCGAGCTTACATTAATGGCCTAGCAAATATGGATAATTACGATGGGACTGAAGGTGACAATGACGGATGGTTTTTAGGGGGGCAACTTCGAACAAGAGGTTCAGTACATTCAGATGAATGGACTGGTAGCGCACAAGATTTAGCTGACATGCACACTATAGCTGTTTTTCCTGTCGGAGGATGGTGGAAGTATCGGACGGCAGAAGATCGTTGGGAAAATAGAGTAAGGTTTAGCCTTCTTGTAAGCATCGAAGTACCTGACGAGAATGTTGATATTTATTCTGTAATAGAAAATCAGATCCAAGTGGCAATAGAAAATCAAGTTCAAGTAGAAATTGAAACTTGATGTTGCCCATCAAAAAGCAATCAAAAGAGCGGGTTTCGACAACAAACCCACTCTTTTTAGGTGCTAGATATTAAATTGTGACTAATACAAATAACAAATGTTTAGTTTGATGTGTTTTGAAGGGTTCTACATCGTTTTTCTTTTCAATTGGGCACTTCACTTCCCAATACAAAAACTTGAAAAAATCCGGCCAAGCAGATCATCGGAAGTAAATTCTCCCGTGATTTCACTCAATGCCTGTTGTGCTAAACGCAGTTCTTCCGCCAACAACTCTCCTGAACGGGCAAATACCAATTGTTGATGACCTTCCTGCAAATGTTCTGCTGCGGTATTCAGGGCCTGTAAGTGACGACGACGGGCAAGAAAACCGCCTTCGGTATTACTGTTGAAGCCCATGGTTTTTTTTAGATGATCACGCAGCAAATTAATGCCATCACCTTCACGGGCAGAAAGGCGGATCAATGAATGACCATTTACCTCTGATACACCAGTTTCTTCTCCGGTCATATCTGTTTTATTACGAATAACCGTAATAGGCAGAGATGCGGGCAGACTTGCCATAAATTCCGGCCAGATTTGTGCAGGTTCGATAGCATCGGTTGTCGTACTGTCCACCATAAACAGTACTCTGTCAGCTTGTTCGATTTCTTGCCATGCGCGTTCGATACCAATGCGCTCTACTTCATCACTGGCTTCACGCAAACCTGCGGTATCAATTACATGCAGCGGCATGCCATCAATATGAATATGCTCGCGCAAAACATCACGTGTTGTCCCCGCAATATCGGTGACAATCGCAGCTTCACGGCCAGCCAACGCATTCAGTAAACTGGATTTACCTGCATTCGGACGACCTGCGATCACCACGTTCATCCCTTCACGCAAAAGACTGCCTTGACGTGCTTGTGAACGAACTTGCTCAAGTTCTGCAATCACTTCATCCAACTTGGCCTCTATCTTGCCATCGGAAAGAAAATCAATTTCTTCATCAGGAAAATCAATCGCCGCTTCAACATAGATACGCAGGTTAGTCAGCGCTTCCACCATTTGATGAACCTGTTTGGAGAATGTTCCTTGCAAAGAGTTCATTGCAGAACGGGCAGCCTGTTCCGAGCTGGCATCAATCAGATCCGCAATTGCTTCAGCCTGAGCTAAATCAAGTTTATCATTCAGAAACGCACGCTCAGAAAACTCCCCGGGATTCGCGATGCGCACACCGGAAATTGCCAGAATACGTTTCAACAGTAAATCAAGAATAATCGGCCCGCCATGCCCTTGGAGCTCCAGCACATCTTCACCAGTAAACGAGTTAGGGCCTGGAAAATAAAGGGCAATACCTTGATCTAATACAGAACCATCCAGATCGCAAAACGGCAGGTAGTCGGCATAACGGGGTTTCGGGAGTTTTCCCAATACCACCTTAGCAACTTCCGCAGCTTTGGGGCCAGAAATACGCAGAATGCCTACACCGCCTCGTCCCGGAGGAGTGGCCTGAGCGACTATCGTATCGGTGGTATTCATGAAATTCTCTCTTTTACCCATTTTCTGAAATAGCAAAGGCGGCCAATGACCGCCCTCTATATATTTTTTAAAAAATCTATTTTTAAAAGACTTATTTTTTAGAAAGATCTACTTTCTTTTCGCGAGTATGTAACCCACGTTTTTCCAGACTGCGGAAAATAACCTGCTGTTGGATAATAGTAACCAGGTTACTGACGATATAGTACAGCACCAGACCAGACGGGAACCACAAGAAGAAGATGGTAAACACGACTGGCATATAAGTCATGATCTTCTGCTGCATTGGGTCAGTTACAGTAGTTGGTGACAGTTTCTGGATCACAAACATAGTCACACCCATCAGCAATGGCAAGATGTAATACGGGTCTTGCGCAGACAAGTCCTTAATCCAGCCCATAAATGGTGCATGACGCAGTTCAACAGATCCCATCAGCATGTAATACAATGCAAGGAAGATTGGCATCTGAATCAACAGAGGCAAACAGCCACCCAATGGGTTTACTTTCTCTGTCTTGTACAACGCCATCATTTCCTGACTCATGCGCTGACGATCATCACCGTAACGCTCACGCATCGCAGTAATTTTCGGCTGCAACAGACGCATTTTCGCCATAGAGGTATATTGCGCCTTAGTCAGCGGGTACATAATACCACGCACGATAAAGGTAATAGCAATAATGGAGAAGCCCCAGTTACCAATGAACTCATGCAGGAATTTCAACAGCTTGAACAGAGGCTGGGAAATAAACCACAACCAACCGTAATCAACAGTCAGATCCAGATGTGGAGCAACCGCTGCCATTTCATCCTGAATTTCAGGACCAACCCACAGAGTAGAGGAGATATTCTGCTTACTGTTCGGTGCGATATCGACAGTTTCACCTTTGTACCCGATAATCGCCATTTTCTGGTTTTTCATATCGATGGTATAGAAGCTACTGGTTTTTCCTTCTCCCGGAACCCAGGCTGTAGCGAAATACTGCTGGAGCATCGCCACCCAACCGCCTTTTGTGGTTACAGAAAGCGGTTTACTTTCAATTTCATCAAATTTGTATTTTTCGTATTTTGCTTCATCAGAAGAATAAGCAGCCCCACGATAGGTATGCAAAGCAAAGTTACTGCTGCCGGTATCGCGATGTGTCGGCAGGTTAACGCTCTGCTTTAACTGACCAAAAAACGCCATCTGCAACGGTTTGTCGGTCACGTTATCAATGCTGTAATCAACAGAAACAGCATAATTACCACGTTTCAATACGAAAGTTTTAACATATACAACACCATCAGGTGCGGTATAAGTCATCGGAATACGCAACTCATCCTGACCATCAGCTAAAACATAACTATTCTGAGTGGTCGTATAGAGAGGACGCTCAGCTTGATTATCTGGGCCATTAATGCCAGTTAATCCACTTTGAGCCTGATAAGTGAACTCTGGTGTCGTTTCCAACAGTTTAAACGGCGTTTTGGAACCAAGAGTATCAGGATAGGCCAGCAGATCAGCCTCTTCAATATCACCACCACGGGTATTGATGTGCAACGTAAGCACATCCGTTTTCACGGTGATCAGTTTGCCTTGCCCATTGCCTGCTTCACTACTCAGCGTACTTGTTTGATGCGAGATCTGTACTGTTGGTTGTGGGTTCTTATCCTTCTCCCACGCCTGCCAGACCAAGAACGAAACAAACAGCAAAGCGATGAGAAGGAGATTGCGTTGCGAATCCATCGTTAATGTTCTCTGTTATCTTCGTTTTTTCTAGGTGGGACAGGATCATCACCACCTTCGTGTAAAGGGTGGCATTTTAATATGCGTTTCACCGTTAACCAACTGCCTTTTATCATTCCAAACCTGCGTAATGCCTCAATGCCATATTGGGAACAAGTAGGGTTGAAACGACAACGAGGCCCCAGTAGTGGACTAATCACTAACTGATAACCTCTGATTAAAACAATCAAGAGGCGCGAGCCAAGCGACAGTGACGACGCCATAATTTGCCTAACGTTTCCGTTAGCTCACGATTATCAAGCTCAGCGACCCCTTTCCTCACCAAAATCACAAAATCCATGGAAGGTAATTTATGTTGGTTTAAACGAAAACTTTCACGAACCAATCGCTTAATACGATTACGCTCATGGGCGCGTTTAACATTTTTTTTGGCGACGGTTATACCGATGCGGGGATGCCCCAGCTCATTAAGGCGTCCAAGGATGGTGATCTCTGCGGAACTTGCCCGTTGTGGCTGCTGGAAAACATAAGTGAAATGCTCGGGAGTTAACAAACGTAACTCCCTCGGAAAAGCGAGCTTAACCACTTGGAATGGTTAGCTTTATTACTTAGAAACAGTCAGACGAGCACGGCCTTTCGCACGACGGCGAGCCAGAACCTGACGACCATTTTTAGTGGCCATACGAGCGCGGAAGCCGTGAGTACGGTTACGCTTCAGTACGGATGGTTGAAAAGTGCGTTTCATAGCGATTTCTACCTAACTTAAAATTTGTAACTGATTCAGCAAATGCGTTGGCGACCAGTGATAAATAAGTAGACACCGATGCCTCAATCGCAACATCAATATATAGAAAGAGGCAGGATTGTAATAAAATGTACTACCCTTAGTCAATCCAAGATGACGCGAGCCTGACCGCGCTTCAATCGGTGTCAGACTTGTTGCTACCCAATGTTTTGCTATCTAAAGTGTTAACCCTGACTTCCACCAGCCACAGCCGGAAAAAAATCGTTCGGCATTACACACAGGGTGCAAGATTATACGGACTGTGTAATAAAGCGCAAGGATGCAACACAGATCCTGAAATTCGATTGGTAATTATACTGCTGTTTTCTCTTTGAATTTTAAACGATAACTAAATGGGATTTGCTATATACCATGATTACACTACAGTATCTTCTATGGGCTTTATATTCTACGAGTACCAAAGCGTGGTGATCTCCCTGTGGATAAAAAGCGTCAAAGCTGTGTAAAAGAATGAGGATTTATATCGTCTTTTGCGTTATGATCACTGGTCACGATTCCGATCTCGCTGTACGGATGTTGGGAGAGCGATGAAAGTAAAAGTCGCCACAAGGTACTGCGAGCTTTCTCATCGGTAGATGTTCTTATCGGTAATATTCTCATCGGTAAAAACGTTCTCATCGGTAAATAGTAATGCCTTGTGCCCAGTATAACGTATCTATTCTTCCAGTTTCTTTTATTGGTCTTGTTTTAGGGGAGTTTGCCGTGTCACTTTCGCTTTGGCAGCAATGTCTTGCCCGTTTGCAGGATGAGTTACCTGCCACAGAATTCAGTATGTGGATACGACCCCTTCAGGCAGAACTAAGTGATAACACGTTGGCTCTCTATGCCCCCAATCGCTTTGTATTGGATTGGGTTAGAGAGAAATATATAAATAATATCAATCTGTTATTAAATGATTTCTGTGGTCCTGAAGTACCATTACTGCGTTTTGAAGTAGGTAATAAGCCTGTTTCACCGAGCCAGTCTACGTCTCAGAAAATCATTGCTGATATGCCGGTGGCTACTGCTCCATCCAGTTTATCTGTACGTCCGAGCTGGGATAATGTAAAAGCGCAGCCGGAGTTATCCTATCGTTCAAACGTCAATCCTAAACATACATTTGATAACTTTGTTGAAGGTAAATCCAACCAACTCGCCAGGGCAGCAGCCAGACAAGTTGCCGATAATCCAGGAGGAGCATATAACCCGCTATTCCTTTATGGAGGCACGGGATTGGGTAAAACCCACCTTTTACATGCTGTCGGCAACAGCATCATGGCACGTAAAGCCAACGCAAAAGTGGTATACATGCATTCTGAACGTTTTGTGCAGGACATGGTTAAAGCGTTGCAGAACAATGCGATAGAAGAGTTTAAGCGTTATTATCGTTCAGTAGATGCCCTGCTTATTGATGACATTCAATTTTTCGCTAATAAAGAGCGATCACAAGAAGAATTCTTTCACACGTTCAATGCTCTGTTGGAAGGTAATCAACAGATTATTCTGACATCAGATCGCTATCCAAAAGAGATTAATGGCGTTGAAGATCGGCTAAAATCCCGTTTTGGCTGGGGATTAACTGTTGCTATTGAACCACCGGAGCTGGAAACCCGGGTTGCCATTCTGATGAAGAAAGCAGATGAAAACCAGATCCAGTTACCGGGGGAAGTGGCCTTCTTTATAGCTAAACGCCTGCGATCCAACGTCCGTGAACTCGAAGGCGCTTTGAACAGAGTCATCGCCAACGCCAATTTCACTGGCCGGGCGATTACTATTGATTTTGTACGCGAAGCATTACGTGACTTATTGGCTCTACAGGAAAAGCTGGTCACTATTGATAATATTCAGAAAACAGTCGCTGAATATTACAAAATCAAAGTTGCTGATCTGCTTTCCAAGCGCCGCTCACGCTCTGTTGCCCGTCCAAGACAGATGGCAATGGCGCTGGCAAAAGAGCTGACAAATCACAGCTTGCCTGAAATCGGGGATGCCTTTGGTGGTCGTGACCATACAACCGTATTGCACGCATGTCGTAAAATCGAACAGTTGCGTGAAGAAAGTCATGACATCAAAGAAGATTTTTCTAACTTAATCAGAACATTGTCTTCCTAGCGCTATGAAATTTATCATTGAACGTGAGCAATTATTAAAACCCTTGCAGCAGGTTAGCAGCCCCTTAGGTGGCCGCCCTACCCTGCCTATTTTAGGCAATTTATTGTTGCAGGTGACAGCCGGCTCCCTGTCACTGACAGGTACGGATTTAGAAATGGAAATGAAGGCTCAGGTAACACTCACTCAGCCACATGAAGAGGGAGCAACCACCATTCCCGCGCGTAAATTCTTTGATATCTGGCGTGGATTGCCTGATGGAGCGGAAATCAGCGTTGAGCTGGATGGAGACCGTATTCTGGTTCGCTCCGGACGCAGCCGTTTTTCACTCTCTACCCTGCCTGCATCCGATTTTCCCAATCTAGATGACTGGCAAAGCGACGTTGAATTCTCACTACCACAAGCAACATTAAAACGTCTGATTGAGTCTACTCAATTCTCAATGGCACATCAGGATGTCCGCTATTATTTGAACGGTATGCTATTCGAAACTGAAGGGGAAGAATTGCGTACTGTTGCTACAGATGGCCATCGTCTGGCGGTCTGCTCAATGAATATCGGCCAGAGTTTACCTTCACACTCAGTGATTGTCCCTCGTAAAGGTGTTATTGAATTAATGCGATTACTGGATGGTGGAGATAACCCACTCCAATTGCAGATTGGCAGCAACAATATTCGCGCCCATGTTGGTGACTTTATATTTACCTCAAAACTGGTTGATGGGCGTTTTCCTGATTATCGTCGTGTCCTGCCCAAGAATCCTGATAAAACGCTGGAAGCAAATTGTGACATGCTTAAGCAGGCATTTTCACGGGCTGCGATTTTATCCAACGAAAAATTCCGTGGTGTTCGCATTTACTTAAGCGAAAACCAGCTCCGAATTACCGCAAATAACCCGGAACAAGAAGAAGCAGAAGAGATCGTCGACGTCATTTATCACGGCGCTGAAATGGAAATTGGCTTCAATGTCAGTTACGTATTGGATGTCCTCAACGCATTAAAATGCGAACAAGTCAGTTTACTGCTGACGGACGCCACATCCAGTGTAAAAATAGAGAATTCAGCCAGTCAGGCCGCGACTTATGTCGTGATGCCGATGCGTCTGTAAAGAATGCGCCTGTAACAAGTATTAATTCATAGCTCATGATTCTCTCGCGTCTATTGATCCGCGATTTTCGTAATATCGCAAATGCCGATTTGCCGTTGGCAGCGGGATTTAATTTTCTTGTTGGGCCAAATGGCAGCGGCAAAACGAGTGTATTGGAATCCATTTACACATTGGGCCATGGACGCGCTTTTCGCAGTGTTCAGGCGGGAAGAGTGATCCGTCATGATTGTGAGGAGTTCATTCTTCATGGGAAGCTGGAGCAACAGTCCCATGAACGAACTCTGTCGGTTGGATTATGCAAAAACCGTCAGGGTGACAGCAAAGTCAGAATTGATGGCAGTGATGGGCACAAAATTGCTGAGTTGGCAAAAATATTGCCGATGCAACTTATCACACCAGAAGGTTTTACGCTGTTGAATGGTGGCCCGAAATACCGCCGTGCTTTTATCGATTGGGGTTGTTTTCATAATGAACCGCGTTTTTTTACTGGCTGGGTCAACCTAAAAAGGCTGCTCAAACAACGAAATGCGGCATTACGACAGGTAACCCGTTATAACCAGATCCAGCACTGGGATCACGAACTTGCACCGCTTGCGACCCAGATAAGCCAATGGCGGACGGAATATATTGCAGGTATTGCCGGAGATATTGAAAAAACCTGCAAACAGTTTTTACCAGAATTCACACTCAATATCTCTTTCCAACAAGGTTGGGATAAAGAGAGTGAATATGCAGAACTGCTCGCGCGGCAGTTTGAGCGCGACAAAGCATTAACCTATACCGCATCCGGTCCCCACAAAGCCGATCTGCGGATCAGGGCAGACGGCATATCTGTAGAAGATATGCTCTCACGTGGTCAGCTTAAGTTACTGATGTGTGCCCTGAGGTTAGCACAGGGTGAATATTTCACCCGACAGAGCGGGCAAAAATGCCTGTATCTGCTTGATGATTTTGCCTCTGAGTTGGATGCCGGTCGTCGTAATTTATTAGCCGAGCGTCTGAAATCTACGCAGGCCCAGGTGTTTGTCAGTGCAATAACGCCTGAGCAAGTTGCAGACATGATTGATGTAAATAGCAGGATGTTTCGCGTAGAACATGGCAAAATATGCCAATGGATTTCGAGGTGCAGCCAACAAAGCAGCTATTCGAAAGACGAAGGGTATAGAGGTTAAACCACAGGATTAAGATAAGCGAGAAACGTTGATGTCGAATACATATGACTCCTCAAGTATCAAGGTATTAAAAGGGCTGGATGCTGTTCGTAAACGTCCAGGCATGTATATCGGTGATACCGATGATGGTACTGGCCTGCACCACATGGTCTTCGAGGTTGTTGACAACGCTATCGACGAAGCCCTCGCAGGCCATTGTGACAAAATAATTGTCACAATCCATGCAGATAACTCAGTTTCTGTACAGGATGATGGCCGCGGTATTCCTACCGACATACACGAAGAAGAAGGTGTTTCAGCAGCAGAAGTCATCATGACCGTGCTGCATGCGGGGGGTAAATTCGATGACAACTCCTATAAGGTTTCCGGCGGCCTGCATGGCGTAGGGGTTTCTGTTGTTAACGCCTTATCTGAAAAACTAGAACTGACTATCCGTCGTGACGGTAAAGTACATGAACAGACCTACCATCATGGAGTTCCGCAAGCACCATTGAAAGTCGTTGGTGATACAGAACAAACAGGAACAACTGTGCGTTTCTGGCCAAGTATGGATACATTCAAAGTTAACACCGATTTCGAATTTGATATTTTGGCAAAACGTCTGCGTGAATTATCATTCCTGAACTCCGGCGTTTCCATCCGCTTAGTTGACAAGCGCACCAATACAGAAGATCTCTTCCATTATGAAGGGGGGATTAAGGCGTTTGTTGAATTCCTGAGCCGCAATAAAAACCCTATCCATCCGAATGTTTTCTATTTCTCCACCGAAAAAGACGGTATTGGTGTTGAAATTTCCATGCAATGGAATGATGGCTTCCAGGAAAACATTTATTGCTTTACCAACAATATACCTCAGCGCGATGGGGGAACCCACTTAGTGGGCTTCCGTACAGCGATGACCCGTACCCTCAATAGCTATATGGATAAAGAGGGTTATAACAAAAAATCCAAAGTCAGTGCTACCGGTGATGATGCTCGTGAAGGCTTGATCGCAGTTATCTCGGTTAAAGTTCCAGATCCGAAATTCTCTTCACAAACGAAAGATAAACTGGTTTCTTCTGAAGTGAAAACCGCGGTTGAAACGATGATGAACGAGAAGCTGGTGGAATACCTGCTGGAAAACCCTAACGATGCCAAAACCGTTGTTGGCAAAATTATTGACGCAGCACGTGCCCGTGAAGCTGCCCGTAAAGCGCGTGAGATGACCCGCCGCAAAGGCGCATTAGATCTGGCAGGTCTGCCGGGCAAACTGGCTGATTGTCAGGAGCGTGATCCTGCACTGTCCGAACTCTATCTGGTGGAGGGTGACTCTGCGGGCGGTTCAGCCAAACAGGGGCGCAACCGTAAAAATCAGGCTATCCTGCCACTGAAAGGTAAAATACTGAACGTTGAAAAAGCGCGTTTTGACAAAATGCTCTCTTCACAGGAAGTGGCAACCCTGATTACCGCATTGGGTTGTGGTATTGGCCGTGATGAATACAATCCGGATAAACTGCGTTATCACAGCATTATCATCATGACCGACGCCGACGTTGACGGTTCCCATATTCGTACTCTGTTGCTGACATTTTTCTATCGTCAGATGCCGGAAATCATTGAGCGTGGTTATGTCTATATTGCTCAGCCACCCCTGTACAAAGTGAAAAAAGGCAAACAGGAGCAATACATCAAGGACGACGATGCAATGGAAGCCTACCAAATGTCCATTGCACTGGATGGTGCATCACTTTACACCAATCCACACGCTCCGGCTCTAAAAGGCGAAGCACTGGAAAAACTGGTAACTGAATTCAATACTACACAAAAAATAATCAAACGCATGGAACGCTTGTACCCGCTGGCGCTACTGAATAACTTAATCTACCATCCGGTATTAACGGAAGATGCCATAACCGATCAGACCAAAGTGGAAGAATGGGTAAGTGCACTGACCATCCGTCTGAATGACAAAGAGCAACATGGCAGCACTTACAGCTACCAAATCCATGAAAATCGCGAGCGTCAGGTTTATGAGCCGGTTCTGTGCATCCGCACACACGGTGTTGATACTAACTACAATTTGGATTTCGATTTCATTCACGGAGGCGAATACCGCCGTATCAGCAAACTGGGTGAATTGATCGGCAATCTGATTGAAGAAGGTGCTTATATTGAGCGTGGCGAACGCCGTCAGGCAGTAAGTAGCTTTGAGCAAGCACTGGAATGGCTGAGCAAAGAGTCACGCCGCGGTCTGTCTATCCAACGTTATAAAGGTCTGGGGGAAATGAACCCTGATCAGTTGTGGGAAACCACAATGAACCCAGAAACTCGCCGTATGATGCGTGTCACTGTGAAAGATGCCATTGCGACCGATCAACTGTTCACCACCCTGATGGGTGATGCTGTTGAACCTCGTCGTGCATTTATTGAAGAGAACGCACTGAAAGCTGCGAATATTGATATCTGATATTCCTACACCTGCCCCGGATAACTAAAACGTTATCCGGGGAAAAGACGGTTCAAAATTTATCTATAAAATATTCATTGGTTACTTGGAAAACCATCTAAAACTGCCTTATATTACTTCTCAAATTAATTGAAAAATCCTTCATTTATTTACCCTGATAACGAGCGATTATTTAAGGATATTTCTTCATAAAAAACAAAAAATGATCTTATTAATAAGATAAGAAAAATTTCACTTTCATTATATAAATCAGGAATTTTTAATTCTCAATAACATATTGAACCTAAATGTTAAGAGTAGCTTAATTTTATTAATCATATTCAATTTCTATTATAAAGGTTATTATTATGTTAAAACGAAATTCTTCTTTTAATAGCTATATACACAAAACGCCATCTGGAGCTTTATCCCGCTCAAACTCTTTCCATACTCTGCCACCCCAAAATATATTGAATATCAATGTTAATCATCACAACCCCAGATTGATAAATGGATACATTCCAATAGTTAAAAAAGCAACATTGCAAGAAGCGGAAATAGCAGTCAGGAAATTATATAATTCAATTAAACAGGATGGATGGCTGTCACATATCGAAAATACATATCGAAGAAGAGACAATATAGAAGCAAAATCAAACCCCTCCACCGAAGAATCATGGGATCTGAGATGTTGTATAACAGATAGCCTGTTATGTACAGTGAAAGATAATTTATCATTTCGCATCAGAAAAAAAGATAGTACCTTATATCAAGGTTGCAACTATACCTACTTTGTCTGTTATACAACTCACTTTCCAACAGACTCAGTGTCTTCTCTGATGGTGCCCATTGGAATAATGTTATTTACCTACAATGAAGATGATCTCTATCCATATTATCCTGAAGTCAGTTACCTGATTACCCATCCGGGGATCCAAAATTGTGCTTATTTACTGATGGAAAAAGCTGTCAATTTGTCCTACCAAACAGGCCATCATGGAAGATTAAAATTGACGACGGCAACGAAACACCTTTCAAATGCTTACAACAGGCTTGGGTTTATTGATGATGAACCATGTTCTATGATATTAGACCCAAATAACAGCAAATTATGGGTATTTTATGCCGCAAATGGAGGATATCGCTTTACTGGGTTGTGTCCTTAATTTTTATCGAGAAACTTAACTATGCTAGCAAATAATACTCACCAATTATTCGGAAGATACATTCAAAATGCAAAAATAACGATCGCCATTCTTGGCAACTGGAACCACATGTTGTTCTGACACACATAAACGAATCTTAGATATGGCTATGAATGGAATGTCGGGAGACAGTATATGTCTGGAATTGGCGATTATCTAAACATTCATCACTATCAATAAATTGGATTTATAACCTTCTTCCCATTGGTCACCCTGAGACTGTCTTAATTTTTCTTAAAATCATTGGATTTTTAACTTGATAGTTTTAATATAAAACAGAATGAGATAGATAACATTAAGGATATTTAGATGTCAAACATGGTCTATTGCCGTGGCTGTGGAAAAGAAATCCACACCTCCGCAAGCTCTTGCCCTAGCTGTGGTGCAGTTCAAAAAGAAGAAATACAAGGTGAGAAAAGCAGAATAACTGCAGCTCTATTAGCTTTCTTTCTTGGTTTTATCGGGGTACATAGATTTTATCTAGGAAAAATAGGATCAGGGTTTTTATACCTTATTTTTTGCTGGACGTTCATTCCTTATATCATTTCTTTTATTGAATTTATTATCTATTTATGCATGTCAGATAAAGATTTCGCTAAGAAATATGGTTAATTAAACTCCTTTTATGTTAAACGGGCGAATTAAACCGCCCGTTCATTCCATTTAAAACACCTCAAATCAGTTTCAAGCTACTATCACTCGCCTACCCAGAACAACTCTTGTTTGTATATTTGGCAAGTATCGAAAACCGGGCAGTTACCCCTTGATGCAGATGCTTTTATCGGTGCATTGACGAAATTAGCCAGCGCTCCACGGAAGAGCGGCAGGCATTAAAAAATGCCTCGGTGATAAGCTAATTGTGGAAAGTGAAAAACAACGCTGAGATCTAAATTATTTTAAAATCAATAGAATGAGAATTTACAAAAAACCAGCATGCAAGGACCAACATAATGGCGACATGTCCTGATTGCCCCCATTATGTAACTATAAGATATAAAAAAACAACCACCAATATTTATTCAATAATGGCGGTCTATTAAATGCTTTACTACAACAAAATCCGCAACATACGACGCAACGGCTCGGCCGCTCCCCACAGTAACTGATCACCAACAGTAAAAGCAGACAGATATTCCGGCCCCATATTCAGCTTACGCAGACGACCCACTGGCGTATTCAAAGTACCCGTCACCGTCACCGGTGTTAATTCACGCATGGTCAATTCGCGATCATTCGGGATCACGCGAACCCAGTCATTATGGGATGCCAGCAACGTTTCAATTTCGTGAATCGGAATATCTCTTTTCAATTTCAGGGTAAATGCCTGACTATGGCAACGCAGTGCTCCAATACGAACACACAGGCCATCAACCGGAATGATGTCATCACCCGTATTCAAAATCTTGTTGGTTTCCGCCTGGCCTTTCCACTCTTCACGGCTCTGCCCATTTTCCAGTTGCTTATCAATCCACGGGATTAAACTCCCCGCCAGAGGAACACCAAATTGATCAGTCGGCAATGCGCCGTTGCGGGTAAAATCCGTTACACGCTTCTCAATATCCAAAATCGCAAAAGCCGGGTTTTGCAGTTCATCTGCAACCTGATCATGCAACATGCCCATCTGCACCAACAATTCGCGCATATGGCGAGCACCACCACCAGAAGCTGCCTGATAGGTTGAGACTGATGCCCACTCGATCAAATTATTAGCAAACAAGCCACCCAATGACATTAACATCAGGCTGACAGTACAGTTACCGCCAACAAAAGTTTTAATCCCTTTATTCAGGCTGTTCTGAATATGTTGATGGTTAACAGGATCGAGAATAATGACAGCATCATCATTCATGCGGAGTGCAGAAGCCGCATCGATCCAATATCCCTGCCAGCCCGTTGCTTTCAGTCTGGGATAAATTTCATTGGTATAATCCCCTCCCTGACAACTAATAATAATATCCAACGTATTAAGTGCTTCAATATCAAAAGCATCCTGCAAAACGCCCGACTTACCTGTAAACTCCGGGGCTGGTTGTCCATGTTGGGAAGTCGTAAAAAAAACGGGATTGATCTGGTTAAAATCCCCTTCTTCGATCATTCTTTGCATCAATACTGAGCCAACCATACCACGCCAGCCGATAAAACCTACTCTTTTCATCATAGTTACCCTGTCTTGAAAAAGTCGTTGTCAGCCCCCCTGACAGTACTAAAGCTGACAAAATATGAGAAAAGGTGCAAGTAAATTTATGCGCCACAGAGCTAACCATTTTGCGGCAATCCGCGTGCTATTTTTAAACCATATCGAAATTTATTCAGGTATTCCTTTGCAAATATAATTAGTCTGGAGAAAATAATTTATTAATTGATAATTTAATAAATAAATTATATCAACTAATATCCCCTTCTGAATTTATATCTTAAATACGCCATATATTTCCTTGATTTCAATATAGAATAATAGCTAATCAAAAAATTAAATGATTTTATTTTATTATTACTAAGAGTATAAATAACAGCCATTAATTCCTCTGGTAAAAATTCAAAAAATATCTTTTTTAAACTATTAACTTATTCTTAAATCTGATTTAATTAAATATAACTTTACAATGAGTTATCACCGTTTTGAGACAGCATTCCAATGGCGCTTTTCTTACAAAACTGTTTAGCTTTTCCAGTTATTATCTTCAGCAGGCTATTATTGATTATTTTGTTTTATTGGATATGTGCCGCTTTGGGTTTACTGGATATTATGAATATGGATGTAGATAGTTTCGACGCAACCTCTCTGGCGGGTTGGTTAACGAAACTCGGCCTGACCGGAATTCCTATCACCATTATTATCACACTAATTACTCTGATTAGCTGGCCTCTAAGCTATTTCAGAGAGCACTTAATGCTGCGTTTCATTGAAACCGATGTGCTCCGTTATTTACTAAGAATTGCCACCCTCTTAGCCTTATCTTGCAGGTACGCGCACCAGAAAGTGACGGTATCATTCGCGGAGATCGTGTCGTGCTGATCAGTTATGACGCCACAACAAACAGTTATGCAGTCGTCAGTGAAGATGAACTTAGATTGTAACAAATTACTTTCCACCACTGCCGTAAAACTTGCTATCTGACATGCCTCTCTCAATATTTCGGTCATGGATGAATAGCAACTTAAGTTCTGAGGGATTCCGTTAACCCCAAACAGGTTTGCCCTACAACAAAATGGAGAAACACTTAAATATGTCAGATATTAATTTGGTTGATTTCATGCCGTTTTTGATAATTATTGCAACGATAATCATCGTCATTCTGGGTTTTTTGGGGCTTTTTAAAGCATTTTATATCAAAGTACCACAAGGCACTGCGCTGATCGTTAACGATATGTCATCTCAACCTAAAGTCCATTTTACTGGTGCTCTGGTTTATCCCGTTATTTACAAAAAAGAATTCATGCGAATTTCCCTGCTGACACTGGAAGTTGATCGTCGGGGTAAAGATGGTCTGATCTGTAAAGATAACCTGCGTGCAGACATTACTGTTGCTTTCTACCTGCGAGTGAATGAAACCACCGAAGATATATTGAAAGTGGCAAAATTCATCGGTGTTGAACGTGCATCTGACCATAATGCCGTCAGCGCGCTGTTTAGTGCCAAATTCTCAGAAGCACTGAAAACTGTTGGGAAACAACTTGAACTGGCAAAACTGTTTGAAGACCGCCAAAACTTCCGTGACCGCATTGTTGATGTTATCGGTAAGGATTTGAACGGATATGCTCTGGAAGATGTTGCTATCGACTATCTGGAACAGACCCCGAAAAACTCGCTGGATCCAAACAATATTTTCGATGCAGAAGGTATTCGCAAAATCACCGAAATCACTGCCATTCACAATATTGAAACCAATCAGAAAGAGCGAGATCAAGAGCTGGCTATTCAGAAGAAAAACGTGGAATCCCGTGAAGCCAGTCTGGCATTAGAACGTCAGCAAGCTGATGCCGAAGCCCGCCAAAAACGTGAAATTGAAAGTATTCGTGCTCGTGAAGCCGCCGAAACTCTGAAAGTAAAAGAAGAAGAGCGCCTGAAAGCAGAGCAAGCTCGTATTCAAACCCAGCAGGAAATCGAAATCTGCGAAGAGAATCGCCTGCGTGAAGTGGAAGTTGCTCAACAGAATCGCTCCCGTGCCGTCGCCATTGAAATGGAAAAAGTCATTCGCGCACAGGAATTGGAAATTGTTGCCCGTGAGCGTGAAGTTGAACTCCAGCGCATTGAAAAAGAGAAAGCGCTGGAAGAAGAGCGTAAAAATATTTCTAACGTTATTCGTGAGCGTGTCGCTGTAGAAAAAACCGTTGCCCAGGAAGAAGAACGCATCAAGGAAGTGCGTATGATTTCTGAAGCAGACCGGCAAAAACAGATCACCATTATTCAAGCTCAGGCCGAAGCCAAGGTATTAGAAGAAAAACTGACGGCACAAGCACGTGGTGAAGGCCAGTTGGGTGCCGCACAAGCTGAAGTAATCCGCCAGCGTCTGAAAGCAGAAGCGGATGGTCTGACTGATAAATTCACCGCGATAGGTAATCTCAACGATACCGCACGTGAGCATGAAGAGTTCCGTATGCAGCTTGAGAAAAACTTTGAACAAGCAATGTCTGCCATTTCCGCCAATAAAGAGATCGCCAAAGAACAAGCGGAGGTTCTGGCGGCAGCGCTTAGCAAAACCAACATCGATATCGTGGGCGGTGACGGCAGCTTCTTCAATACCTTCTCTAAAGCACTCACTGTGGGCAAAGCCATTAATGGCGTAGTAGACAAAAGCCCATTAGTAAAATCCGCCGTAGATAGATTGCTGGCAAGTAAAGGTGATAGTGGAACCGGAGAAAAAGAGGTGGGTGAAAAAAAGGAAGGTGAAAAAGTAGCTGGAGAGCAAAAACTCGATTTCAACTCTTTGCTGCAAAATCCAGAAGTCCAATCTCTGGTCAATATGTTCAGCGGCGGTAAAAAAATTCAGAAGAAAGATAATTCAGAAGAGTAGTCAGTAATACTCACCGTCACAGTTGCCCATGGCGGTGAGTATCCATATTTAAGAAATGTCTGTACGGTGCCCTGCCCTGGAACCCGAATTAACGTCATTAAAGCAAGGAAATAGTTACGCCATGTCAGATAGCCAAATGAACGATCATCAAGTAAACACTCGCGAGCAGGAATTACTGGATAATGCCGTCGCCGAAGGTGGAGCTTATGATATCTTACGCCATCGTCTGTCTGAACAAGGCCAGCAACTACACGAAAAAGTCAGTCTGTTAAATACCCGCCGTCTGGAAGAATTCGGCAAAAACCAGACTGATATTATTGGCCGTATTCGTATTCGCACAGAGAATAACTGCGTTGCCCGCGATATTGTTCGTGTTGGTGACTATCTACTATTTGGCTATAACGTTTTCCTCGGCTTGAAAAAAGAGACTCAGGTTGAAGATGTTTTTTCCCTGTACAAATTGAAAAAAGAGAACGATGAATATGATGTTGAATCTGTCCCACTGACAGGTACATTTCTCAATATCACCAGCTTTGTACAGGATTTCAACGAACTGTATACCTACTACAAAAACACTCAACTACTGGAACTGGTCGAACGAGACGGTAAGCTCCTTGCCAGCTTCCCCATCCTGATATGTTGGCGAATCGTGCCGATATTTATAACCTCGGTGAAGTATTAGGTGGTATGGAAGAAGCCTTCACACTGAGCTATATCGAAAACAGTCTTGACTTCAAATCCGGTATTGGCTCCGTTGGCGTTACGTGACATGAACGAAGCAGAAATACAGCGTATTCTAGATGATCACTATTTGGGAGAAGCACAATTGCTGACCAGTGGAGCGGAAGAGAACTTACTCAAACTGGCAGAGATCCGTGGCATGATGACACCAGAACAACAACGCTGGCAACAGATAAAATGCGATTTTATGCGCAATAAAGCACTGGGTGGTGATAATGCTGATGTCGGTGACCGGGTTGTCACCCAACTTGCTGATTTGGTTAAGAGTGTTCAGGCGTTAGGAAATTGATCTGTATATCCAAAAAAACATAAATCTACAAAACAGTACTAAGATTATAAAAGGACTTATTTTTCGTTTATTGCGTTTTTTGATTATTTCGTTTATCTTGTGATTGCCGATTTTTAATGCATCACTAGCTATTGAGGTACTTTCCATGACTATTTCCAACTCCTCCAAAATGACGCTTCCTTTAGCAAGAGAAGTTCAGGTTGCAGTGGAAAGTCAGCGTGTTCTGGCAGCCTATCTGGCAACCCACTTCGAAACCCAATACATCCAGATATTTGATGAAAAAAATCAATCACATAAAGTAGAATTACCCACTTCTGCTTTGCGCCTTTTGGTTGATATTTTGTCTGAACTTGCTGAAGGTAATGCAGTTAAAGTTGTACCAGTTCATGCAGAACTAACCACTCAAGAAGCAGCAGATTTACTTAATGTCTCCAGGCCTCATTTAATCAAATTATTGGAAGAAGGTGCACTACCATTCCACAAGACTGGAAAACATCGCCGTGTACGGTTTTCAGACCTGATGATATTTAAAAATACACGCGACCAAGATAGTGAAAAAACTATGTCAGAACTGACTCAGCAGGCACAAGAATTAGGAATGGGATACGAATGAGATATTCTTCCTTTACAGCCATCTATGATGCTTGTGTTTTATATCCAGCACCATTGAGAGATTTCCTTATGTGGCTAGGTCTATCAGGGCAGTTTAGAGCCCGTTGGAGCTACCAAATTCATGAAGAATGGAAACGAAACTTATTAGTTAATCGTACAGATTTAACCCGAAGCCAATTAGATAGAACCTCTGATTTAATGGATCATGCAATTCCTGATGCGTTAGTTGTTAATTACGAAAATTTGATGTGATAAATAAGATTAAGGCAACATATAGTGAAAATATGGCTCCAACAACGCTTTCATATCTTGATCTGGTTGGTATTATTACTTGTTTTAATTCAAATAATTGATACCTTAACCGGTGGAACATTAAACAATTTCGGCATTATCCCCCGATATATTCAGGGATTGATTGGCATTCCATTCTCTCCATTCCTGCATAGCAGTTGGGCACACCTGTTTAGTAACCTTCCTGTCTTACTGGTACTCAGTGCGTTACTGACGACCCATTCTATTCGTTATTACATTCTGGCCAGTTTGTTTATTATTTTTACCGAGGGTACGTTAGTCTGGCTATTCGGCCGAATGGCCATTCATATCGGTGCCAGCGGCTGGATTTTTGGTTTGTGGGGGTTATTACTGGCGAATGCTTACTTCCTGAGAAGAGCTAAAGATTTTTTCTTTTCCATTCTGGTAATTATCTATTATGGCGGGATAGCTTTCGGTCTATTACCACTACAAGAAAATATTTCTACAGAAGGCCATATTTTTGGGGCGATCTCAGGAATAATTTTCTCCTGGCTCTCCAGGAAGTGGTTAATCAAACAACGTTAATGCATAGAATTAAGAATATAAAATTGGGTATTACCGTACCATCTTTGATATCCCTTATTACTCTGACATCTGATAAAAAATAATTCGCCCGTTATCATAACGGGCTGATTATGATTACAACCATTCCAGAGCGGGATCATCCACTGGCTGCCGTAAGACTTTTTTATCTTTTTGATAATCATGTGATATTTGCCAATTTGGACTGCGTCCCTGACGGGGAAGTGAATCTTCACCTCGTTTCACATAACCAGATTGCAAGGCACCAAACAAATGTTTATCAGGTACTACCTCATCCGGCTGAGCATGTGGTGTCACAACCGTAGCCTGACGCCGATCCATTTCATTTAACAAACGACAAATATATTCCGCTGAGAGATCAATTTTTAATGTCCAGGCGTTGCTAATATAACCAAATAGATAAGCAAAATTAGGAATATCCTGTATCAATGTCCCCTTATAGAACATCATGTTATTACCTTGCAGTGGTTGACCATCAATAGCAATCTCAGCTCCTCCTATCATTTGTAATTGCAACCCTGTCGCTGTCACTATGATATCAGCAGATAATTTCTTACCTGATTGTAATAAAATCCCGTCTTCAGTAATACGTTTAATTTGATCGGTAACGATAGAAGCTTTCCCCTCTTTCAAAACCTTAAATAGATTGCTGTCGGGCACAAAGCACAACCGTTCATCCCATGGCATATACTTGGGTGTCAGGTGTTTCATGTCAAAATCAGGGCCAACTTTTCTACGGGCTAATCCCAACAATAACGATTTTAAAAGGTTAGGGAAATATCGGCTAATTTTATATAACAAGCTAAAAAATAAGATATTGCGTTTTCGGCTTAATGTATAAATCCAACGTTGTGGAATAATACCATTCAGAAACTCAGCTATCTTATCCCTGCCCGGTATTGAAAAAATATAACTTGGGGAACGCTGTAGCATAGTAATATGTTCAGTCTCATATGCCATTGCTGGAAGTAATGTGACTGCGGTTGCACCACTTCCAATCACAACAACCCGCTTTCGTTTGTAATCTAATGTCTCAGGCCAGTGTTGGGGATGAACTACTGTGCCTTTAAAATCTTCAAGGCCGGGGAATTTAGGTACATAAGGTTCATCCTGATTGTAGTAACCTGTCGCGCCAATAAGAAAATGACAAGTAAATTGCCGAATTTCTCCACTGGTTTCATCTATTGCGGTAACAGTCCATTGGCGAGTTTCACTTGACCAGTTAATTTTGGTGATCTTTAACCCAAACTGAATTTTTTTATCAATTTCATACTCTTCTACTGCTGAATTCAGATAGCGTCTAATTGAAGGCCCATCAGCAAAAATACTGGTGTCCGTCCAGGGACGAAATTTATAGCCATAACTCATCATATCTGCATCTGTGCGAATCCCCGGATAGCGAAATAAATCCCAGGTTCCACCTATTGCGTCACGACGCTCTAAGACCCCCACTTTTTTGTCAGGACATTCTCTTGCCAAATGGCATGCCATACCAATGCCAGAAACGCCCGCTCCCATAATCAAAACATCATAATGGTTATCCATACTATTACCTCCCCTATAAATATACTCTTTGGATTAAATCAGTCTCCCATTACTGAGATATATTATTTTTTATTCAATAGAACAACCATTTGTATTTATGAGGCAGGAGTATCATGATTAGACACATAACTAATTGTTGAACAAATCTCTTTTAACTCATTAGTATTGAAAATTTATGGATAAAAAATTAATTATCACTTAAAGTGCTTATAATTATTGAAACTACCAATATGGAAAATACACTTTGAATAATTACAAATTACTACCCGCTCTAATATCAATACTGAGAACACTTAATTTGACGGAATCAGCAAAACAATTAAATGTGACACAGTCTGCGATGAGTAAAACGTTAAATCAGCTCCGTGAGGATTTTCATGACAAGATTATTATAAGAGAAGCAAATAAATTTATCCTTACCAAAAAAGGAGAAAAATTAAAGGCACAGCTTCCAATATTGATGCAACAACTAGATAATCTATATGCACCAGAATCAATAGAACCAAGTCAATGTAAAAGGAAATTTACCTTAGCCTCCAGCGACTATGTCGCCCAAGCCATCTTACCTTCTATCTTTTTTCATATTGAAAGGGAAGCGCCTAAAGTCAGCATCGAATATAAACTGTGGTATAAAAACAACCTGAATAAACTTGCTGGACAAGATCTTGACTTAGTGGCCACTATTGCTGACTCCATACCTGATAATTTATATGGCAAGTTAATGGCCGAAGACCAACTTGTCGTTGTATTCAGACATAATCACCCTAAATCTGATAGTGAACTAACCATTAACGACTATATTACCAGTCGGCATATTCTTATTAGTGGTGGTGGAGATAAAGATAGCTTCGTTGACCATACATTAGCAATGATGGATCTCCACCGTAATATTTTGGTTACAGTTCCTTTTTTCCAATCAGCCATTGAGTTACTGTTAAAAACAGATGCCATGCTCACTATACCACTGCATATCGCTGCTGATTTTGCCCAAAATTATGATTTGAAAATAAGATACTTACCCATTGATATCCAGCCGCAACAATACTACTTACTATGGCATGCCAAGTATCATCAGGACCCAGAGCATAAATGGTTCCGAGAAATTTGTTTTCCTTTAATCAAAGCGCATCTTGAAAGGACAATCAGACATGGTATGAAATTAATTCATACCCGTAAGTAGATTTTCCATCTTTTATACATCATTCTTTCATTAGTATAATGAAACCCATTTATCAATGGTAAAATAGCGGTAATTATTATGCTATCTATAGAAACATTAATTACATTTATCAGTATTTCAACTTTTTTATGCTTTTTACCCGGCCCTGATAATCTTTTTATATTGAGTCAATCGGCAATACATGGGCGAAAAGTTGGAATATTAATAACTATGGGTCTATGTATTGGTTTGGCAATACATATTTCTTTAGTATCATTAGGTATTGCAACAATATTACGAGAAAATGCACTAGCATTTGGAGTTATTCGGATTTTTGGCATAATTTATCTAACTTATCTGGCTTGGGGTGCTTTCAAAGCTAAACCTGCTTTTATTCAACGAAGTACGGATAATTTTCATGATACAAAAAAACTTATCAGAAAAGGGATGCTCATGAATTTATCAAATCCCAAGATTATCGTTTTCTTTTTGGCTTTTCTGCCTCAGTTCACCAATCAAAGTACAAGTATTATTCCAGTTTCACTCCAGTCACTATATCTTGGCGTGATATTTTCCACCATCACTTTTATTGTATTTTCCATTATTTCATATTTATCAGGGTATTTAAGTGAAGTAATATTTCATAAACCAAAAATACAAAATATTTTAAATAAAATCACAGCCTTAATATTTGTAGCATTGGCAGTTAATTTATTAATTTCAGGCGGCTTTGCCTGATAAATGCAGTTTTTCAGAAAGGCGGTCAGTTGCTATAGTTGGTATCTTTCTTGCCAAAGGAAAACACGCTATGGACTATATGCAATTGTTCGAAACAGAAAGATACCAGATGTTCAGCTTAAAAAAGCAGGCTTTTAATTTACAAATCAAGTACCAATCGTTTTCCTTTCGATCTGGAACAACAAATCAACATTGATGTTTGGCTCTCTTTTTCCTCATCAGTAAAATATTGGTCACGGTGGTCTGCTTCGCCTTCTAAAATTATGGTTTCACAAGTACCGCATACTCCTTCGCGACACAAACTTTCAACCGAAGCGACGTTATTTCTTTCGATAACTTGTAGTATTGTCGATTCACTATCAACCTCCAACTCAACGCCCGATCTGGCAAGCACAAGGGTAAATTCATCCCCGGTTTTATCTTCAACAGTAAACTGCTCAAAATGTAGCTGATGTTCAGGAAACCCGGCTTTTTGTGCAGCTTGCTTTACTCCTTCTTTCAGTGAATTTGAACCACATGTATAAACATGGCTTCCTTCTGGTAACTGAGCAATAAACGTATCGAGTTCAAGACGAAAACCTTCGGATGAAACATGGCAAACAACGTTATCCTTAAATACCGATGCCATTAATTCTTGCCGAAACACATTGTTATTCATATCTCGGCAGCAATAATGCAGTTCATATTGTGCATTTTGCTGTTCCAGTTCATGCAAATGGGACATAAATGGTGTGATCCCAATTTCACCCGCTATTAATATATGTTTTTTAGCTTCGGATACTAATGGGAATAAATTATTCGGTTCAGAAACAACAAGTTTATCGCCAATAACCACTTTTTCATGCATAAATGCCGATCCACCACGAGAATGTTCTTCTCGCCTAATGGCAATTTGATAGTGTTGTGAATTAAAAGGAGAATTTAATAAGGAATAAGCATTACTATAATGACTGTCACCCTCCTGCATCTGTACAAAGATATGACTGCCGCCAGTAAAAGAGGGTAAGTGTGTATTTTGTTCAGGTATTAATGTAAATCGTTTTATCGTAGGTGTGATAGTTTCAATGTCACTGACAATAACGCCGACCCTCTGATAAGCAGACATAAACGACTCCTGATTATTCATCATAACTTCACTGATTGTGTCCGATTTCAGCTTATTCATGATAAATTTGAGCAACAAGATGGTGGAAATAAGCAATACCATGTTCACTTATTCCACTTCCGGTACTATCTGCCATGATACGCCCCTGACCACGATAACCACGTGATTTCAAGCCTTTTTGTACACTTTCAACCAAGCGCAGATCTTCCGGGCGAAAAACATCGCGATACCATTCGATTAAATCTTTTTGCTCTTGTGTGAGGTCTTCATTAGTAAAGTAAATATCGTAATGTTGCAGCGTTGTTTCTGCATCAACCGGGAATTCATAGATAACCGTCATCATGCCTCTGATGGGCGTAACGTTATACATCGTACAAGGCCATAGCCAAAAACCGTGGAATGAAGATTCCCCTTCAAATTTGAAAGATTTATCAGAGGGAATGGCATAGCCAAATTGGCGCCGGGCCACAGTGATAACATTCCAGATAGTTATCAACAATACTTTTCCAGTTAGCTGGTGTTGCTGTCGTGAAACGTGCCGCCAGCTTTAAATCGTAAACTTCAGGGCAGGCTTCCAGTACTTTTGTACCTAGTCCAGGTAGCTGTTCTTCAACTGTACTGGCGTCCATATCCATATTAATAAAGACAAAACCTGCATATTCTTCCAGTTTTACAGGGGTTAGTGTCGCCAAATCTTTATCAAAATTAGCCACATTTTCACAGTTACGTGCATATGCTAAAGAGCCATCAAGTTTGAATGTCCATGCGTGATAAGGGCAGGTGATCACATTTTTTGCTTTACCAGCCCCCTGTAATAACTGATGCCCGCGATGAGGACAAACGTTAAAAAATGCACGTAATACTTTGTCGCGCCCACGCACGATGACAATGTTTTCGCCAATAATTTCACGTGTAACATAATCATTCGGATTAGCCAGCTCACTGACATGTGCAACACAAATCCAACTTTTGGCAAAAATCGCTTCTTTCTCATAATTAAATACAGCCTGAGAAGTATAGAAACGGGCAGGCATGGTGTAGGCATCTGTCGGGTTTGCACAGAAATTTTTGGGTAGTGTGAATTCGGGGTATTGGATGCTCATATTAATTCCTTTTTTATATCAATAAGATGAGTAGGAACATGTGCATAATCCTGTTTTATCCAGCGAATAAAACCGTAAACCTTAAACAATAGGATCACTAAAAATGGCAATGCAGTAAGTACCACTGTGGTTTTCATCGTTTCTAAAGAGGCCTGTGTAAATAGAATCGAAAGTGGAATTAGTGTGATTACTACGCACCAGAAAAGACGTAATTCCCGTCCAGGATCCTGACCTTCACTCAAATTGCGGGTGCTGGTTGCAGCCATCGTATAGGCCACAGCATCCATATGTGAGGCTAAGAAAATAATCATGATAAGGAGATAAGCAGCAAGGAAAAACTGGCCGAATGGTAGTGCGCTTAACAATTGATGAACGGCCGTTTCGCCACCTGACGTACTCAAGATTTCAGGTACATTAATAGACCCGGTAATAAATTGGTGCATCGCATAACTTTCCAAAACACCAAAGAAGAACCAGCAACCAAAAGTACTGCCTAATAACAATGCCCAAATCACCTCTTTAATTTTGCGGCCATGGGAAACACGGGTCACAAACATCGCAACACCGGGAGTATATGAGATCCACCATAACCAATAAAAGACCGTCCAACTGCGGGTAAATTGCCCATCCCCCATAGGATCGGTAAATAGGCTCATCTGCAAGAAATTTTGCGTCGTCAGACCAACTGCATGAATAATATTATTAATAGTAAATTCTGTAGGCCCTGCAATTAAAACAAGCAAGGCAAAACCTAATGCTCCCCAACCTACCATCTGGCTTAAACGCCGCATACCATTATCAATGCCAATATAAGAACTTAAGCTAAAAATTAATGCCGCTAATAATGTTATTCCAGCCTGAACCATAAAATTATTCGGTATGCCGGTTAATACAGAAATTCCACCACCTAATGTGGATGCAGTTACTACCAGAGAAATAGTTAATGCTCCCACAGTTGCAATTAAAAATGTCATATCAATAAGACGTCCAAAAACCCCCTGGGGATTAATTTTTATAATTGCAGAAATAATTCCTGAAAGACTCAAGCCTTTATTTTTTCTGACATGGAAATGATAAGCCATGACCAATGAAGCAAGCGCATAGGTTGCCCAGGCACTGATTCCCCAGTGGAAAAAAGAGTAACTGATACTATATTCCAATGCCTTAGGCGTTTGAGGAGCAATATTAAGGCCGGGAGTTTTATAATAATAAGCCCATTCCATCACACCCCAATATAAAGTCGAAGATCCAAGTCCCGCACATATAAACATACATAACCACGGAGCGGTGGCATATTTTGGTTTTCCTTCACCAAGCCGAATATTACCGTATTTACTCATCGCCAGATAAAGCACAAACATCAAAGCAGCAAGAACTAAAATTTGAATGGTTGAACCCAGTAAACGAGTCAGCCCATTAAATATTGCATTAGCAATAACACTGGTTTTTTCTGGAAATATACTGAGGGTTATTGCTACCACAACAATACAAGTCAGGCTTATTGCAATTAAGGGAATATCTTTCTTTGTGTTATTCAGCATGAAGCCTCCGTTTCGTCACTTTGTGTATATCCTGTTCGTCATTGGGTATACATAAAGTGCCTGTTATCGTTTTTATGATTACTTTTATATTGATATCGACACGACAAAAGGAAAACGAGCAATAAGTGGGAACGATACTTACCGCTTTTTATGGTTAACAATAAAAATATAATGTTGCTACAGAATTTAAACAATGGGTAAAACAGTAAATAGATAAAACACATATCGTAATTAATGTTTTGTGACATATGTTAAAAATCAGGAAGATAATGTTTATCGCTGACAGTAAAAAATCACACTCTAAAAAAGTGTGATTTTTATAAAATTAAAATTTTTAATTATTCAGTTGATAAATAACGGCTTCACCGACCTGTTGTGTCAATGCCTTACCTTTCATATCCGGTGTGACGATCCCTTGCGCTATTACCACCTCAATGGCGGCTAAAATATCATCATGGGCATCTTGATAGCACTTATCACTTTCACCTAAGAACTGTAACATCATGGCACCAGCCCAAATCATTGCGATTGGGTTAGCGATATTTTTGCCATAAATATCGGGGGCTGAGCCATGAACTGGTTCAAATAAAGAAGGAAAATGCCTTTCTGGATTCAAATTAGCAGAAGGAGAAAGCCCGATCGTTCCGGTACACGCAGGCCCAAGATCAGAAAGAATATCGCCAAATAAATTAGAAGCAACAACGACATCAAATCGCTCTGGATTTAACACAAATCGGGCACAAAGAATATCAATATGCTGTTTATCCCATTTAATATCGGGATACTGTTTTGCCATCTCTTCGACTCGCTCATCCCAATAAGGCATACTAATCGATAATCCATTTGATTTCGTGGCAGACGTTAATAACTTTCGGGGACGACTTTGCGCTAATTCAAACGCATATTTCAAAATGCGATCAACACCACGGCGGGTAAAAACTGACTCTTGGATCACTATTTCATGTTCTGTACCTTCATAAAGACGACCGCCGATAGTGGAATATTCCCCTTCGGTATTTTCCCTGACTACATAAAAATCGATATCTTCCGGTTTCTTTTTCGCTAACGGGCAAGGCACTCCCGGTAAGAGACGTACAGGCCGCAAATTGACATATTGCTGAAAATCGCGACGAAATTTAAGTAGTGAACCCCAAAGAGAAATATGATCAGGCACCTTTTCAGGACAGCCAACAGCGCCAAAATAAATGGCATCAAACTGCATTAATTGATTAAACCAATCATCAGGCATCATTTTGCTGTGTTTAAGATAATAATCGCAACTAGCCCATTCAAAATGTTCAAATGATAAACGAAGATCCCATTTTTCAGCTACAGCCTGCAATACCCGTATTCCTTCAGGAAGCACTTCATGACCAATTCCGTCTCCCGGAATCGCAGCAATTTTAAACGTTTTTTTCATCGAACATCTCTCATTTATCAGAATACAGAATTGACTTTTCAGATATCTTATAATTGACTAATTTGTATTCAATATAAAAAATGTAGAAACATAATTTACAATTTATGAATAATCTCCCTTTTTTACAGGATCTGCGCGTCTTTCTTTTAGTGGCTAAAAGAGCCAGTTTTGTCGCCGTTGCGCAAGAAATCGGAGCCTCTCCTGCTTTTATTAGCAAACGTATCGCCATATTAGAGAATGTATTGAATGTTAGCCTGTTACACAGAACAACACGCCGGGTATCAATTACAGAAGATGGTGAGCGGATATATGAATGGGCGCAACATATCCTGAATGATGTTAATCAGATGCTTGATGAACTTTCTGAACTCCGACAAGAACCTCAAGGAAAAATCAGAATTACCAGTAGCTTCGGTTTTGGCAGAAAATTTGTTGCCCCGGCTTTATCAGCATTGATCCAGACTTATCCACAGCTAGATCTTCGCTTTGATGTGGAAGATCGCCTTGTCGATCTAGCTACTGAGGGGATTGATCTGGATATTCGTATTGGCGACGATATTGATGATAATCTTATTGCCCGCAAACTGGCTTCTAATCGCCGGATCCTTTGTGCATCCCCGGCCTACCTCGCCCGCAATCCGATACCAAAATCAATTAATGAACTCCCTTCTCACGCTTGTCTGGTGATCAAAGAGCGGGATCACCCTTTCGGGATCTGGAAATTACAAAACAGTACAGGTATTCAATCGGTGAAAGTCACCGGGCCGATGTCATCCAATCATGGTGAAATTATCCACCAATGGTGTCTGGAGGGGCATGGTATTACTTTACGCTCATATTGGGATGTCAGAGAAAATATTAAATCAGGCGCTTTAGTTCATATTCTGCCTGAATATTACCAGTCAGCGAATATATGGGCAGTTTATGTTACACGTCTTGCTATGTCTGCCCGTATCAGAGTAACGGTTGAATTTTTAGAGCACTATTTTAAGCTGCATTATTTGGAGCAGAAAGACGATTTTCAAACCAAATGCTCATAGTTAAGTGCTCTCGCACTGAATTATCAACCAGGGATTTTGGTACAAAATTTCTTCGGAGGTATCGATCAGCCGCGTTTGAATATCCGTGGTTCAGGAGTCCAGAGTGCCCCGCTTGCCGTGGGGTTTTGCTAATGCAGAATGGTTTACCAATGACGGATGCTGACGGCAGTTTCCATATCAGAGTAGATCTGTCATATAAGTCTATGACCAATCTTATTTTTGCCTCTTGATTAATTATAGAAAGAAGAAGAACACTGGTACAACAATTGGAATCACTCAATCAGGAACTCACTAAATATCAAGGTAATATTTGATTTTATCGATAAAGGTACGGTACGCACCCTGCCTGGCACACTAAAGCAAAGCGCCGGATAAAAACCAGCGCTTTGTCAATAACCTGAAGGCACTATGAGCTACTATCTTGATGCTATTAAGATCCAAAATGGGCACTGAACGTATCAAAGTTATCGGCTTTAACAAACTTGGCAGCGTTGGGCACCTCTTTGCCATTTTTGTCTTTACTTAATGCATTGAAATGCTCAACACCACACTTGATCTTAGCTTTTTCAGCTTCACGCAGGTCATCTGAGAAGATGCTTGATTTCGTTTCAACCACAAAGTAAAGCTTCTCCCCCGCTCCATCACCTTTGTCAATGATTACCGCCCAATCAGGATTGTAACTGCCTAGCGGAGTATCAATATTGAACCAAGATGGCAGCTTGGAATACATCTTCACTTCCTCAGCACCTTCCAGCTTTTCAACGAAGTTAAGCTCGGTATCTGAATCGCAAATGATGTAGTCATATACCGACTTTTCAGCTTTCACCATATCTTTGAAGTATCCAGTCAGCTCTTCTTCCTGGAAAAGCTCTTGAGCATAGTATGCCTCGTCACCAATACGGTGATATTTAATACCATCTACAATGGCAATACGCATCTGTTTACGGATAACTTCACCCGCTAATTCGATAAAGCGCTGAGGATTGCTTTTGAAGGCTTCCAGCTTATCGTCTAATCCCAGCAGAATATCGATAATTGTCTGGCGGGTCAGATTGGTTTGATCGGTCAGATAAGTCACAATATCGGGCAGCCGGAAGTTGCGATTACGGCAATACTGAATCTTGGTTTTCTCATCGTAGATTTCCAACTCAGCTTCAGTGATAGCAACCTTAACTTTGGTGTACTGAAAGCTGGCACTGGCTACCACCACATTCGCTTTAATTTCCTTGATACAATTATCAACCAGCTCGTTGATATTAAAGTTAACACGATAAGTTGTTTTGTATTTAATACGTCCCCAAAGGGCCTTGAAGTCTTCACCAAGTACAACCTGCTTACCATTTGTATCTTCACACAAGGCTACAGAGCGTTTCTCTGCGTGTTTTTTCACGTTCAAGCCTTTTGCCAACTTATTCAACATAACAACGATGGCCTCAGTATACTCAGCGACACTGGAAGGCAAACTCACTTCATTGTTATTGATAGCAATTTTCAGCACACCCTGAATCTTGCCTTTGTCATCAATATAATCTTGAGACAGAAGATGCTGAAAGATCTCTTCTGACCTCTTTGCCCCCAAGAAGGCTTTCTGATCCAGCTCACCAGAAACAACGATGTTGGCAAATTGGTGAGACTCAATCACACCAAATTTAATACCTTCTTCTGCTTCAATCTCTTTTTGCAATTCAGAAACAAAGCTTTCATAAGATTCGTTTGCCATAACGGTCAGGGTATTTACCTCAAAACCGTAAGGCACGCGCTCACCAGATTGATCAACGGCTAAACGTAAGCCACGACCGATTTCCTGTCGTTTTTTAGTAATTGAGTGGGTTTCGTTCAATGTACAGATCTGGAAAATATTCGGGTTGTCCCAGCCTTCTTTTAGTGCTGAGTGTGAAAAAATAAAACGCAGCTTCTCGTCTATAGATAGAAGCTTTTCTTTATCTTTCATGATCAGATTATAGGCCGACTCATCCGCCGCGGTTTTACCCCCTTCCCCTTTAGCTGAAAACTTCGAGTCAGCGAACTGAGGATTACCAGAAGCATCTTTTTTCTTGTCCTGAGCAAAGTAGCCATCGTGCACTGTTTGGGTGAGTTCTTGCAGTGCTATTTCGTTAACAGTGTAATTATCGCCATCATTGTCCCAGATTATCGGGTACAACACGCGATATTTGGGCTTGCTAACCTGCCTGGCAAACTCTTCTTCAAACCACTTGGAAAATTTCCCCTGAACAGGCACGCCATCTTTAGAGTAGCCACGGTAGTTGGCAACCTTATCAATAAAAAACAGACTCAACACCTTAATACCTTTTTGGCTTAGGATTTTCGAGTGGTTGAACTCGTCATAACCCGCTGTTACCTTGCGGTAGAACTTCAGCTCTTTTTCCAGGTGTTCTTCGATAGTTTTGGCTATTTGAATGCGCTTAAAGGTCTCCGAATCCACTTCGCCAATGGCTTGCCCAAGGCGCACAATTTCATCGCGACTGGTAAAATCAATATATTCATTACCTTCTTCACAATAAATATCGTTAACGATATAGCCTTCGTAAACACTGCGCCCACCCGAAAGTTCAAATAAGTCATTGACCTGACCATCTTTGATAGTGATTACCTTACGTGGTTGCAACTTGCCTGTGCGCGTTTGAGCATCAATTTCAATCTTGGCAGAAATGGGGAACTTCTTATTATCAACACTCACTAGCTTGATATAGGCATGGTTATGCCCGTCTTTAACATCCAACGAAGCAACTTCAATTTGCTTAACCAATTTGCGCTCATAGGCATCAATAGCATCGAGCTTATACAGCAGGTGCGGTGCTTCCTCCAACGTGGCCGAATAACGGAATGTACACAGCGGCGCTAAGCTGCCAACCGCTTCTTTTCGGTTTGCCGTTGATACCACTGACTGTGGTTCATCAATAATAACAACAGGACGAGTCGCCTGAATAAATTCAATAGGCTTCATCCCATTCAATCTGTCATCTGTGCGGTGAATCAGATTCGCCGTAGTTTCTTTCGTAGGATCGGTGAATGACTTACTGAACGCATCAATATTGATCACCATGATTTGGATATAATCATTGGTAGCAAAGTTACGCACCTGTTCGCGCTTTGATGAGTCATAGACAAAATAGTCATACTGGACGTTTCTATACTGCTCACGGAAGTGCGGCTCTGTGATTTGTAGTGATTTATAGACGCCTTCTTTAATCGCAATAGACGGTACCACGATAATAAACTTTGTCAGTCCATGACGCTGATTTAGCTCAAAGATAGAACGCAGGTACACATAGGTTTTACCTGTACCCGTTTCCATCTCAACACTGAAATCCAGACTTGGCAGCTCTTGCTTTGTGTTTTCAACCTGTGGCAAGCCATTCTTTAACTGGACGTTACGCGTGTTGGCATAAATCTCATCAGGCAATAAAGTAAGAGCATTTCCGACACCGAGGTCATTGTTTTTAGCAAAGATATCCAGTTGCTGATTCGCCCACATCTTATCAGTGACAGTGAAATTAGATTGAAATGTTTCCTGCCCTGCAAACACACCTAAAACAGCTTCAACTGCATCGATTTGGTGTGACAAATCCGATCTAAATTGAATCTTCATTACCATCACCTTAAATGCTCTTTACATCGTTGATGCCATACTGCTTTAGGATCTGAATCGCATTGGTTTTGACGACACTGTCTGCAAAGCTCTGGTCTTTAAAAACGATTTGAGTACTTTCTGGATTGAGTTTTTCTTTCAGTTTGGCGATACCTTCAACCACCTGTTCGGTGATGTCATCGTCCAGGCATACTATTAAGGCACCTGTGCCAACAACAAAGATTTTCTTTCCCTCTACGGCTGTTTCTTCAACACGGGTGGTTAATTCAATACCGTATTTAAGTAGGATTTCATAAAAAATATCTTCTACCGAGCGATCATCTTTAATTGATTTTAATGCGAGTTTAAGTGCTGGCTCCAAATTATCGAAGTTAACATCCCAAGAACAGATATTAGTTTCGTCTAGCTTAAATACCTTAAATCCATATTTTTGGTTTGGTTCTGTTAGTTTCATCCGTGCCTTTGATACATCAGAAATCCTCTTGTAACCATTTTTCCTTGCAACGCTTTTCTCAGGTGTTATCTCAGGAAGTTGCACACCAATAAAGTGAATATTTGTTCCAAATTTTTCATTTAAATTATTAATTGCACAAAAAGCTGTAGCACTACCAGAGAAAACGTCTAGTACTATATCATTATCTTTAGTTCCAGAGGCCTTAATCAAATGCTCCATTAATGCCACAGGTTTCGTATAATCGAATACATTCGCACCAAAGACCTTTATAATATCTTGATTTCCCTGGGTAGTGTTACAAATTGAAGAAGTAATTACACTGCGGTATGGATAGTTTCTCTCAACCACATTGTTATTATGATCAACCTTTTCATATTGCTTTGAATAAACAGCCCATTCACCATTAGTGCCTTTTTTTATCTCAAGGAATTTACTTTCAATCCCCCAATGATATTTTTTTTTACTCCATCGCCAGTTCCAGTCTGGAGATTTTTTATTTTTCCCTCCTGGCCAAATTTGGCTCCCATCTGGGGCTACAATTGGATAATTAAGTGCTTCGCTGTAATGACTTGGTTTCATGCTCCTGTCTAGCTTGTTTAGTAGATATTTCCCACGTTCAGAAACAAATTCATCTTGCAGTTTATAATTTGAGTTTTTTATTTCATATCTACCGAAACGCACGCTATTTTTATTCTTTGCAAAAACAATAATATACTCATTCTCACGAACTATATTCCTTTCATCATGGCTACCACCACTTTTTGATTGCCACACCATCTCAGCTATAAAATTCTCTTCACCAAAAACTTCATTACATATTTGGCGCAAGTTATGGATCTCTGCATCATCAATAGAAATGAAAATATTCCCATCTTCTCGCAGTAGGTTTCTCGCTAATTTTAAGCGAGGATAAATCATATTTAGCCAATCAGAATGATATCTGCCCGATGTTTCAGAGTTGGTAGATAGTTTATGACCATCACTATCTACTTGTCCTGTTATCGAAAGATAATTTCTAATGTTATCCTGAAAATTATCTTTATAAACAAAATCCTTACCTGTGTTATAGGGCGGATCGATATAGATCATCTTTACCTTTTTATGGTAAGACTTTTGTAATATTTTAAGGACTTCAAGGTTATCACCTTCAATAAAAAGGTTCTCTGTGGTATCCCAATTCACACTTTCTTCTTTACAAGGACGTAGCGTACCTGTTGATGGTGTTTGAGTAATTTGGCGAGCACGAGTCTTACCCTTCCAAGTAAAGTTAAAGCGTTCGGCTGAATCATCAACAACTTCACCAAGTACAGTTTTTAAGGCATCAAAGTCAATTTTTCCTTCAGAAAATATCTCAGGGAAAAGTAGTTTAAGTTGATCGATATTTTTTTGAGTGATATCTGCACTTTTGGACTCAGGGTAGTTCAGGGTGATTTTTTCAATTGTCATCAGAGGAATTCCATTTATTGCCAACTGAGCAAAACTCATGCTCGTGGTTCATATTCTTCGTTAAACGGTTAAATCATTGCCTTAATCACAGCAATTTACTGTTTAAGTGTAGTAAAGAATTCCTAATACATTGAAAGTCTGAAAACCCTATTAATATAAAAACTATGGGCTATGCCCGGCGTATTAATAAATAAATCCGGTCAGCTTGCGCATGACCGGATTTAGAAAGTATTCAGTTTTACCATGTGCCCGTATTAGTGGCGTATGATACTGTTACTCCACTGTCACTGACTTGGCCAGATTACGTGGCTGATCCACATCTGTACCTTTGATCAATGCAACGTGGTAAGACAGCAATTGCAGTGGCACGGTGTAGAAGATCGGGGCGATCAACTCTTCTACGTGTGGCAGAGAGATGATCTTCATGTTTTCACTGTCGGTGAAACCCGCATCCTGATCAGCAAAGACATACAGTAACCCACCACGAGCACGGACTTCTTCGATATTAGATTTCAGTTTTTCCAGCAGTTCGTTGTTTGGTGCGACGATAATCACCGGCATATCCGCATCAATCAGTGCCAATGGCCCGTGTTTTAATTCACCCGCAGCGTAAGCTTCTGCGTGAATGTAGGAGATCTCTTTCAGTTTCAACGCACCTTCGACCGCGATCGGGTACTGATCGCCACGGCCTAAGAATAGTGCGTGATGTTTTTCTGAGAAATCTTCAGCCAGTGATTCGATAACCTTGTCCTTCGACAACATGCTTTCAATGCGGCTTGGCAGGGCATGCAGTGCATGAACAATATTTTGTTCAAGAGAAGCATCAGCGCCTTTCAGGCGTCCCATGTAAGCCACAAGCATCAGCAATACAGTTAACTGGGTAGTAAAGGCTTTGGTGGATGCAACTCCAATTTCTGCGCCCGCTTTGGTCATCAGGGCAAAGTCAGATTCACGTACCAGAGATGAACCCGCTACGTTACAGATAGTCAATGAAGTCAGATAACCCAACTCTTTGGATAATCGCAGTGCCGCTAAGGTATCCGCTGTTTCACCGGATTGGGACAGTGTGATCAGCAAACTTCCTTTACGGTATGCTGGCTTGCGGTAACGGAATTCAGAGGCAATTTCCACATCACACGGGATACCCGCCAGTGATTCAAACCAATAGCGTGAAACCATACCAGCATTGTAGGAAGTTCCACAGGCAACGATCTGAATATGTTCAACCTGAGACAGTAATCCTTCTGCGTTAGCACCCAACTCTGACAGATTTACTTCGCCATGGCTCAAACGGCCTTCCAGCGTGTTTTTAATTGCCATTGGCTGTTCGTAAATCTCTTTCTGCATGTAGTGACGGTAGATACCTTTATCACCAGCATCATACTGAACATTGGATTCAATCTGCTCACGTTTAACCGCTTCACCCTGCATATCAAAAATGCGAACGGTACGGCGAGTAACTTCTACGATGTCACCTTCTTCCAGATAGATAAAGCGGCGAGTCACAGGCAGTAATGCCAGTTGGTCAGATGCCAGGAAGTTTTCACCGACTCCCAAACCAACGACTAATGGGCTACCAGAGCGTGCCGCTACCAGCACGTCTGGTTGATGGCTATCCATAATGACGGTGCCATAAGCGCCACGCAACTGTGGGATAACACGCTGTACCACTTCCAGTAATGAACCACCTTGTTGCTGTTCCCAGTGAACAAGATGAGCAATGGTTTCAGTATCGGTATCAGAAGAGAAGCTGTAACCACGTGCTTTCAATTCTTCACGCAGTGCTTCATGGTTTTCAATAATGCCGTTATGCACAACCGCAATATGTTCAGAAACATGAGGATGCGCATTGCGCTCGCTTGGTTCTCCGTGTGTCGCCCAACGAGTATGAGCAATACCTGTACCACCGATAACAGGCTGTTTATCCGCTTCATCAGCCAGCATTTGTACTTTGCCCACTTCACGCAGACGAGTTAGCTGATTTTCGCTATCGACAATGGCCATACCCGCAGAATCATAGCCACGGTACTCCAGACGACGAAGACCTTCGATCAATATTTCTGCTATATCACGCTGTGCTACTGCACCAACGATTCCACACATGTGTTTTATTCCTAAAAACAGGGCTAATCAGTGCCCTTTTTATGTCGTACAACCTGATTGTCTTACGGCAAATCACGTTATGGCTTTGCCGGCCCCGAGCTTGGTAGAGATGGGGATTTTTATTATGTATATATTTTATTTTTTCTTAACGGGACGTTTCCAGCCCTGAATATGAGTTTGCCTGACACGGCTGATGACTAGCTCATTCTCAGCAACATCTTTTGTTACAGTGGTTCCTGCTCCGATAGTCGCACCGTTAGCAACGTTTACAGGCGCAACAAGCTGGGTATCAGAACCCACGAATACGTCATCGCCAATAATGGTCTTAAATTTATTAGCACCATCATAGTTACAGGTAATGGTTCCTGCACCGATATTTACATTATTGCCAATTTCAGAATCACCAAGATAAGTCAGGTGCCCCGCCTTAGAACCTAATCCGAGGGAGGATTTTTTTATTTCCACGAAATTGCCAACATGTGCTTTTTCCGCCAGTTTAGAACCTGGACGTAAACGAGCAAAAGGCCCTACAGTACATTCAGAGCCGATTTCAGAATCTTCAATTACAGTATAAGGGCTAACGACTGCACCATCACTAATAACGCAATTTTTCAGAATACAGCCAGAGCCTATCTGAACGTTATTCCCCAATACAACATGACCTTCAATAATCACATTGGTATCAATGATGATATCGCGACCATGCTCTAGTGTTCCGCGCAAATCAAAACGAGCCGGATCCAGTAACATTACGCCTGCCAACAACAATTTTTCAGCCTGCTCAGACTGGTAAATACGTTCCAATGCAGAAAGTTGAAGGCGATTATTAACCCCTTCCATTTCACTTAAACGGCTTGGATGGACTGCTTTTATCTGACGACCTTCTTTGTGTGCGAGTGCAATAACATCAGTGAGGTAATATTCACCCTGCGCATTATTGTTTTCCAATTTGGATAACCAGCGTTTCAAATCACCACCATTTGCCACCAAAATACCGGTGTTGATTTCGTTAATTTTACGCTGTTCGTCAGTTGCATCTTTTTGTTCGATAATGCCTGTCACTTCGCCATTTTCACGAATAATACGGCCATATCCGGTTGGATTATCCAAAATAGCAGTCAGTAAACCAATACCCCCTTTTGGCTTAGCCTCGATAAGACGCTCTAACGTATCTTTAGCAATCAGAGGCACATCACCATAGAGGATCAGAATATCTTCATCATCCGCAAAGTGTGGTGCTGCCTGCTGCATAGCATGACCAGTACCTAACTGTTCTGCTTGCAGTACCCAATTTAGTTTTTGATTAGCAATTTTGGGGTTTGAAAGTGTTCGTTTCATCAAATCACCACCATGCCCATACACCAGGTGAACTTGCTGGGAACCCAATGCCATTGCTGTATCAATAACATGCTGAACCATCGGCTTACCTGCCAATAAGTGCAAAACTTTAGGGAGGTCAGAATACATCCGAGTTCCCTTTCCCGCGGCCAGAATAACAACACTTTTTGCACTCATCGGCTGAGGAGTAACTGGATTAGGAACAATTGCTTGGGGTGTAATAGACATAAGAAACCTGACAATTCTAATCTTAAGTATGAAAGTAAACCTGTTTACGAAATAAATTGCTACATATTTCGCAATGCAAAAAAGCCAGTTAGCTTTACTAACTGGCTTTTTATCTACTGCCTGTTCCCTTTATTTTTCAAGCCATAGCTTGTGCGGCTAAAACCTAAAATTTATCGGGTCAATCCTACATCAGCTTTTTCGTCAGTTCGATTACACGAAGTTTTGCAATCGCTTTCGACAATTCAGCAGATGCCTGAGCATAATCAACATCGCCGTGGGAGTTACGGATATGTTCTTCCGCCTTGCGCTTGGCTTCAAGCACTTTGGCTTCATCCAAATCCTTACCACGGATCGCTGTATCGGCCAGTACGATCACGCCGTTTGGCTGAACTTCCAGAATACCACCTGACAGGTAGATAAACTCTTCTTCACCAAACTGCTTAACAATACGTATCATGCCCGGTTTTATGGCAGTAAGCAGTGGAGTGTGTTGAGGATAAATACCCAACTCACCTTCACTGCCAGTCACCTGAATTTTCTGTACCAGCCCTTCAAACATTAGTTTTTCAGCGCTGACTACGTTCAGGGAGAACGTCATTGCAGCCATATCAACCTCCCGTCAGCCGTATTAAAGCTTTTTCGCTTTTTCCACAGCTTCTTCGATGGTACCAACCATGTAGAACGCCTGCTCTGGCAGGTGGTCATAATCACCGTTCAGGATGCCTTTGAAGCCACGGATAGTGTCTTTCAGAGGAACGAACTTACCTGGTGAACCGGTAAATACTTCTGCAACGAAGAATGGCTGAGACAGGAAGCGCTGGATCTTACGAGCACGAGCAACAACCAGTTTGTCATCTTCTGACAGTTCATCCATACCCAGAATGGCGATAATATCTTTCAGTTCCTGATAACGTTGCAGGATTGACTGAACACCACGAGCAACATCATAGTGCTCTTGACCAACAACCAGTGGGTCAAGCTGACGGCTGGTTGAATCCAGTGGATCAACCGCTGGGTAAATACCCAGAGAGGCGATCTGACGGCTCAATACAACAGTTGCGTCCAAATGAGCAAAGGTTGTCGCTGGTGATGGGTCAGTCAAGTCATCCGCAGGAACGTAAACGGCCTGTACAGAAGTGATTGAGCCAGTTTTGGTTGAGGTGATTCGTTCTTGCAGAACACCCATCTCTTCCGCCAATGTTGGCTGATAACCCACCGCAGATGGCATACGACCCAACAGTGCTGATACTTCTGTACCTGCCAGGGTATAACGATAAATGTTATCGACGAACAACAGAACATCACGGCCTTCATCACGGAATTTTTCCGCCATAGTCAGACCAGTCAGAGCAACACGCAGACGGTTTCCTGGTGGCTCATTCATCTGGCCGTATACCAGAGATACTTTGTCCAGTACGTTTGAATCCGTCATTTCATGATAGAAATCGTTACCTTCACGGGTACGTTCACCAACACCGGCAAATACAGAGTAACCAGAGTGTTCAACCGCGATGTTACGGATCAATTCCATCATGTTAACGGTTTTACCTACACCCGCACCACCGAACAGACCAACCTTACCCCCTTTTGCGAATGGGCAGATCAAGTCCATAACCTTAATACCAGTTTCCAGCAGTTCCTGAGAGTTAGACAACTCTTCATAGGTTGGTGCAGTACGGTGAATTGACCAGCGCTCTTTTTCGCCAATCTCACCTTTCATATCAATTGGATCACCCAGTACGTTCATGATGCGACCCAGGGTCGCTTCACCTACTGGTACTTCAATTGGATGCCCCAAATCAACTACGTCTAAATTACGGCGCAGACCATCAGAGGTGCCCATTGCAATACAGCGAACGATACCGCCGCCTAACTGCTGCTGAACTTCCAGCACCAGTTTTTCTTCACCGTTTTTAACCTCAAGAGCATCGTACACTTTTGGTACGTTGTCCTGAGGAAATTCGACGTCCACCACGGCGCCGATTACCTGGATAATCTTTCCAGTAGCCATCTTGAATCCTCTACGTAATTCGTAAACCTAGCTATTAAACCGCAGAAGCACCCGAAACGATTTCGGTGAGTTCCTGAGTGATGCTGGCCTGACGAGCCTTGTTGTAAACCAACTGCAACTCTTTGATCAGGTTACCGCCATTATCAGTTGCGGCTTTCATCGCTACCATTCGTGCGGCCTGTTCACTAGCCAGGTTTTCAACGACGCCCTGATAAACTTGCGATTCTATATAGCGGCGCAGCAGGGTATCCAACAGCGCCTTAGGATCAGGTTCATACAGATAATCCCAAGACTTTTTCTTCAGTGTTTCATCGTCTCCGGCTGGCAGAGGCAATAACTGAGTGATTGTCGGAACCTGAGACATTGTATTGTTGAACTTGTTTGTCACTATATACAATTTATCCAGACGCCCTTCGTCATATGCTTGCATCATGACGCTGACTGGCCCGATCAACTCGGACAATGATGGGTTATCTCCCATCCCTGTTACCTGGGCAACAATGTTGCCACCAACAGAAGAAAAGAAAGAAACCGCTTTTGATCCAATAAGTGCCAAATCAACCTGGACTTTTTTATCAGACCAGTCTTTCATTTCTATCAGCAATTTTTTGAACAAGTTAATGTTCAAACCGCCACATAAACCACGGTCAGTCGAAACAACCACATACCCAACGCGTTTCACTTCACGCTCTTCAAGGTATGGGTGTTTGTATTCCAGATTCCCTAACGCAAGGTGTCCAATCACGCTGCGAATGGTCTCTGCATAAGGACGGCTGGCTGCCATGCGATCCTGCGTTTTACGCATTTTGGACGCGGCGACCATTTCCATCGCTTTAGTGATTTTCTGCGTGTTTTGCACACTGGCGATTTTGGTACGTATCTCTTTTGCGCCGGCCATTTCTGCTTCTCCGAATTCAACCAGACGGCCCGTGTTCAATTAAACAGGGCCGAATAGTGTTACCAGGACTGAGTCGCCTTGAAGGAATCCAACAGAGCTTTCAGCTTCGCTTCAATCTCTCCATTGTAATCGCCAGACTGGTCAATCTCTTTCAGAAGATCAGCATGTTCATGGCTGGCATATGCCAACAGCGCAGATTCGAAACTGACCACTTTCGCGATTTCGACATCTTCCAGATAGCCACGCTCAGCGGCAAACAGAGACAGAGCCTGTTGCGCAATTGACATTGGCTGATACTGTTTCTGTTTCAGCAGTTCAGTCACTTTCTGACCGTGATCCAACTGCTTACGAGTCGCATCATCCAAATCAGATGCAAACTGGGAGAATGCTGCCAGTTCACGATACTGAGCCAGAGCTGTACGGATACCACCAGACAGTTTCTTGATAATCTTGGTCTGAGCAGCACCACCGACACGGGATACAGAAATCCCTGGGTTAACTGCCGGACGAATACCTGCGTTGAACAGGGCAGATTCAAGGAAGATCTGACCATCAGTGATTGAGATAACGTTTGTTGGTACGAATGCAGAAACGTCACCAGCCTGGGTTTCGATGATTGGCAGCGCAGTCAGAGAACCTGTTTGGCCTTTCACTTCACCATTAGTGAATTTTTCTACATAGTCAGCGCTAACACGCGCTGCACGCTCCAGCAGACGGGAGTGCAGGTAGAAAACATCACCTGGGAATGCTTCACGTCCAGGTGGGCGACGCAACAACAGAGAAATCTGACGGTAAGCAACAGCCTGTTTAGACAGGTCATCATAAACAATCAGGGCATCTTCCCCACGATCGCGGAAATATTCACCCATCGCACAGCCGGAGTATGGTGCCAGATATTGCAATGCCGCAGACTCTGAAGCAGATGCAACAACGACAATTGTGTTTTCCAGTGCGCCGTGCTCTTCCAGTTTACGAACTACGTTAGCAATGGTTGATGCTTTCTGACCAATCGCAACATAGATACATTTGATACCAGAATTACGTTGGTTGATGATCGCATCAATAGCCAGAGCAGTTTTACCGGTCTGACGGTCACCGATAACCAGCTCACGCTGACCACGGCCGATTGGGATCATAGCATCAACAGATTTGTAACCTGTCTGGACAGGCTGGTCAACGGATTGACGATCGATAACGCCCGGTGCAATGACTTCAACAGGTGAGAAACCATCATGCTCAACAGCACCTTTACCATCAATTGGCTCACCCAGTGTATTAACAACACGACCAAGCAGACCACGACCAACAGGTACTTCCAAAATACGACCAGTACATTTGACTTTCATGCCTTCGGCCAAGTCAGCATACGGGCCCATAACAACAGCACCAACGGAGTCACGCTCCAGGTTCAGTGCAATTGCATAACGATTGCCAGGCAGAGAGATCATTTCACCCTGCATGACATCGGCTAAACCGTGGATACGAATGATACCGTCGTTAACGGAAACAATCGTACCTTCATTGTGAGCTTCGCTCACGACATTGAACTGAGCAATACGCTGTTTGATCAGTTCGCTGATTTCGGTGGAATTCAGTTGCATATGCTCCAGTCCCCTTAAGACTGCAAGACGTCTGTTAAACGATCCAGACGGCCACGAATACTGCCATCGATCACCATGTCACCCGCACGGATAATCACGCCGGCAATAACAGACTTGTCAATTTTGCAATTCAGCTTCACTTTGCGTGACAGACGTTTTTCCATCGCCGCAGAAATTTTAGCCTGCTGCTGCTCATTCAGTTCGGATGCAGATATCACTTCAACATCGATAGTTGATTCCAGTGATGCACGCAATTGGATAAATTGCAGGAAGACTTCTGGCAATACCAGCAAGCGACCATTTTCTGTCATTACACGAATAAAGTTACGAGCATGCTCATCTACCTGCTCACCACAAAGGGTGATAAAGGTATTGGCTAACGTTTCCGGTGCCAATGAACCGGAAAGCAGCTCACCAACCTGCTCATTGCGAGTTACCTCAGCAACGAACGCCAGCATGTTCTGCCAATGTTCGAGAGATTGGTGTTCCACAGCAAAGTCAAAAGCTGCTTTGGCGTAGGGGCGAGCTACAGTAGCGAATTCAGACATGCCCCTCCCTCCTTACAGTTCAGCGACCAGTTTATCAACGATGTCGCTGTTAGCAGCTTCATCCACGGAACGTTCGATGATTTTCTCGGCACCTGCGATAGCCAACATCGCAACCTGTTTACGTAGCTCTTCACGAGCGCGCTTGCGTTCAGCTTCAACTTCAACATAAGCCTGCGCTACAATTTTGCTACGTTCCAGCTCAGCTTCGGCTCTGGCATCATCAATAATCTGGGCTTTTTGTTTGTTAGCCTGCTCGATGATAGCTTGCGCATCCGCTTTCGCTTTTTTCAGTTGGTCGGTCGCATTGGCTTGCGCTAAGTCCAGGTTCTTTTTAGCACGCTCTGCTGAAGCCAAACCGTCAGCAATCTCTTTCTGACGCTTTTCAATGGCCGCCATGATTGGTGGCCATACATACTTCATACAGAACAAAACAAACAGGACAAACGCGATGGCCTGGCCGAGGATTGTTGCGTTAATATTCACGGCACAATACCTCTATTTCAATTAATGAATCGGCGTAATTTTCAGTTCTGTTAGTTACTTGGTACCGACAGCGAACATCATATACAAGCCCAGACCCACAGCGATCATCGGGATGGCGTCAACCAGACCCATAACGATAAAGAACTGAGTACGCAGCAGAGGGATCAGATCAGGCTGACGAGCAGCACCTTCCAAGAATTTGCCCCCAAGGATGCCGATACCGATCGCAGCACCGATAGCAGCCAAACCCATTAGAATAGCGGCAGCTATGTACAGCAGATCCATGTTTATATCCATGACAGTCTCCAGTTTGTTTCAGTTAAAACATTATTAATGATTGATAGAAATTAATGCTCTTCAGATGCCATCGACAGATAAACGATCGTCAGAACCATGAAAATAAAGGCTTGTAGCGTAATAATCAGTATGTGGAAAATCGCCCACGGCAGGCTGAGTATCCACTGTGACCAAAACGGTAAGAGAGCCGCAATAAGAATAAAGATCAGTTCGCCAGCATACATATTACCAAACAGTCGCAGACCGAGTGATATAGGTTTAGACAGCAAGCTGACCCCTTCCAGAATCAAGTTAATCGGAATAAACAGTGGATGATTGAAAGGCTGCAATGTCAGCTCCTTCGCAAAACCACCGATTCCTTTCATCTTAATGCTATAGAACAGGATGAGGACAAAGACGCCAAGCGCCATCGACAAGGTGACACTAACATCTGCTGTTGGAACAATACGCAGAGCAGGTAAGCCGAAGACACGTTCACCGATCAAAGGAATGAAATCGATTGGCAGCAAGTCCAACGCGTTCATCAACAACACCCAGACGAACACAGTCAAAGCCAAAGGGGCGATCACTTTGCTCTTCCCGTGATACATATCACGTACAGTGTTATCAACGAAACCGATAATCATTTCTATTGCAGTCTGGAATTTACCCGGTACGCCATCAGTAGCACGAACCGCGACTCTTCTGAATACAAACAGAAACAACATCCCTAATACGACGGAGAAAAAAAGCGAGTCAATGTTCAACGTCCAGAACGTCGCTTCATAGCCACTAGCGTGGGGATTGACCAACTCAAAAGTACGTAAGTCTAACTGAAGGTGTCTCAGATGGTGACTTATGTACTCTGCAGTTGAAACTTCTCCTGATGCAGACATGATGCTTTTTACCCTTTTATTGTTAAAAACACTAACCGTTCATTACGGCAGGTGCGATGATCTGCACAATCAGCACCGCTAAATAGGCCACACCAAGTGGTGCAAATGCCGCCTTGAACACCCCTAAGGCAACTATCAGCATAGCTATCGAAATGATAACTTTAACCCCTTCCCCAATAGCGAAGAACCATGCAATACGTACAGGAACATCCTGCTCTTTTGCCTTTTGAAAGTGGGTAAGCAGCATAAAAATGACGTTTGGTAGCCAATATGCCAACCCACCAGCAAAAGCAGAAACACCCCATTCGATACTTCTGGTATAAAAAGCCGCACTGAGAATAACAAAAGTCATTAACTGCAAAAGTAACAGTTTCAGTGCAATTCTACCGCTATAAAGGGATACAGACATGACTTTTGTTTTCTCCCTGAAGTACACCATTGCATATCAGGCTTTGCTGAATGTTGTATAAAACTGTCTTTGTTTAAGAGTGTCAAGTGACAAAAACGTGCAAATTATACGGGCAGCCAAAATGAATTCAATCCATAAGTAGCGAAAAAGTGAATAATTATTTAAATTTCTAACTTTGATGGTAGATTGCTCACAAATACCATTTAATATTTTGTAACGATTAATCTATCGCCTCAAAAATTAAACGTGATACATATCACACTAAATTAAAACATTAATATCACTAACCATTAAATATGTGATGATAATCATTTATTTTTTCATAAAAAATCAAATAATTAATATTATAGCTATCAATTTTTATCTGATATATCACTAAGAAATCTTAAAGGTTTATTTTTCACACTTTCTCTAAAATTTATTTATAAAGAAAATGGATACCCCTTCTTAGAAAGAACAATTTGCTCAATATAAAATTAAGGTTATTTTTCTGTGATCTATCCGTAAATAAAAATGAAACGATAGAGGTATATAATTAGTAACACCCGTAACAATATAACAATGGTCAGCGTTACTAATTATTTAATCTTTTATTGATAAACAGCAAAGTCAGTTTTGTTTAAGTACAACCAAATGACGCTGACCTTCTAGTTCTGGTATTTGCAGAGGGACCACGGTATCAAGACTGACACCTAAAGGTAACTGAGCCAGTTCATCTTCCGGCAACACACCTTTCAGAGCATAAAAACGTCCATCATTGGTTTCAGGGAGATGATGACAACATGACAACATATCTTGTAAGGATGCAAAAGCTCTGCTGATCACGCCGTTGAAAAGCACTTCAGGGATAAACTTTTCTACCCTGCTCTGTATTGGTTCAATGTTATTAAGTCCCAATTCATGTTGAACCTGACGCAGAAAACGAACTCGTTTTCCCAAACTATCCAATAAGGTGAAATGAGAATCAGGTCGCACAATCGCCAAAGGAATGCCTGGCAAACCAGGCCCCGTACCGACATCAATAAATTGTGTTCCCTGCAAGAATGGATTGACGATAATGCTATCCATGATATGCCGGACTAACATCTGCTCAGTATCCCGGACAGATGTCAGATTGTAAGCCTTATTCCATTTGTTGAGCATATCTACATAAGCAATAAGCTGTTGTTTCTGCTCCAACGATAAGACAATGTCGGTCTTCGCCAACAGAGATTCCAATTTGTTAAGCAAAACTTTGTCCTCTTAGGCGCTACGGCGCAATAAACCCTGTTTTTTCAGCCATACCAGTAAGATGGAGATCGCTGCTGGTGTGATACCAGAAATACGTGAAGCTTGACCAATTGAACTTGGTTTATGGTCATTTAGTTTTGCAACAACTTCATTGGAAAGCCCACTAACTTGTTTATAATCCAGATCGACGGGTAATGCCGTGTTTTCATTGCGCAGTTGTTTTTCGATCTCTTCTTGCTGACGGGCAATATAGCCTTCGTATTTTACTTGGATCTCAACCTGATCTGCCGCCTGAGGTTCTGTCAGCCTTGGTGCAAAACGTGGCATTGATGTCAGCAATTCGTAGTTCATTTCCGGGCGACGCAGTAAATCTTCACCATTAGCTTCTTTCGATAATGGTGTTTTCAGCACTTGGTTGATTTCACCCAAATTGTCAGATTTTGGATGAACCCAGATATCGCGTAAACGTTGGCGCTCTTGTTCAATCATTTCAACTTTGCGGGAATAATGTCCCCAACGCAGATCATCAACTAACCCCAGTTCACGACCTTTTTCAGTCAAACGAAGATCTGCATTGTCTTCACGTAACATCAAACGATATTCTGCACGTGATGTGAACATCCGGTAGGGTTCTTTTGTTCCCAATGTGCATAGATCATCAACCAGAACACCAACATAGGCTTGATCACGACGTGGGAACCATCCTTCTTCATCTGTGGCATAACGGGCAGCGTTTAGGCCTGCTAACAATCCTTGCGCTGCTGCTTCTTCATAACCTGTCGTTCCATTGATCTGCCCGGCAAAGAAAAGACCGTTAATAAATTTACTTTCCAGTGTTTGTTTTAAATCACGTGGATCAAAGAAATCGTATTCGATCGCATAACCCGGACGAACAATACGTGCATTTTCCATTCCTTTCATGGAGTGAACGATCTGCATTTGTACGTCAAACGGCAGACTGGTTGAAATCCCATTCGGATAGATTTCGTTACTGGTGAGTCCTTCTGGTTCAAGGAAGATCTGATGCGCGTTACGATCTGCGAAACGCATGACTTTATCTTCGATAGAAGGACAATAGCGAGGGCCGATCCCTTCGATGATCCCCGCGTACATTGGGCTGCGATCCAAGTTATTCCGGATCACTGCATGGGTTTTTTCATTGGTATGGGTGATATAACACGGGATCTGTTGTGGATGCTGATCCATGTTGCCCATGAATGAGAATACAGGTGTTGGGTTATCACCGAACTGTTGTTCAAGCTGGCTAAAATCAATGGTTCGAGCGTCAATACGAGGTGGCGTGCCCGTTTTCAGGCGAGAAACACGCAGAGGCAATTCACGTAAACGATATGATAAAGCGATTGCAGGAGGATCACCAGCACGTCCGCCACTGTAATTTTCTAAACCAATATGAATTTTTCCGTCAAGGAAAGTACCTACTGTCAAAACAACAGATTTTGACTTAAATTTCAAACCCATACGTGTAACAACACCAGTAACGGCGTCATTTTCAACGATAAGATCCTCAACGGATTGCTGGAAGATCATTAAGTTAGATTGGTTTTCCAATGCAGTTCTTACAGCTTGTCGATACAGTACACGATCTGCTTGTGCACGTGTAGCTCGAACGGCTGGGCCTTTGCTGGCATTGAGTGTTCTGAACTGAATACCAGCCAGATCGGTTGCTTTTGCCATTAGACCGCCAAGTGCATCGATCTCTTTTACCAGATGCCCTTTACCGATCCCACCAATGGCTGGATTACATGACATCTGGCCCAAAGTATCAATATTGTGAGTCAGTAATAAGGTTTGACGCCCCATACGTGCGGCTGCCATTGCTGCTTCAGTACCAGCGTGACCACCGCCGATAATGATGACGTCAAAATGCTCTGGATAAAACATGTGCGAACCTTTAATTGTAAGAATGCTTCGTATGAATTTGCATTGGGGAAGAGAATTCTACTCAAGTTTGGACGTTAGACCAAGCAGGAGTTGATCACCATTACTTAAAATAAGATCTTTTTATTTAAAGATCTCTTTATTGGATCTTTTATTAGGATCACGATCATCTGTGGATAAGTGATTTTTCTATTGAAAGATCATAATGCTGAAAAGGATCATTTGTTGTGAATGATCCGTGATCCAACGTAGTATAAACTGGGATCTAAAAGCCATGTTATTCACAGTTGATAGATTGTATCTCAGTTATTAAATGGATAACTACGAGTTAACCCCTGCTTTTTATCAAAGTTATCCACAGTTAATCGCTATATTTTTAATCTGATCAGAGTAACTTTGCCCACTCTTTGACCCATTCTTCGGCTGGATCTTCGGGTATTTCGTGTTGTTGGATGTCTATTTCTAGTCGATCGCCGATCCTTTTTGCTTTGTGATCTTCCAATAATTGTTCTAATGATCTTATAGCGCCACAAAATGTGTCATATTCAGAGCTACCAATACCAACGGCACCAAATTTCACACGGCTGAGATCAGGTTGCTGTTGTATGATCGCATCTGCGAAAGGTTGTAGGTTTTCCGGTAAATCGCCAGCTCCATGTGTTGATGTGACTACAAGCCACAGCCCTTCCAGAGGAAGATCATCTAATGAAGGGCCGTGTAGTATTTTTGTTGAAAAACTGTGATTTTCCAAGATCTCAGCCATGTGTTCAGCAACGTATTCAGCGCTACCCATAGTACTACCACTGATTAAAGTTATCGTGCTCATCGTGATCCTTGCTAACGTTAAAGAACAACTATTGTACGTTGTGAATCTTCTGGGATCTACTTGTGGATAATGTGGTTATGTGCTTTTTATTTCAGGGTCTGATTGTCCTCATGATCGGGTTTTGCAGGGAGATCAACGTCTCTGTTGACTGAATTTCTTCAATAGTCTGGATCTTGTTGATAAGTACGTCCTGGAGGGATTCGATAGAACGACACATTACCTTAATAAATATACTGTAATGTCCAGTGGTGTAATAAACTTCAACCACTTCATCCAGCTTATCGAGTTTCTGTAATGCAGCCGGATAATCCTTAGCACTTTTCAGGATGATGCCGATAAAACAGCACACATCGAACCCCAGTTGCTTAGCACTGATATCAACTCGAGTACCTGAAATAATCCCTGCCTGTTTCATTTTTTCTACACGGACATGGATTGTCCCTGGGCTAACTGCGAATTTTTTGGCTAATTCTGCATAAGGTGTACGTGCGTTATCCATCAAAGCGTGAAGGATATCACGGTCTAAATTGTCGATCTGATAAATTTCCGCCATTTTTAATCCCTATTTTTGAATGATATTCATTTTTATAGTGTAAAAACTACCGTTTATAAATCTTACTGAATATTTTTATTATCAGATATTGAATTTATACTCCATTTTGTTGCTTAATCTATATCAACAGGACACAGGGTCACTAAAAAATTTTGAGAGTCGCATCATGAAAACATCCTTTATTGAAAAACAGCAACAGATTAGTTTTGTGAAATCTTACTTTTCACGCCTGCTAGAGAAGCAACTTGGTTTAATCGAAGTGCAGGGGCCAATTTTGAGCCGTCTTGGTGATGGAACTCAGGACAACTTGTCAGGCCACGAGAAAGCTGTCCAAGTGAAAGTTAAGACATTGCCAGATGCAACTTTTGAAGTGGTTCATTCTCTGGCTAAATGGAAGCGAAAGACATTAGGTCGCTTTGGTTTTCAAGCAGAACAAGGATTGTATACTCACATGAAAGCCTTGCGTCCTGATGAGGATCGCCTGACTCCTATCCATTCGGTCTTTGTTGATCAGTGGGATTGGGAAAAAGTGGTTGGTGAAGGTCACCGTTCACTCGACTATCTAAAACAGACAGTAGGTAAAATCTACGAAGCGATAAAAGAAACACAACAAGCAGTAAGTAAGGAATTTGGTCTGGCACCGTTCCTGCCAGATCAAATTCACTTCATTCACAGTGAAGAGCTTCTGAAACGTTATCCTGGTCTGGATGCTAAAGGTCGTGAGCGTGAAGCAGCCAAAGAATTTGGTGCTATTTTCCTGATGGGGATCGGTGGTAAGTTGTCTGATGGTCAGGCACATGATGTTCGTGCACCGGATTATGACGATTGGACGACACCAAACAGCGATGGTTTTTTAGGTCTGAACGGTGACATTATCGTCTGGAACCCTGTTTTGCAGGATGCGTTTGAAATTTCTTCAATGGGTATCCGTGTTGATGTTGAGGCACTGGAACGTCAGCTTTTACTGACTGGTGATGAAGAGCGTTTGCAATACGACTGGCATCAATCTTTGCTGAAAGGTGATATGCCACAGACCATCGGTGGTGGTATTGGCCAATCTCGCTTAGTGATGTTGCTGTTGCAAATGGCACACATTGGTCAAGTTCAGTGTAGTGTTTGGTCACCGGAGATCATTGAATCTGTTGAAGGTGTGCTGTAAGGCTGTGTTATAAATTTTAGTCGGCTGGTTTTTGGATCAATGCCGCCATCTTCGCAGTAAACGGTTTGTAATTCCGGTATCAAAGCGCCAAATATGATCAAATATCTGCATGATACCGGGCTTCCCGTAATTGGACAGGGATACCGCATGGAAGCGGTGTTTTTGGTGCTGTTGTAGACTTTGTATTTGATGGATTAGCTCTTCCGGCAAACGCTGGGCAATGAAATCTGAAATAACAACAGTGTCAGCATTTCTCCAGATAGATTCTTTCATTTTCTCCGTTATTGTTTTAAGACAGAAGGCCAGATCGGTTCCTCCTCTAAAAGTTTGTCCCAGAAAATGTACAGCCTGAGTTAGCCCGTCCTGTGATGTTAAATCATAATGAATGATCTCTGTGGAGAACAATATGATATGGCATTGACGGTTATCAACCAGAGCAATACGCATCAAGGCCAGACAGAATGATTTGGCACAACGCTCATTAAACCCTCCCATCGATCCAGAAGTATCTACACAGACAATAAATGGTCCCTGGGGTTGTTCTTCATTTTCATGGTGAATAACGGGTTTTAATACGGTTTTTGTCTGCCAGTTATCCCCTTGTAGACGATAAGTCAGTAATTTTTTTTCTATCAGCCGACGATAAAAGTCGTACTCCAGATCCTTAATCCCCAACATGGCCAGCTCTGTGGGTAAAAGCCTCAGGATATCGTCACTCTGTTGGAGTCCATTTATCTGTTCCGGTACAGTATCTGGCATACGTTCAATTTCGGGGAAAGCTTCCAGCACAGAGCTATTTTTTGGAATTGATTTAGCAACTTGGTTACGGCCTAGTAATTGAGCCAGTTTTTCCAATTCAGATTGTTGTTTGAGGAATTCAGCATATTGAGTGATTAATGATATTTTATGTGCTGCCAGATGAAGTTGTCCTTTGCTCATATCCCATAATCGTCCCTCTGCACGATCATTTTCATTAAATATTGGATTGAGGTTACTGGTGAGCGCCAATCGTTTCTGGAGCTCTGCCAGCAACTGATCTTTTTCTTGTTCCAGTAGTATCCTGTGAAATTTTGTGACCTGAAGGCTCAAATTGCTGCGCCAGCGTTGAATAAACAACTTATGTCCTGCTTGGCTGTGCTGAGATAATGTTTCGCACAACGTGAAAGCATCATTAGCAAAAGGAGACTGGATTTGCTGGAGTTTTTCGACAAGCTGAGGAAGTTGCCGATAAAAAACAGCAAATTCTGTGATTACTATTTGTTGATATAACTGAAATTCTTTGGCTAAAGGAACAGGAACAATGGCATCTTTGAGCCTTTGCCGTAATGTTTGCTGCCAGTCTGGAATATCTTTCTGTAATAATTTTTTAAAATTGGGAAATTTTTTACAGGAAGCTGCCAATTGAGGGGAGCTTAATAGTGTTGAAATAGTTTCCTCTATCAATTCACCTTCATTAATGGCGAGCAAAAGATCAAGTGTTGTCAGAGTTAGCATGTTCTACTCCACTTTTGAGCGTAGCTGTTTTAACCTCTCGGTTAATTGGAGAAAACTTTGTTCAATATTGGCAATCCAGTGTTCTTCTATAAATAAGCAGGGTTGATGTTGGTTAAATAATTGGTGTTGTTGTTGAATTTCGTCATGTATAGAAAGCCATTTTGCATTCCATTGCACCTTTACCTTTTCTTCCAGAATTATCTGTTGTTCAAATCGGCATAAAACTGCACTGTTTCGGCTGGTATCTAGAATTTCAATCTGATTTTTTTCATTGATTTCAAAAGGAATTTTTTGTGGAAAACCCATTCCGTTTAATCGGATAAGCAATACTCCATTGTTATTTTTAAGTGAATTTTCCAGTGCGATTTTATCTATTTCGATAAAGTTAACAGCAAGATCATGTAGATTTAATGAAGGGTACAGAAATAGTGTCAGCTTTTTTTCATGGATACTTTCTGGGAGAGTATAGTGTGTATGACGACCAAAAAATGATGATTTTGTGATGAGTTGCAAGGGGAAATGATGATTTTCATCTTGTCTGGAGTTTACCCACTGTTGGTATAGCTCATCCATTTTTTTCATCAAGGTACGTTGTTGATAAGCTTGTTCTGTCAGTAAGTTATGTAGGAGTTGTGGCAGAAATTTTAAACTATTTAGATCGTGCCACAGGCAATTTTTTAATAACACCAGATCCAGTGGAGATATACTGTTTCTCCCACTGAAAAATGCACTGGCTTGTAGCAAACGAATAGACTTTTTCCATCGGCGATCTGAAACGCGGGAGACATTTTCTGTAACATTAATTTGCTGACGTAGTTGATAGATCAACTCGAAAATAGGATCTGGCAAAGAAATGTGGCTTATTTTCTCCTGCCATTGATTAAACTCTTCAGCTGTAATTTGAAAATGATCTGGTACAGGGTTAGAGTTTTCATCACGGTGATCGGTGAGTAGCGCGCGAAAACTTTTCTTTTCTTGAATATTGTCCAGCCAGAGGCGGATCAATAGGCGATCATAAAGGGCTTCCAGACTATTATCGGCATCAGGCAGCTCATTGGAAGCAGTGATCAACAGCCTCATTGGTAACTGTTCTTCCTGATTACCATTTCTGAATTTTTTTTCATTAATTGCTGTCAGTAACGTATTCAAAATGGCAGGTCCCGCTTTCCAGATTTCATCCAGAAAAACAATTTCTGCTTCCGGTAAATAACCTTCAGTAAGGCGTTGGTAACGCCCTTCATCTTTGAGTGCTTGAATTGAGAGGGGGCCGAAAATTTCTTCTGGAGTGGAAAAGCGTGTCATTAAATATTCAAAAGCATGAGCACGCTGAAACGCAAATTTTAACCGCCGTGCTATCAGACTCTTAGCTATCCCCGGCGGGCCAAGAAGAAAAACACTTTCTCCACATAAGGCAGCCAGCAGACAAAGACGAATAGCTTGTCGTCTTTCATATAGCCCACTTTCCAGATACTGGCTTAACTGGGATATTTTCTCAACCAATTGCATACCGTGAACGCCGCAGTTTGAATAATTACCTCCATTTATTTATAGGTAAAATGTATTCTATGCAAAGACTTTAATGAGAGTTTATTGAGCCTTTGTTGTCCTGAGTCTATTTAGGGAATACCTGATTTAATATCTGTATTGATAATGATTGTTCAAGAAGTACAAGCAGGGGCTGCCATTTTGGCGGCTCAGGTTAAAGACAATATACTAAAAGGTAAAAAATTGATGCCACATTCCCGTTGAATTGGAATTGGTTATCAAAAAATAATCGTTGTTATCGTGCGGCTGTCGGTTTTGAGTGCTGCATTGTTATTAAGCAGAAATTATTTAGTAGGAATAAATGCAATGAGTATGGCAAAACTGGCTGTGATGGGTAGTATCAATGTCGATCACATCTTGAATCTCAAATCATTTCCTCAGCCGGGAGAAACCGTGCAAGGGCAGCGGTATCAGGTAGCATTCGGAGGAAAAGGAGCAAATCAGGCGGTTGCTGCTGGCCGTTGCGGGGCTGACATTACATTTATTGCTTGTATTGGGCAGGATGATATTGGGGAACGGGTCCTCCAACAACTGGTGAAAGATAATATCAATACTTCTGCTATTGAAGTTATTGCTGATGAAGCAACTGGCGTAGCGCTGATTTTTGTCAATCAGCAGGGAGAAAACATCATTGGCATTAATGCCGGAGCGAATGATGCGCTCACACCAGAATATCTCCGCCGTTATGAGCAAGTGATTAAAGACGCGGATGCATTGTTACTACAGCTTGAAACACCATTGGACACAGTGCAACTTGCTGCGGAAATAGCGAAAAAACACAATACCAAAGTGATCTTGAATCCTGCTCCGGCCCAAAAAATTTCAGATCAGCTACTTTCTCTAGTGGATATTATCACTCCTAATGAAACAGAAGCAGAGTATCTGACAGGAGTTTCGGTAACAGATGATATTGGAGCCGAAAAAGCAGCTCAGTCGTTGCATAATAAAGGCATCGAAACGGTTATCATCACGCTGGGAAGCCGTGGAGTATGGCTTAGCGAGAAAGGTAAACAAGGAAAAGTTGTATCCGGGTTTGAAGTAAAAGCCATTGATACAGTTGCAGCCGGAGATACATTTAATGGTGTTTTAGTGACGGGATTATTGGAAGGGAAAGAAATATTATCGGCGATTCGTTTTGCTCATGCCGCGGCGGCAATAGCGGTGACACGTCACGGTGCGCAGCCTTCTGTTCCGTGGCGAAGTGAAATCGATGCATTTCTGGCTGAACAGGATTAATCCGTGGCTACTATGGTAGTTTAATCCTTAATACCGAAGGTAACCTAACTGAATGCTCCACTGTATAGAGACTCTGTTGCAAAAACGCATTGATGGCCTATTGCTTCTGTAAGTCAGCGTTAATAACATCATTTTTTAGATCGCTTTTTCTTAACCAAATTGCTGCCATCCTCTTTATTTAAGAACAGAAAGATAAAAGCAGAAACCAGAGTAATTGAACCTATAGTGATAAACGTATAGTGAAAGTGATCTATTGTAGAACCAGAACTCATTGACTCATAAAATCGCAGAATTGCTGCACTGACTGTGACACCTAAGCTGATGGATAACTGTTGAGACACCGCCAGCAAACTATTTCCGGCACTGGCATTATTCTCATTTAAGTCACCAAGAGTAATTGTGTTCATTGCTGTAAATTGAGTAGACATAACCATTCCCAATATAAATAGAGGAATGATCAAAAACACGAGTGACAATGCCCAAGTTCAGGATTTAGTGATAGAGTATTTCTGTATCCGAATCTGTGAACTGTGTGGACAGTATCTGGGAGACAAAAGATTTTGTCTGTAGAATAGAACCAATCGTGCATTTCGGTGCCATCATAATGACCTGGCAATAATTGCTGCCATCATAACCAGCAAACTGCTACCTGTAGCATCAGTGGAATAAGAAAAGAAAGTGATCCTGTACTTAAACGGGTTGCAATATTACTACCAATACCCACTGAAAATGTTCTGGTTTCAAATAACTTGAGATCAATAAGGGGATTGGGATGTCTTTGGGCATAGAGCAATACCCAGACAGCATAATGATACCTACAGTTAACATACAGCGGGAACATAATTAGACAATGTATCATTACCAAATAAATCCAGACTGACCGAAATCATCACTAAACCTGACTGAACATTATGAAGCCCAGAAAATCAAAAGGACTTTTGGCATGGTAAAGTTGGGCATATGTTTTCTGGCGTAAATAATACCTAATAAGCCAATGGGAATATTGATAATGAATATCCAATGCCATGTTGCATAAGTTACTAACACTCCACCAAGCAGAGGGCCTAAAATGGGCCAAGTAATCCTGGCATTGTGACAAAATTCAGGACAGGTAACAGTTCGCTACGTGGATAAGCCCGTAATAAAGCTAAGCGAGCAACTGGCATCATCATAGCGCCCCCGATCCCTTGAACAACGCGTGAAATCACTAAAAAGAGAGAGAGCTGGATAATGCGCAAGCGAGAGAACCCAAAGAAAAGAGGGATACGGCATAAATGAAAACCAGTCGGGTGCCAAATCTATCAGCCAACCAGCCACTGACAGGAATCAACATCGCTACAGTTAAAGTGTAACTGACAATAGCAGGCTGCATTGCTAGTGGAGAATGGTTAAGGCTTTTAGCAATTGCCGGCAGTGCTGTATTAAGGATTGTTGCATCCAGAGATTGCATAAAAAAAGCCATCGCTGCAATCCAAGGTAATCCCGACATACTGCGTGCGGATTTGACCATCAGATTTCCTGTTATGTTGTAATAATGATGATTTAGTCACTAAGTAACATTTTAATACATAAAAATATACCCAACAGATTTCGAGTTGCACCGCATGAATTTTAAAATTGTTGTCAATAGCACCACTTATTGAGTGAAAAAAGAACTTTTTTGCCGCTTTTGTTGAAAAAAAATGCGAACAGAAAAAAAATGCAAAAAAACGCTTGTCAGTGCCGGAAAACCCCCTATAATGCGCCACCACTGACCGACGCAGAGCCGAAACAAGGCGCGGAGGACAGTGAGAGAAAAGCGAAAATAAACGCTTGACTCCGGAGGCGAAACGCGTAAGATACGCTGCCTCGCAACCCGAACGTAGGTTCGGTTGCCCATGCTCTTTAACAAATTAATCAGACAATCTGTGTGGGCACTCGCAAGACACCGTCGAAAGCCGAAAGGCAAAAAGATTAAGTCTTGAAGAGTGACTGAACAGTTAATTCATTACGAACTAACAGTTTAATTCTTTGAGCAGCAAACTTTGAATTGAAGAGTTTGATCATGGCTCAGATTGAACGCTGGCGGCAGGCCTAACACATGCAAGTCGGGCGGCAGCGGGGGAAAGCGTGCTTTCCTGCCGGCGAGCGGCGGACGGGTGAGTAATGTCTGGGGATCTGCCCGATGGAGGGAAACGGTGGCTAATACCGCATAACCTCTGGGGAGCAAAGTGGGGGACCTTCGGGCCTCACGCCATCGGATGAACCCAGATGGGATTAGCTAGTAGGTGGGGTAAGGGCTCACCTAGGCGACGATCCCTAGCTGGTCTGAGAGGATGACCAGCCACACTGGGACTGAGACACGGCCCAGACTCCTACGGGAGGCAGCAGTGGGGAATATTGCACAATGGGCGGCAGCCTGATGCAGCCATGCCGCGTGTATGAAGAAGGCCTTCGGGTTGTAAAGTACTTTCAGCGGGGAGGAAGGCGTGAAGTTGAATACACTTTGCGATTGACGTTACCCGCAGAAGAAGCACCGGCTAACTCCGTGCCAGCAGCCGCGGTAATACGGAGGGTGCAAGCGTTAATCGGAATTACTGGGCGTAAAGCGCACGCAGGCGGTCCATTAAGTTAGATGTGAAATCCCCGGGCTTAACCTGGGAATGGCATCTAAGACTGGTGGGCTAGAGTCTCGTAGAGGGGGGTAGAATTCCACGTGTAGCGGTGAAATGCGTAGAGATGTGGAGGAATACCGGTGGCGAAGGCGGCCCCCTGGACGAAGACTGACGCTCAGGTGCGAAAGCGTGGGGAGCAAACAGGATTAGATACCCTGGTAGTCCACGCCGTAAACGATGTCGATTTGGAGGCTGTGCCCCTGAGGTGTGGCTTCCGGAGCTAACGCGTTAAATCGACCGCCTGGGGAGTACGGTCGCAAGATTAAAACTCAAATGAATTGACGGGGGCCCGCACAAGCGGTGGAGCATGTGGTTTAATTCGATGCAACGCGAAGAACCTTACCTACTCTTGACATCCAGCGAAGCCTTTGGAGACAGAGGCGTGCCTTCGGGAGCGCTGAGACAGGTGCTGCATGGCTGTCGTCAGCTCGTGTTGTGAAATGTTGGGTTAAGTCCCGCAACGAGCGCAACCCTTATCCTTTGTTGCCAGCACGTTAGGGTGGGAACTCAAGGGAGACTGCCGGTGATAAACCGGAGGAAGGTGGGGATGACGTCAAGTCATCATGGCCCTGACGAGTAGGGCTACACACGTGCTACAATGGCGGATACAAAGAGAAGCGACCTCGCGAGAGCAAGCGGACCTCATAAAGTCTGTCGTAGTCCGGATTGGAGTCTGCAACTCGACTCCATGAAGTCGGAATCGCTAGTAATCGTAGATCAGCATGCTACGGTGAATACGTTCCCGGGCCTTGTACACACCGCCCGTCACACCATGGGAGTGGGTGGCAAAAGAAGTCGGTAGCTTAACCTGCGGGAGGGCGCTGACCACTTTGTGATTCATGACTGGGGTGAAGTCGTAACAAGGTAACCGTAGGGGAACCTGCGGTTGGATCACCTCCTTAACCTATGAGGGTGAACTGTGAGTGTTCAGGACACCGCCCTTTCACGGCGGTAACAGGGGTTCGAATCCCCTAGGGGACGCCACTTTGCTCAGGCGCCGGGTGAAAGGCGGCGCCAGCAACGGTATTGTTAAGCGGGCTTGAAAGCCGGTTTAGCAATACCAGCTCTTTAACAATCTGGAACAAGCTGAAAATTTGAAACACTCAGTAGATGTCAAATGACAACTATTGAGGAGTCTCTCAAAACTCCAGTCCGAAGACTTCTTCGGGTTGTGAGGTTAAGCGACTAAGCGTACACGGTGGATGCCTAGGCAGTCAGAGGCGATGAAGGGCGTGCTAATCTGCGATAAGCGCCGGTAAGGTGATAGGAACCGCAATAACCGGCGATACCCGAATGGGGCAACCCAGTGCAATCCGTTGCACTATCCTGACCTGAATTCATAGGGGCAGGAGGCGAACCGGGGGAACTGAAACATCTCAGTACCCCGAGGAAAAGAAATCAACCGAGATTCCCCCAGTAGCGGCGAGCGAACGGGGAGGAGCCCAGAGCGATCAGCAGTGTCAGCGTCAGGAGAACGGTCTGGAAAGGCCGGCAGTAAAGGGTGACAGCCCCGTATCCGAAGACGCTGGCAGTGTGAGCTCGATGAGTAGGGCGGGACACGTGGTATCCTGTCTGAACAGGGGGGGACCATCCTCCAAGGCTAAATACTCCTGACTGACCGATAGTGAACCAGTACCGTGAGGGAAAGGCGAAAAGAACCCCGGCGAGGGGAGTGAAAGAGAACCTGAAACCGTGTACGTACAAGCAGTGGGAGCACCTTCGGGTGTGACTGCGTACCTTTTGTATAATGGGTCAGCGACTTATATTCTGTAGCAAGGTTAACCGCATAGGGGAGCCGCAGGGAAACCGAGTCTTAACGGGGCGCGAAGTTGCAGGGTATAGACCCGAAACCCGGTGATCTAGCCATGGGCAGGTTGAAGGTTGGGTAACACTAACTGGAGGACCGAACCGACTAATGTTGAAAAATTAGCGGATGACTTGTGGCTGGGGGTGAAAGGCCAATCAAACCGGGAGATAGCTGGTTCTCCCCGAAAGCTATTTAGGTAGCGCCTCGTGAACTCATCTCCGGGGGTAGAGCACTGTTTCGGCTAGGGGGTCATCCCGACTTACCAACCCGATGCAAACTGCGAATACCGGAGAATGTTATCACGGGAGACACACGGCGGGTGCTAACGTCCGTCGTGAAGAGGGAAACAACCCAGACCGCCAGCTAAGGTCCCCAAGTCCTGGTTAAGTGGGAAACGAAGTGGGAAGGCTCAGACAGCCAGGATGTTGGCTTAGAAGCAGCCATCATTTAAAGAAAGCGTAATAGCTCACTGGTCGAGTCGGCCTGCGCGGAAGATGTAACGGGGCTAAACCAGGCACCGAAGCTGCGGCAGCGACATATTAATGTTGCTGGGTAGGGGAGCGTTCTGTAAGCCGCTGAAGGTGAACCGTGAGGTTTGCTGGAGGTATCAGAAGTGCGAATGCTGACATAAGTAACGATAAAGCGGGTGAAAAACCCGCTCGCCGGAAGACCAAGGGTTCCTGTCCAACGTTAATCGGGGCAGGGTGAGTCGACCCCTAAGGCGAGGCTGAACAGCGTAGTCGATGGGCAACAGGTTAATATTCCTGTACTCGGTGTTACTGCGAAGGGGGGACGGAGAAGGCTATGTCATCCGGGCGACGGTCGTCCCGGTTTAAGCGTGTAGGTGGGATAACCTGGCAAATCCGGTTATCTGTAACACTGAGGCGTGATGACGAGGCACTACGGTGCTGAAGTGACAGATGCCCGGCTTCCAGGAAAAGCCTCTAAGCATCAGGTAACAGTGAATCGTACCCCAAACCGACACAGGTGGTCAGGTAGAGAATACTCAGGCGCTTGAGAGAACTCGGGTGAAGGAACTAGGCAAAATGGTGCCGTAACTTCGGGAGAAGGCACGCTGGCATTAGGTGAAGGGACAGGCGCCCGGAGCCAAAGCCAGCCGCAGATACCAGCTGGCTGCAACTGTTTAATAAAAACACAGCACTGTGCAAACACGAAAGTGGACGTATACGGTGTGACGCCTGCCCGGTGCTGGAAGGTTAATTGATGGGGTTATCCGTAAGGAGACGCTCTTGATCGAAGCCCCAGTAAACGGCGGCCGTAACTATAACGGTCCTAAGGTAGCGAAATTCCTTGTCGGGTAAGTTCCGACCTGCACGAATGGCGTAATGATGGCCAGGCTGTCTCCACCCGAGACTCAGTGAAATTGAACTCGCTGTGAAGATGCAGTGTACCCGCGGCAAGACGGAAAGACCCCGTGAACCTTTACTATAGCTTGACACTGAACATGGAGCCTTGATGTGTAGGATAGGTGGGAGGCAGTGAAGTGTGGACGCCAGTCTGCACGGAGCCATCCTTGAAATACCACCCTTGAATGTTTGATGTTCTAACGCCGGCCCGTTATCCGGGTTGCGGACAGTGTCTGGTGGGTAGTTTGACTGGGGCGGTCTCCTCCCAAAGCGTAACGGAGGAGCACGAAGGTCAGCTAATCACGGTCGGACATCGTGAGGTTAGTGCAAAGGCATAAGCTGGCTTGACTGCGAGCGTGACGGCGCGAGCAGGTACGAAAGTAGGTCTTAGTGATCCGGTGGTTCTGTATGGAAGGGCCATCGCTCAACGGATAAAAGGTACTCCGGGGATAACAGGCTGATACCGCCCAAGAGTTCATATCGACGGCGGTGTTTGGCACCTCGATGTCGGCTCATCACATCCTGGGGCTGAAGTAGGTCCCAAGGGTATGGCTGTTCGCCATTTAAAGTGGTACGCGAGCTGGGTTTAGAACGTCGTGAGACAGTTCGGTCCCTATCTGCCGTGGGCGCTGGAAGATTGAAAGGGGCTGCTCCTAGTACGAGAGGACCGGAGTGGACGCACCACTGGTGTCCGGGTTGTCATGCCAATGGCACTGCCCGGTAGCTAAGTGCGGAAGAGATAACCGCTGAAAGCATCTAAGCGGGAAACTTGCCTTGAGATGAGTCTTCCCTTATCCCCTGAGGATACTGAAGGGCCGTCCGAGACCAGGACGTGGATAGGCTGGGTGTGTAAGCGTTGCGAGACGTTGAGCTAACCAGTACTAATGTACCGTGCGGCTTAACCTGACAACACCGAAGGGGTTTTGCGGGTTTTGAGAGAGAAGAAAGCGCAGGTTTCAGATAAAAGACTGCCCTGAAACGGGGCCTCAGCTTGTTCGGGATTGAACACAGGATTTGTCTGGCGGCAATAGCGCGGTGGTCCCACCTGACCCCATGCCGAACTCAGCAGTGAAACGCCGTAGCGCCGATGGTAGTGTGGGGTCTCCCCATGCGAGAGTAGGGCACTGCCAGACATCAATTTGACAGAGAAGCCATCCTTAACCGGATGGCTTTTTTGCGTTTGATCAGTGAAGTTGGGCCATATACCTTTTCTTATTCCCCATGAGTACCGCTGTAGTGTATTTCCTTTGTCGGACCTACCTTAACTGATGAATCCATCTTTCGTCATTGATTTACTGATATTATAGGGAGACATTAGTTCAGTATTAATGCTTAATATGAGTTTCCTTGTTCAATACCAAGGCCTGTCTGTGAACGTAAAAATTGCTTACGGAACTTTTCTCTTTCCAGTTGACCTTGTTCTGATGTATCTGTGATGGAGAAAAGCCATGCACCGGCAAATGCTACAATCATGGAAAATAGGGCTGGGTATTCATAAGGATAAATTGGTTTTTCATGACCAAGAATACTAACCCAGATTGTTGGGCCAAGGATCATTAACACGACTGCTATCATTAATCCCAACCATCCACCAATCAAGGCTCCACGTGTTGTCAGCCTGCTCCAGTACATCGACAATAAAATAATTGGGAAATTACAACTTGCTGCAATGGAAAAAGCCAGACCGACCATAAAAGCAATATTTTGTTTTTCGAACAAAATACCTAATCCAATAGCGATAATTCCCAGGAAAACCACAGTAATTTTGGAAATTTTTAACTCATCCTGTTCATTGGCTTGTCCTCGTTTAATTACATTAGCATAGAGATCATGAGAAACTGCTGAGGCTCCCGCTAATGTTAGCCCTGCTACAACAGCTAAAATCGTGGCAAAAGCGACAGCAGAAATAAAACCGAGGAAAAAATCACCGCCAACCGCACTTGCAAGATGGACTGCGGCCATATTAGTCCCACCAATTAATGTTCCGGTTGGATCTTTAAATGCAGCATTGGGGCTGACTAACAGTATTGCACCAAATCCAATGATAAAGGTTAGGATGTAGAAATAACCGATAAAACCAGTAGCATAGAAAACACTTTTGCGGGCTTCTTTGGCATCATTAACGGTAAAAAATCGCATGATGATATGCGGTAAGCCAGCAGTACCAAACATTAACGCCAGTCCTAAAGAGAGCGCAGATACCGGGTCAGAAACTAATCCACCTGGGCTCATAATATCCTGCCCGTGTGAATGTACGGCAATAGCTTCTTTAAACAGGGTATTAAAATTGAAATTCACGGCTTTCATAACCATCACAGCCATAAATGTTGCTCCGGCCAGCAATAAAATTGCTTTGATAATCTGAACCCACGTCGTTGCCAGCATGCCACCAAACAGGACATACAGAACCATTAGAATACCAACTAAAACAACAGCGATGTGGTAATTCAGCCCGAATAGTAGTTCGATGAGTTTTCCGGCTCCAACCATTTGTGCAATCAGATATAACGCAACAACAACCAGAGATCCCATTGCAGACAAAGTACGGATAGGACGCTGTTTTAATCGATAAGAAGCGACATCAGCAAATGTGTAACGTCCCAGATTTCTCAACCGTTCAGCGATCAGGAACAAAATAATTGGCCAGCCAACAAGAAAGCCGATGGAGTAAATCAGTCCATCATAACCGGAGGTATAAACCAATGCAGAAATCCCTAAAAAAGAGGCTGCTGACATATAGTCCCCAGCAATGGCCATACCATTTTGAAAACCCGTAATCCGTCCTCCGGCAGTATAGTAATCTGAACGAGAAATTGTTCGTTTTGATGCCCAATAAGTAATGTAAAGCGTGAACCCAACGAATAGCAGAAACATGATAATGGACTGAATATTCAAAGGTTGCTTTTCTACATTACCTGAAAGGGCGTTTGCCTGGGCTAGAATAGGGTAGGAGGAAGGAAATAGCAGGATTGTTGAGAGGAGAAGCTTTTTCATTTTCCCACCTCCTTGAGAATAGCAGATGTCAGACGATCAAATTCACCATTCGCTCTGACAACATAAGTCCCTGTTAATATAAAAGAAATAAAAATAATACCGATACCAACAGGAATACCACGTGTTACGCTGGAGCCTTCATAGAGAGGTGTTCCAAGCCATTCGGGGGCAAAGGCAATGAGGAAAATAAAACCAACATAAAGCATTAACATAATGATGGACAACAACCAGGCAAAACGTCCGCGCTTCTCAACTAATTCCCTGAAGCGAGGATTATTCTCAACCTCTTGATAAATATTGGCATTCATCAGAGTTTCTCCTTTTAAATGTTAAAGGACGCACCTTAAGCCACATTGACTATTAAATACGGAGCAGCCGTATTCGGAGGAATTCATGACTACTTATCACGTCCCTGAGCGGTTCTGCGCTTTTGATGATATGTCACCAAGCCACCCTACGGCAGCATGGATGTTTTTACCGCATATACTAAGGCATAGCCATGGACTGCTTTTCTTCTAGTAATTTTTCAACAACGCCCGGATCGGCTAAAGTGGAAGTATCTCCTAAGTTACTGGTATCACCGGAAGCGATTTTGCGCAAAATCCGTCGCATAATCTTTCCTGAACGCGTTTTGGGTAGAGAATCTGTCCAGTGAAGAATGTCAGGGGTTGCAATTGGGCCGATTTCTTTGCGTACCCAATTTTTGACATCGCTATACAGCTCAGGAGAAGGTTCTTCACCGTGAATTAATGTGACATAAGCGTAAATAGCTTGTCCTTTGATATGGTGAGGGATACCAACAACGGCCGCCTCAGCGATTTTAGGATGAGCTACCAGAGCCGATTCAATCTCAGCAGTACCCAATCGATGGCCTGAAACATTTAGCACATCATCAACGCGGCCAGTAATCCAGTAATAGCCGTCTTCATCACGTCTGGCACCATCCCCACTGAAATATGCCCCTTTGAAGGTAGAAAAATATGTTTGCTCAAAACGATCATGATCGCCAAATAGTGTCCTGGCTTGTCCCGGCCATGAGTCGGTGATAATAAGATTCCCCTCGCATTCACCATTCAGAATATCACCTGAGTTATCTACTAATGCGGGGCTAATGCCGAAGAATGGCAGAGTCGCTGATCCTGCTTTGAGAGCAGTTGCTCCAGGTAATGGTGTAATCATGAAACCACCCGTTTCCGTTTGCCACCATGTATCGACAATAGGGCATTTACCATTACCTATTTTTTTGTAATACCATTCCCAGGCTTCTGGGTTGATGGGTTCGCCTACAGATCCCATGATGCGCAATGATGTGCGTTTGGTTCCTTCAATAGCTTTGTCCCCTTCGGCCATTAATGCACGAATAGCCGTTGGCGCAGTATAGAGGATATTCACCTGGTGTTTATCAACAACCTGGCTGAGACGATTCACATCAGGATAGTTCGGTACACCTTCAAACATCACGGATGTTGCACCACAAGATAGCGGGCCATACAACAGATAGCTATGACCTGTTACCCAACCGATATCGGCTGTACACCAATAAACTTCACCAGGACGGTAATCAAACGTATATTTGAACGTCAAAGACGCGTAGACCAGATAACCACCAGTGGTATGCAGAACACCTTTGGGTTTACCTGTGGAGCCGGAAGTATAAAGAATGAATAGCGGATCTTCTGCATTCATCTCTTCGGCCGGACAGTCTGCATTCATCCCATCAGTTAATTCATGCCACCATAAATCACGTTCGGTTTGCCAGCTTGTGGCATTATCTGTACGTTTAAAAACAACAACATTGGTAACACTTGTCACGGTTGGGTTGCTCAGTGCTTCATCAACATTTTTTTTCAGTGGAACAGTTCGTCCGGCTCGTATACCTTCATTAGCAGTAATAATTAACTTGGCATTTGAATCGATAACCCGACCAGAAATTGCATCAGGAGAAAAACCACCGAAAATCACCGAGTGAATTGCGCCAATCCGGGCACAGGCCAGCATGGCAACAGCAGCTTCCGGCACCATTGGCATATAGATAGCGACGACATCACCTTTTTTAATCCCTATTTTTTTCAATGCATTAGCGAATTGACAGACATCGTGATATAGCTCTTGATACGTAACATATCTGGATTCAGTGGGATTATCTCCTTCCCAGATAATGGCAGTCTGATTACCACGTTCTTGTAAATGGCGGTCAAGGCAGTTAGCACTTAGATTCAGTGTTCCATCTTCAAACCAACGGATACTGATGTGTCCGGGGTCAAAAGAGCTGTTTTTAACCGTGGTATAAGGTTTGATCCAATCCAGTATTTTACCTTTCTCACCCCAGAACCCTTCAGGATCTTGTAGTGACCATTGGTAGTCTTGCATATATTGTTGCTTGTTTATCAGGGCTGTTTCTGCGATGTCAGCAGGAATAGGATGCTTGATTATTTGAGTCATATTTTTATCTCCTTGCAATTGTTAATACTATGTCAAAACAAGGTTAACTAAAGTGTAAGAAGAAATTTTGTTTCTTTTTTGGGCGGAAGATCACGCAATTGGAAAGAATGAATTTCATGAGATGAGCATTTAGTGCGGCGTATTTGTGAAAATTAATTGTCATTAATAATTTCATTATTTAAACAAATACACTAACTGATGGATTTTATTTAGTTATTTCGTCTAAGAAACGAAATAAAAGAGAAATTAAAAAGAAACCATAGTTATAATATGGAATTGATAATCGTTTTCATTATCGTTTAATTCACTATAATAATCTTGCAGTTCACAAGGCGTGAGCCTCATACCCAATAAATAAAAGGTGTGTATATTTTAAAACAACTGGAGATATGACATGAGCCATTCACTACCTTCTCTACCATATCCTTATGACGCGCTAGAGCCGCATTTCGATGAACAAACGATGATAATTCATCACACCAAACACCATCAAGCTTACATTACAAATCTCAATACTGCATTGGAAGACTGTCCAGAACTAGCCTCTCTGGGGGTTGATGAACTAGTTCAGCGGCTTGATGAAGTTCCTGCTGATAAACGTACTCTCATACGTAATAATGCAGGAGGTCATTTAAATCATAGTCTGTTCTGGAAGTGGTTGAAGTTAAAAACAACTTTATCTGGTGCTTTAAAAGCTGCGATAGAAAGGGATTTTGGTAGCGTTGATGCTTTCAAAGAAAAATTTGAACAAGCAGCCGCAACCCGTTTTGGCTCTGGGTGGGCTTGGTTAGTCTTAAAAGAAGATGGCAAACTTGACGTTGTTTCTACTGCAAATCAGGATAGCCCATTGATGGGTGAAGAGATTTCCGGTACTTCAGGTTATCCTATTTTGGGATTGGATGTGTGGGAACATGCTTATTATCTGAAGTATCAAAACCGTCGTCCCGACTATATTAAGGCATTTTGGCATGTCGTAAATTGGGAAGAAGCGGCAAAACGTTACGAAGAAAAAATGGAATAAGTTCTAAAAATCCCTCTCTTAATAATGCTGATCACTGTGGGGTCAGCATTTTTATTGCTCATAATATTCGCTATCATTTGACATCTTTTCTGCTTTAAAAGGGCAAAAAGATGAAACTTGGCGTTTATTTGGTCAGGATAATATTTATATTAGCCTATTGAGGAGAAATAGAAATGTATTACCCACAGGTATATAGAGGTAAAATAACATCTTCCGAAAAGTGGGGTTTCAGTGCAATCAACAAACTGTTGGTGAATGGACGCTTACAGCTAACCTCTCTTGGTCTGGAAGGTGATGAACAGGCAGAGACTCGTTTTCATGGCGGTCCTGATCGCGCGCTTTGTCATTATCCTATGGAACATTACCTCTTTTGGAAAAGGCAATTTCCTGAATTAGTGGAATTATTTGTATCTCCCTTATTTGGTGAAAACATATCAACGGAAGGTATGACAGAAGAGAATGTTTATATTGGGGATATTTTCCAGTGGGGAGAAGCAATTATTCAGGTGACACAACCCCGTTCTCCTTGCTACAAACTTAACCTTATTACTGGAATTGCGAATTTTGCAGCCATGATGCAAGATAAAGGGTATTGCGGTTGGTTATATCGGGTCATCTCTTCAGGTTTTGTCAGTGCTGCTGAACCACTAAAATTATTAAGTCGAAATAGTGATGTTTCTGTTAAGGATGCGATTTCCATTGCTTTCCATAGCCCATTTGATGGAGAACAATACCAAAGTTTAATGAGGGCAGCAGGGTTATCTGCTAGCTGGAGTCTAACGATGCAAAAGCGGATATTGCATGGAAAAATAGAGGACTTCAATCGTCGTTTATTTGGAAATAATTAAGAAAATCGTCAAACAATATATTGTCAGAGCACAGTTGACGATAATCAGATTATTGTTATCGTCATACTTATTTTTAAAATGTGATAAATGTCACAAAAATGTGTATTTACATTATTAGAATGGATTATCCATACGAATTTCTTATTCTGCAAAAAATACAAATTCAATCAAAATTAAAACATTAATAATAATGAAGAGGTGATTTGTGAATGTACCAAATAAAATCCACTATTTCTGGACTGGTAAAGATATACCAGAGAAGTTTATGAGAAATATTATTGAAATGAAAACGCATAACCATGGTTTTGAAGTGCATTTATGGGTTCTTAACAAATCATTAATGACAAGAACATTTAATAATATGATAGAAAACATTGATAGTAAATTTGGTGTAATTAATGTAGGTGAGTTATTTGGATGTGAATTTGATAAGTTAGGAGGAAAAGAGAAAATACAAAAATTAAATTATAAATTTAATGCTTTTTTTATTAGAGATATAAATGAAGCTTTTGATGCTATACATAAAAAACTTATACATTCGCATAAAAATATTATATTCTTGAAATTTATGTTTTATAGGAATATCAATGGATACTATCATAATTATGGGATGTCGAGTGATATTGCGTGTTCGGTTATTTTATATTTAGAAGGAGGTATTTATCTGGATGCTGATGTTGAATTGGAGGAGACAAGTATTAAAAATATTTCACAAGAGGCTAAATTTAGAAATGTTGATGCACCATTAGGAATCGCTTTTGGTGATGTTAGAGGAAAATCGTGGAAGGTCAATTCTTTTGGTGGTACTGCAATTCTTGCTGCTAATGTTGGCTCAAAAGAAATTGAGAGTATTTTAATTTCTTTGAGTGAAAGATTTTCATCCAACATGCTTAAGAGAGATGATAAATATAAAAATCCCACTAGTATTAGAAAATTAAAATATTTTAGAGAGTGTAGAAATCCATATAATGAAGCTAATGAAGAAGAAAGAAATGATACTTGGGCTATTTCACGAGTATTAAGTGATTTTCGTTTTGAAGTAGGTATGAATACAGGCCCTGATACTTATCAAAATCATTTATATGCAATTGATCGAGAAAGAAGAGATAAGAGGCCTTCTAAACATTTTAGATTTGAGAAAGAAAACGAAAATATTTTTAAACGTGTAGATGCAAGTGCAACATGGAGACGTGAAAGGAAAGATCGTGTTATTCTGCATGATGATACAGAATTTCCTTCTGCATCTAATTTAACAAATAATGATATTATGCTTCGATTCAAAAAATTAAAATGGTAACTAAAACATTAACTACATCAACAGACAAAAAAACAAAGGAGATATATTGATCTCCTTTGGCAATAAATAATAAAAATACCCATCATCTTTCAAGTTTCAGATTTGTTGGTTGCATCTTGAAATTCATTGGGTAAAACATGATTACGGATGAGCAATAAACCCAACCGCCTCATAGACCTTATCCAGAGTCGCCTGAGCACGAGCCTGTGCTTTAGCTGCACCTTCTGCCATTATTTGGTTAAGTAGAATCTCATCATTACGGAAATGATGGAAACGCTCTTGTAAACCTGCCAGCATTTCACATACTGCATCTGCAACTGCACCTTTCAAATGACCGTACATTTTTCCTTCAAATTCAGCTTCCAGTTCAGGAATTGTTTTTTCTGTGACACCAGAAAGTATATCCAACAAGTTGGAAACACCTGGTTTATTTTCCAGATCATAACGTACACGAGGTGGTTCTTCGGAATCAGTCACTGCACGTTTGATTTTCTTGGCAACAGTTTTTGGATTTTCCATCAGAGCAATCACGTTATTACGGTTATCATCTGACTTTGACATTTTCTTATTCGGATCTTGCAATGACATCACGCGTGCACCGCCTTTCGGAATGAATGGTTCTGGCACAGTGAAAATGTTACCGTATAAGGCATTAAAGCGCAGCGCTAAATCACGGGTCAGTTCAAGATGCTGCTTCTGGTCAATGCCAACAGGGATCTGATTAGCTTGGTAAAGCAAAATATCAGAAGCCATCAGGACAGGATATTCAAATAAACCGGCATTAATGTTTTCTGGATAACGGGCTGATTTATCCTTAAATTGAGTCATGCGGCTGAGTTCACCGAAATAGGTGTAACAGTTTAATACCCAAGCCAGTTGAGTATGTTGTGGAACATGTGACTGAACGAAAATGGTGCTTTTCTTTGGATCAATGCCACAAGCAAGATAAAGCGCTAGCGTATCCAGTGTGCGTTTTTTCAGTTCTTCGGGATCTTGGCGTACGGTAATAGAATGCTGGTTAACGATGCAGTAGATACAATCATATTCATCCTGCATTTTAACCCACTGACGTAACGCCCCCATGTAGTTACCGATGGTTAATTCACCGGAGGGTTGTGCGCCGCTGAATACAATGGGTTTTTGTGCGTTTGGTTTCATTGCAGTGGGTTCATTCATTTTATTACGCTTCCTGTAAGTTCAAAGTTGATAGTCCAATTGTTGGGATTAAATCCGAGAAATTGTCCAATACATAATCCGGACGACTTAATGCTATAGATTCCCCATAGTTATATCCATAGGTTAAGCCAACACAAGGACAACCTGCTGCCTGTGCAGCCAAAATATCATTACGTGAATCACCAACGAAAAGCAATTCTTCCTTATGTAGACCAAACATGCCCATTGTCAGATACAGCGGTGCCGGATGCGGTTTTTTCTGTTTAACATCGTCACCACCTAGCACCAGTGAAAAGTATTCACTGATACCTAATGATTCCAGCAATGGTGCAATAAAAGGTGTTGGCTTGTTGGTGACAATTGCCATCGGCAGGTTATGTTTTGCCAGCTCTGCCAACGTTTCTTTGACATGAGGAAAGAGTGTGCTGCCTGTTGTGACAGTGGTCTTATAGAATTTATCAAACAGTTCGCGGATTTCATGGTGCAATTCTGGGGTAAATTTCACTGTCGCCCATTTCAATGCACGTTCAACCATGATATCTGCGCCATTACCCACCCAAACTGCAACACGTTCTTTGCCTGCTGCGGGCAATCCTTTGGCAATCAGTGCCTGATCTAAAGCATCGGCCAGGCCACCGGCACTGTCGGTCAGCGTTCCATCCAGATCAAATGCAATGGCCCGAATGTTTTTAACTACATTTTTTTCCATCATGTTGTCTGCCATTATGCTACTGTTGATAATTCACGGCGCATCTCATCAATAACCGTTTTATAGTCAGGTTGACTGAAAATTGCGGAGCCTGCGACGAACATATCCGCCCCTGCCTGAGCTGCTGCGGCAATATTATCGGCTTTGATACCACCATCAACTTCAAGGCGAATATCGTATCCACTTTCATCAATAAGTTTGCGTACCTGGCGCAGTTTGTTCAGGGTTTCTGGAATGAAAGATTGACCACCGAAACCAGGGTTAACTGACATCAACAAAATGACGTCCAGTTTATCCATAACATAATCAAGGTAGCTGAGAGATGTTGCCGGATTGAAAACCAAACCCGCTTTACAACCATGATCTTTAATCAGTTGCAGCGTTCGGTGGACATGCTCGCTCGCTTCGGGGTGGAAAGTGATATAGGTTGCACCTGCTTTGGCAAAATCGGGGATAATGCGATCAACAGGTTTTACCATCAGGTGAACATCAATCGGAGCGGTAATACCATAATTGCGCAGAGCCTGACAGACCATCGGACCAATTGTCAGGTTCGGGACGTAATGATTATCCATAACGTCAAAATGCACAACATCAGCACCTGCTGCCAATACCTTTACGGTATCTTCACCCAGACGGGCAAAATCTGCGGATAGAATGGATGGGGCAATCAGAAAATCTTTCTTCATTATTCTCTTCTCCAATTCATTGTTTATCCCCGTTATTTCAGGGGCAGGAAACCTTACTCACTTCTGGCAGTATAACGCCAAAAGCTCATCAACTTTACTGCGGGCAAGAATATTTCTACTTATTGTCCGGCGGGCTTTAACAATGTAAAGGGAAGCTTGATGATACCATTCCCGTGTCATCGGCGTGTCATGATTGGATATAAGCACGGGAATATCCTGTTGCGACGAGAGATTATAGGCGAGCCGTGCCAGATTTTCCTGATCTAGGAGGTTAAAACTATTTGTATGGTAGGCGGTAAAATTTGCCGTTGCTGAAAGAGGCGCATAAGGCGGATCGCAATAAACAACTGAACCTTTTGGCGCTTTAGTTAGTGCGATTCCGTAATGCTGACAGATAAAAGAGGCCTTCTGGGATTTTTCGGCAAACCAGTACAACTCATCTTCTGGAAAATAAGGTTTTTTATAGCGTCCGAAAGGAACGTTAAACTCGCCCCGTGAGTTATAGCGGCAAAGGCCGTTATAACAGTGGCGATTAAGGTACAGAAACAACACACTGCGATAGAATGAGTCTTTACTGCTGTTGAACTCTTCTCTCAGGTGATAGAAGATCTCAGACGTGTTGAACTCTGGTGAAAATAAGGGACGGACATGATCAATAAATTCATCCGCACTGGATTTTACTGTGTTGTACAGGTTGATTAGATCATTGTTAATATCTGATAAGATGTAAGAATCATAATCGGTATTCAGGAATACCGAGCCTGCGCCAACAAATGGCTCAATTAAGCGCTCGCCCTCTGGCAGATAACGTTTAATATCATCCACCAAAGGGTATTTTCCACCGGCCCATTTTAAGAAAGCGCGTTTTTTTTTCATGCCGTCAAATAAAGTATTCAATAATTTCAGAGCCGCAGATTGTACTCTGTTTAGGACAGCATATCAGCGCCTAATAAAAATAGTTTTATTTTTTCAGATCTTGATGAACCTGTTGTAGTTTTCTCACCCAAGGTTTTTGAGTCTGAATGTTTGTAGGGAGTGAAGAAATTGCCTTTTTGGCTTCAGAAGCGGAGTTGTAGCTACCGTAGATCAAAATAAACCATGTCTTATCATTTCGTTTGGTTTCGTAAACCTTGTAATTGGCAAGGTTATTCTTTTTTGCAAAAGCGATCAAGGTATCAGAACGACTAGCGCTACTCAATTGAAGTGTAAACCGATTTGCAGGTACTTTCAGTAAGTCAGCTGCTGCATTTGCAACACTCTGCTTATTTGACTGATGATCGATGATGGCAGGTTTAGCTGTTTCCTTGTGCTGCTTGTCTGTTTTTTCTATTTTGGGAGGTGCAACCTTTTCAGTTTTTTTCTGTTCTTCCGGTGGTGTTAGCGTTTGTTTTACCGAGTTATTTTGTGATGATGACAGATTTTTTTGTGCCTTATTTTTTTGCACAGTATCGTTAATGTTGCTCTGTTGTTGATTTAAAGCATCAGAAATATCGCCAGGTAACTCTATGCGTTGATTGTAGCCACCTGTTCCAGTTGTTGCAGGAGCGAGATCTTGGCTAGGTGTACTGCTGATTGGTGGCATACCGATTTCGCGTGGATTATTTGTTGACGAAGTCGATGTGGCAGGTTCTGATGGATTTCCCTGCATACTATTTTGCGCATTAGTCGGTTGCGTGTTAGTAGAAGACGATGGAGAGCCTGACAGATCGATACTTTTCTCGACTGAATTCTGTGATTGCTGTTTTTCATGCTCGGTTGGGGATTTCAGGGCAGAACTAATAGCGATAATCAGTAGTAAAAGCACCAGTATACCGACTCCAATCATCATTTGTTGACGCGATACTGCCAGCTTTGGGCGCTGGTTTTGAGTTCGTGATCGCTGAGGGCGGCGATCAGAAGCATCAGGTTTAAATTCGTTTTTTGTTTCTTGCTTATTTTCTGATTTTAATTCGTCCATATACCCTCCCAGCCGAGATAATACTGCCAATTACTATTCTATAGGTCTGGTCTATAGGTCTGGTCTATAGGTTTGGCAGCCTGACCTAACTAAAACCGATAATAAAACTGGTAATGTATTATACCCTTTATCTTTTAAGTTGCCTCTTTGTTGGCGGCAACTTAAAAGCTATCAGGGTGTATCTATCAATGTAGCTATTTTATAGCAAACAGCTAGAGAATGATGGATCATTCTCTGCAACGTCGAATGGCATCCAGTATAACGTCTGTACTGATATCAGAACGAAGTTCTGCTTCCCCTATCACCTTAGGTAAAATCAGACGAAGTTTACCCGCTGATACTTTTTTATCACGCATCATATGAGGTAAATAATCTTCAGGGGACATCATTGCCGGGCCGTGAACGGGTAGTTTTGCTCTTTCCAGCAAGTTGATAATGCGTTGTGTATCCTGACTGGAAAATGTTCCAACAAGTTCAGAAGCGCGTGCAGCCATTACCATACCCGCAGCGACAGCTTGACCATGCAGCCAGACGCCATAACCCATTTCCGCTTCAATGGCATGTCCAAAAGTATGGCCAAGATTTAATAAAGACCGCATTCCACTGCGTTCATATTCATCTGCTGCGACGACAAATGCCTTCAGTTCACAACAACGACGGATACAGTAAGCCATTGCCTGATGATCAAGAGCGATTAATTTCTCAATATTATCTTCAAGCCAACTAAAAAACTCACCATCCAAAATCACGCCATATTTGATCACTTCCGCTAAACCAGCATACAACTCTTGGGCTGGTAGGGTATTTAAACAATTGAGATCAATGACAACGGAGGCGGGTTGGTAAAAAGCCCCAATCATATTTTTACCAAGGGGATGGTTGACCCCTGTTTTTCCGCCAACGGAAGAGTCAACCTGAGAAAGTAGAGTGGTGGGTATCTGAATGAAACGAATGCCGCGTTGATAGCTGGCGGCAGCAAACCCCGTCATATCACCGATGACACCACCACCGAGAGCGATAAGCGTTGTGTCACGACTGTGATTATTTTCCAGTAAGGCAGAAAATATGTCATTGAGCACAAAAAGTGATTTGTATTGTTCACCGTCACGCAAGATAACTTCATTTACCTGGAGACCCATACTCTGCAAAGTGGATTTCACCTGTTCAAGATACAGGGGTGCCAGTGTTTCATTGGTCACTATCATGACCTGCTGACCAGATTGCAGGGGCTTGAATGCTTCACTGCTGGAAAACAGCCCTTGGGCGATGGTAATCGGATAGCTTCTTTCACCTAACGTAACAATCACTTGTTCCATATCAGCTTTCGCCTTATCGTGTGCTGCGGAGTGAGTCCGCAAAGATCAATTTTTTTCCAATAGCTCAATAATTTGGTTAGCTACAACTTTGGCACTTTGCTCATCTGTACGTATAGTCAGGTCAGCAATTTCCTCATAAAGAGGATTGCGCTCATCAGCCAGATTCTCTAAAACTTCACGTGCTGGTGCGTCAACTTGAAGTAAAGGGCGTTTTTTGTCGCGCTGGGTACGAGCTAACTGTTTTTCTATGGTTGTTTCTAAATAGACGACCACACCACGGGCAGACAGACGATTGCGGGTTTCTTTTGATTTAACTGAACCACCCCCAGTTGCCAATACAATGCCTTGTTTCTCAGTCAGTTCGTTAATTATTTTTTCTTCGCGTTCACGGAAGCCTTCTTCGCCTTCCACATCGAATACCCAGCCCACGTCAGCTCCGGTACGTCGCTCAATTTCTTGATCAGAGTCGTAAAACTCCATATTGAGTTGCTGAGCTAACTGACGACCAATAGTGCTTTTGCCGGCACCCATAGGCCCAACCAGAAAGATATTGCGTTTCTCTGCCATGTTTTTGGTATTACTAAGATATTTGTTAATGATAACCCGCCCCGCCAATCAGATTAGCCGCGGGACCTAAACTGAAACCTCATGAGTGAGAATGTGAGATCAGATAGAAAAATTATCTCAATACATCAGCCTATATTGCAACTATATAAATTTGCACGAACCAGTGAAGTGAAGTTCATGCTTTTTTCGGCTGATTATGATCCACCTGTGTATATTCTGATAGGCTCTTACTGGTGATGAGAGACCTGCTCACTCAATTAGGTAAACCTTGTATGCTAAATTACTCTCAGCGTCAAATCCATAAACAGGTCGGACCAAGAAAAATAACCAGCAATATGGCAGAAAAAGCATAGAGACCTTTATCAAGGGACTGATAAATATGCGTATATTTTCATTTGATCAAATATCGTCCAGTTGAGGTGTAATAAAAATTACGAGCTCCCTTCGACTATGCCGTTCTCCTTGCTGGCTAAATAATGATCCCAATAGAGGAATATCTGATAAGTAAGGAACTTTTTGTGTGCTGGCTCCTTTTTTCTGTTGGAAAATTCCACCCAGAATGAGGGTTTCGCCGTTTCTGACGGTAACTTGTGTCATAATTTCCTGTTTGTCGATAGCCAGATTTTCATTTCCGCCCTGATTAATAGGAAGGCCGGGCGCATTCTGGCTGATTTTCAACACTAACCGGATTTTTCCTTGCCTTAAAATGTGTGGAGTCACTTCCATGCCTAATACTGCCTCCTTAAATTGAATAGTTGTTTTGTTTTTGTTCTGAACGAGATAAGGGATATCAGAACCCTGTTTGATACTGGCGGGTTGTTGATGTGAAGCGGTCAGACGTGGGCTGGCGATGATATCCAGTTGATTTTCCTGCTCCAGGGCGCTGAGTTCCATTTCTAATAGATTTGCATGGATACGGGCAGTGTTCAGTACCAATCGGTGTCTTTGATTTCCTGCGGGTTGATGCAGGTTTAAGCGGTTGAGGCCGAGTGAGCGATTTTGTGGATCGGCTGTGATACCCCAGTGAATACCTAGCTCATGTAACGCTTCTCTGCTGCTCGTGACAATATGGGCTGTGATTTGCACTTGCTGTTGTGGTGTATCCACTTCTTTCAGCCAGTTCTTGATGCGAGTGATAGCATCAAACTTATCTTCTAATATCAAACTATTTGTTAAATTATCATGTTCCACTTTTCCCCATTTTGTCAGTAAGGCAGGCGTGTTTTTTTGTAATTGCTCTGTTATTTGTCCGGCATCGGCGTATTGCAGAGGAATAACCTGGTATTCTATTTCTTGTTCTTCTTGATCTGTCGGGAAGAACTGAACTTCTTCATCTACGATATTTTTTGGCGGCTGAAAAGGGTCTCTCACTGTCATGGAATAAGTTGTTTCTTCCGGTGCTATTTCTTCGGCGAAACAGGAAAAAGTCAGGAGCAAGAAGGCCAGTAAAGTGAAAGCACGACGATTCATCATTTCTCCTCATAGCCAATATCTTTCAGCACCATACGGACAGTCAGACTATTATCGGCAGGTGTGATTGTGAGATGTTTTATCAGCAAGATGGGTTGTAATTGCTGAATCTCATTGATGAAACGGAGTAATTGTTCATAGGTCAGTGACAGAGTGATATGCCATAAAACTTGATCACCTTCCTTGATGCTCTTCCATTCCATGAGTTGACTCCCGGAATTGATCAAAGGCTGGTGGAGTCGTTTAAGTACGGTAGTTTTTAGCGGCGATGAGATGTGACCGTTCTGGCCGAGTTTGACTGTTATTTGTTGGATCTGCTGGTGGAGTTCAGTCAGATTAGGTAATGCGGAAAATTGGTTTTGCGATAAGGCAAGATCATTTTTTTGTTCTGTCAGTTTAACTTGAAGAGAATGAATGACATCTTCACTCTTTTGCCAAATAAAAAAATAGAAGCCCAATACAAGAGGAACGATCACCAATTGCTGTAATAAAAATAACTGCCATATGGGGCGAAATAACCACACAAGATAATTATTTCTCATTGCTGTCTCCCATTAACCAGTCTGCATCAATGGTGAATACCTTGAGATAATCCTCAGATGTGGTGGTCATTTTTTTTAACTGGACATTGATAAGTGAGGTATTACCCGTCAGGTTATCCAGTAAATTGGAGACATCTTCATAACTTTGGCTGTTGGCTGCAAAAACTAATTGTCCGGTGTCATCACTGAAAGCAGTAAGCCAGCTTTTCTCCGGTAATAAGTGGGGAAGTTGGCGAAATAGCTGTAAATATCGTTGATTCTGTTCCATGAATATCTGTTTTTTCCTTAACTGTTGGGTTAACTGATGGTGATGATGAACCACTTGTTCTGTTTCACTGATAATTTGTTTTACTTGCTCAAGTTGCTGGCTATTTTGGGCAAATTGCTCGTGATATTGTTCGATTTCCTGCTGCTGTTGTATTGAGATAAATATGAAAAAAGCCCCCCATAGAATCAATTGCAGGCCAAGAAACAATCCCCATTTCCAGTATTTGCGTTTAAGTTTTGCCTGACGCCAGGGCAAGAAATTAACCTGATACATCATTGGTCATCCGGTCTGAGAGCCAGTCCGGCGGCTATAACGAAAGCATCTGTTTGTGTCGGCAACGGAGGCTGATAATGGCGAAATGCTGCCAGCATATGCCAGACATGAACGGATTCTTTGGGTACGGTTTGCTGTTTTTCTTTATTGATATCAGTAGATTGTTCGTCACTGTAATAAATGGTGTGGTTTTTACTCTCTGCTGTAATGGGTAACTGGCTAATCACTTGTGTCAGAAATGGATGAGACTGAGTTGAGATCAATCCATAATTAAAAGGGAGATTAGCTGGAGCGACCCACAGCCAGTCAGTTATCCGTTTATGGATCAACCAACTGTCATTGGGAACACCGGCAGATTCTGCTGCATAACGTAATGCACAGGGTGCAATATCAATGGCATCAGGGAATAAACCAATTTTTGCGAGCAGTTCAAGCCAGAAGTTGAGATCTTTTTGTCGGGTTGCACTGATGCAGATTTGCTGACCATGAACCCGATAATCCAAGGCAAGATCAGTGACAGGAAATTGTTTTTCAGCGTTGGCGTGAACAAACCATCCGAGTTCAGGCTCCTGTAATGAGATGTGGTGAGGCAAAGCGATCTGTTTCTGTAAGGTTTGCTGAACAGGCAGTGCCAGCCTTAATTTAATCTTGTTAGGTAATATTTGACGCCATTGCATTAAAATGTGCTGTAATTTTTCAGGGTGCTTTAACCATCCTCCTGAGACAGTGCCGTGTGGTGTGTCTTTTAATAATGGCATTTCATTAAATAACGGTATCTCATTAAATAAAGAGTATTGCCAGCAATGACGGAGTTGCCAACCATTGCGGCGTTTAATCGCCGCGATTGCCCGAATGTCATGTTCATGGATATCCAATCCGATATACCACCTTGATGGATACATGTCGTGATCTCCTTATCAGTGATGTGTGACAAGTTGTTATTAATGAAAGGACATATTCATTGTGTTGTATAGCCTTTATACTACGTAATAATCGTTTATAAATTGCCTCATTAACATGGCGTGAGAAATTTCAGGTGAAGTTCATAAAGTATTTTTTGATCCTTGTCGTTGTTTGCATTTTATTGGGAACCGTCTCGATTTTGGGTTTGTACAAATATATCGAACCACAGTTGCCAGATGTCGCGACTTTAAAGGATGTCCGATTACAGACACCAATGCAGGTATTCAGTGCTGATGGCAAACTTATTGCCCAATATGGTGAAAAACGTCGTTTACCGCTGACCTTATCCGAAATACCACCTTTAATGGTGAAAGCCTTTATTGCCACGGAAGATAGTCGTTTTTATGAACACCATGGCGTTGATCCGATAGGTATTATCCGTGCGGTCTCAGTTGTGATGACTTCTGGTCATGCTTCTCAGGGGGCAAGTACTATTACTCAGCAACTTGCGAGAAACTTTTTTCTCAGTCCGGAAAAAACTTTGATACGTAAGGCTAAAGAAGCGTTTCTGGCGATTAAAATCGAGCAACTGTTAACCAAGAATGAAATTCTTGAGCTATATCTCAACAAAATCTACCTTGGTTATCGTGCTTATGGTGTCGGTGCCGCAGCACATGTCTATTTTGGCAAGAACGTTAATGAATTGACTTTGGGTGAAATGGCGATGATTGCCGGATTACCCAAAGCGCCTTCTACCTTTAACCCACTCTATTCTCATGAGCGGGCGCTTAGTCGCCGTAATGTGGTATTGGGGCGTATGCTGGAGGAGAGATACATCACTCAACAGCAATATTATCAGGCAAGAAGTGAGAAATTAATTGCCCGTTACCACACTCCGCAGATTGTTTTCTCTGCTCCTTACCTGACTGAAATGGTCAGGCAGGAAATGATTAACCGTTATGGTGAAAATGCCTATACGGATGGCTATAAGGTCTATACTACGATTACACGCAAACTCCAACTGGCGGCTGTTGATGCTGTTCGTACCAATGTGATTGATTATGATATCCGTCATGGTTATCGCGGTGCTCAGGAAGTGTTATGGAAAACTGGCCAACCAGTATGGAGCCAGTCTCAGATCATCGATAAACTGAAAACTTTGCAGAAATATGATCCTTTGTTGCCTGCTGTTGTGACGAAATCCGATGCAACTCAGGCAGAAGCCATATTGACGGATGGCAGTAAAGTTGAACTGACTATGGCGGGAGTTCGCTGGGCGCGTCGATTCAAGACTGACAATCTGCAAGGACCTGCACCGCAAAGTGTTAATGAAGTCATTCGAGTCGGTGAACAGATTTGGGTCAGGAAAGTCAATAACATCTGGTGGCTGGCTCAATTGCCGGAAGTTAATGCTGCGCTGGTTTCTATCAACCCGATGAATGGTGCGATAGAAGCATTGGTCGGTGGATTTAATTTTGAATTGAGTAAATTTAACCGCGTAACTCAATCGTTGCGTCAGGTCGGCTCCAATATCAAACCGTTCTTGTATACCGCTGCGATGGATAAAGGTCTGACACTGGCATCGTTGCTTAACGATGCACCTATCAGCCGTTGGGATGCAGGCGCGGGTACTGACTGGCGTCCAAAAAACTCGCCACCAACCTATGATGGCCCGATTCGTCTGCGTCAGGGATTGGGGCAATCTAAGAACGTGGTGATGGTGCGCGCCATGCGTGCAATGGGTGTTGATTATGCTGCTGATTACCTGAAACGCTTTGGTTTGCCAGGTGAAAATGTTGTCCGTACAGAGTCGCTGGCATTGGGGTCTCCGTCTTTCACGCCAATGCAATTAGTGCGTGGTTATGCAGTGATGGCGAATGGCGGTTATCTGGTCGATCCTTATTTCATTAACAAAATTGAGAATGATGAAGGAAAAGTCCTGTTTGAAGCGAAGCCGAAGATTGCTTGTCCGCAGTGTACCGATATTCCTGTGATCTATGGTGATACCACCCGTTCCATTGAATTATCCGAAGATTCGATTGAAAACGTAGCCCATTCCAATCTTTCTGCCGAGCCAGCTTTACCTCAGCCGGATCTGGAAAGTGTAGCGCCTAACGTGCATACCGATGATCAGCAGTATGCTCCGCATGTTATCAGCACACCGTTGGCGTTTCTGATCCATGACGCTCTGAAAACCAATATCTTTGGTGAGCCGGGCTGGATGGGAACAGGCTGGCGTGCTGCTCGTGATTTAAAGCGCCGTGATATTGGTGGTAAAACCGGGACAACCAACAGCTCGAAAGATGCGTGGTTCTCAGGTTATGGGCCAGATATGGTTGCGACGGTCTGGATTGGTTTCGATGAGCACAGTAAAAGTCTGGGACGCACACCTACTCTGAAAGGGGAAGGTGGAGCGAAAACGGCGCAGCCAATTTGGGATGATTTTATGAAAATGGCATTGGAAGGTGTTGCGGAAAAAGTGATGGAACCGCCAGAAGGTATTGTGTCTGTCACAATTGATCGGGCGACAGGTAAGCTCTCCAATGGTGGGGCAAATACTCGTAAGGAATATTTTATTGAAGGTACGCAGCCGACAGAATATGCCGTACCAGAGGCGGGAACGACAGTGATAGAGAATGGCGAAAGCCATGAGCTGTTCTGATTATTTTTAAATACTAGCACCTAAGTAGTAAATATTTAGGTAGTAAATAGGGATAAAAGGCACCGTCAATTATCTGACGGCGCCTTTTATTATTATTTTATCAAGTAATGGTTACCAAATATCGATATCTACTGAGCAACTACGATTCATTTTATCTTTTACGGCCATTGGCGAATGGCTTGCCACCATCCACGGCAGTATAGTGAATATGAATGTTGATATCTTTTAACCGCCACACAGGTACTGAATCATGATGTTTAATAATTTTATATAGTCATAAGAAATGGGCATTAAAAATCACGATCTTCAATGCCCTCTCATAATCTTGCTACATCATTAAATTTCTCTATGCTCCTGAGGTTTTGTTCCCTTGCTGCCACGAAGCAACCCGAAATCTATTGGGTATATTCATCGAATAATCAATAACCTCCTTTATTGATTATATTTTTTCAATCATACCTGCTGTAAGCATAGTCCTAACGTTTTTCATTCAGATATCGTTGTGCAAAAAATAAGGCGCTGATGTTTCTGGCTTCGTTAAAATCGGGATGTTCCAATAGTGACATCATATCTGTTATTGGCCAACAAACTTGTACCAGAGGTTCTGGTTCATCTCCTTCCAGATTTTCGGGATAGAGATCTTGCGCAATGACAATGTTCATTTTGCTGGAAAAATAAGAAGGAGCCATCGTCAGTTTGGTCAGTAGTTCAAGCTTTTTTGCGCCTAATCCTACTTCTTCCTTTAACTCACGGTTGGCGGCTTCAAGGATACTTTCCCCCGCATCAATCGCGCCCTTGGGAAAACCTAACTCATATTGTTCAATACCAACGGCGTATTCACGTATCAGGAGTAACTCATCACCAATTACCGGAATGATGAGGACTGCTTCATGATTAGCAGGCTTCATGCGCTCATAAATACGTCTGGCACCATTACTGAATTCAAGATCAACGGACTGGATGTTGAATAGACGAGAATGGGCAATATCACTTATATTCAATATCTTAGGCTTTTTCAGATCAATCATGCTTGCCCCTGGCGGTTATTGCGCATTAGTCAATTGAAAAATAATCCATCCAATCAGCTCATGGCGCTTGGGAAATACAATTTTTGTAGTGACATTGGATGTGAATCCAAACTTTGCTTTAATATGGCCGATTATGTTAGTAAATGATAGCGATTATCGCTTGTATGTATTTTTGTTACTGTCTTACTCTTACACGAAAAGACTTCCTCTTACGAGCGGGTGTGAGAAAATTTATATAACATTTTGTAAATAAAATTAAAAATAGGAAGCGAGAATAGGAATAACCTGATTCTGAGTCATTCTTTAGATTGTTATTTTGTCAGCCTCTGTATTGCTTTATGGGCGTGGAGAAAAAATGAGCTCACTAGTCATTATATTGGCTATTTTTATCGTTAGCCTGACTATAATGGCTTCCTTTCTGACTTTCAGATGGAGGCGTTCTGATAACGCGCGTTACTTGTCATTGATAGCTAAAGCAGCTAGCCGCAAGTTAAGTGTGGATGAATCTCAAGCTATTGAGTCTTATCTAAAGAATATCCTGCCCAAAATGAAATCAGACAGGAGCTATATGTCTGGCTGTCCGGCGTTGCCGGTCAAAAATGATACGGTTTATACCATTAGCCATCCCATAACCCGTTTTTCCGCTGCTTCAGAAGAAGCGCAGCATTGGCGCTATTATGTTGATGAAACGGAAATACATTTCCCTGCAATGCTTGAGCCGTTTGTTAATCGTCGGAATACGGTAGACATTGTGCAAACTTCTTCGATACCGCTCGTTATTGCAGTAAATGGTCATTGTCTGACCGATTATCAGCAGAATCTGAATACCCCAAATTTTAAGAAAACAGAACACGCCTCAATCCAGAAGAACGGTAATTCGAGTGCCAATTTGCTGTATGTGCGAAAGGAAACGCCGGAAGAGTATCGTCTGCGCTACTCAACAGGTATTCAGGAAGGAGTTCTGATGTGCATGGGGCTTTCCTTATGGTTTCTGGCTCTTTTTGTACCTGTACCTCTAATGCCGTGGCTAATGTTGATTTCTGTTCTGCTGATATTTGCCAGTTTTTGGCCGCTTTTCAGGTGGCCCTCTTCACGTAATTTATTGAATATAAATTGCTTTAGCGGGATACTGAAACGCTGGGGTGTTTTCAGTGAGTTTGAGCTGGAACACAAAAGAAATATCTCATTGGGCGGAATTGACTTGACTTATCCCGCTCACTGGGAGCCGTACATTGCTCATGAGATTGATCAAAATACCGATGTGGATATGTACTCCAATTGCCATGTTGTGCGACAGGGGCGTTATCTCTCGTTGCATGAGGAGGAGAAACACTATCCCTACCAACGTTATCGAAAGAACCAGTTGTTGGTGGTATTTTCTATTTTAGCTATGTTATTACTGTATTTTTATCAACCCGCCAGTTTATCTATGCGGTTGAGTTTCGCATGGCTGCATGGCAGTAATACCAAGGTTATTACCAGCGTCAATGAACTGCTAAATATGCCACTTCGGGAAGGGGATGTACTGAAAGTTAAAGGCTCAGGAATGTGTTACATGCCACCTATGTTGGATACTTTTCCTGGTCAGAATGGACTCTCTTTTGCTCCATTTAACTGTTTGGGTGTCTATTGGAATAATGGCAGCTCATTACCCAGACCGGAATCAGAAATTATTAATAAAGCATCAGCATTGCTCACAACAGTTAATGAGCAATTACGCCCAATGGAAAATAGCCGGAAATCTCATTCCAATCTGAATGAAGTGATTGCTAAATCGGGAATGATATTACTCGATAATTTTTCTGAAATCATTTTGAATACTCAGGCACTTTGTCAGAAGGACATGGATTGCAATCGTCTAAAAAACGCTCTGATTAATCTGGGTAATGGCAAAGATTGGGATGATCTTTTGTATCAGGCAGAAAAAGGGAAATTGAATGGGACCAAAGTATTATTACGCTCTGTGAGTGCTGATGCATTGGGAAAACTTGTTGATGCCACCACCTCCTCATTTATTTACCGGGAAATTGATAAAGTGAGTATTCTCATGAACAGCCCTCCGCCGGGAGGTGTTTTGCTGATTAGTGATGAGAACCGTCCACTGGTTGAATATCCGCTTGCGCCAATCATTTTTTATGAGTACACCGCTTTGCAACAATGGGGGGAATTGCTACGGCTGGCGAATATATTGACGCATATTCCATTTGAAACCGAAGGTATTGTGACGGGTTTATCTGAAGATGCAAACGGTACTCGCCATATCATGTTACATAGTGAACCTGATTCTATAACGTTGATTCGTTATCTGGGAAGTTGCCTCTTTTTAGCAGTAATTATGGCAACATTAATTGTTAATAGCATATTGGTTATTAAGAAAAAACAAAAAAACAGTCAGCGTCTTGTGCGGATCAGACAGTACTATGACAATTGTTTCAATCTGAAACGACCGCCGATGAATTAGTGATAATCACACGGGCTATGTTACCCTGAATCTGTTTTTAGCCAGCTTTAATCAGAGAGAAACAACCATGCCTAATTCAGACAATGATCAAGCTGTTCGCCTTGATAAATGGTTGTGGGCTGCCCGTTTTTACAAAACCCGTTCCATCGCGCGTGAAATGATTGATGGAGGAAAAGTTCATTATAATGGGCAGCGGAGTAAACCGAGTAAACTGGTTGAATTGAACGCAACAATTAAATTGCGTCAGGGCAATGATGAGAAAACAGTGACAGTTTTGGCATTGCACGGACAAAGACGCAATGCCACAGAAGCTCAACAGCTTTATCAGGAAACAGAAGAAAGCATCATTAATCGGGAAAAGATGGCCTTGGCCCGTAAAATGAATGCGTTGACGATGCCACATCCTGATCGCCGTCCAGACAAGAAAGAACGGCGTACCCTGATTAAATTCAAGAACAAAATTTAATGAGTCGGAATAACCGTCTCAGTGAAATGAGAGAGATTTATGATTAAGCATGACCAATTACACCGCTTTTTATTTGAAAGCCATTCTGTCAGGGGAGAACTTGTTTCTGTAAGTGAGACTTACCAGCGAATGCTGGAGAATCACCATTTTCCCCAGCCTGTACAGCAATTGTTGGGTGAGTTGTTGGTCGCCACCAGCCTGTTGACTGCCACATTGAAATTCAACGGGAATATCACAGTACAAATTCAAGGTGATGGGCCTGTTAAGCTGGCGGTCATTAATGGAAATAACCACCAGCAGATGCGTGGTACTGCGCGTATTGATGGTGATGTCAATGCTGCAAGTCGTCTGCGTGATATGGTTGGTAATGGTTATATGGTCATTACCATTACACCGACAGAAGGTGAACGTTATCAAGGTGTAGTCGCACTCGAAGGAGAGACGTTGGCTGAATGTTTGGATGCTTACTTCAAACAGTCAGAACAATTGCCGACCCGTTTGTTTATACGAACTGGCATGCAGGATGGCAAAATGGCGGCTGGTGGCATGTTATTGCAAATTCTGCCGGGTGCACAGGCAGGCAGTGATGACATGCTTGACCATCTGGTTCAATTGACTGCGACCATCAAAGGCGAAGAGTTGTTTACACTGGATGTGAAAGAAATTCTGCATCGTCTTTACCATGAAGAAGATGTCACTCTGTATGAACCTCAGCAGGTTGAGTTCCGTTGTACCTGTTCTCACCAACGTTGTGCTGATACTCTGGTAACTTTACCGGAAGCAGATCTGCAAGATATTCTTCATCAAGATGGCAAAATTGACATGGAATGTGAATTCTGTGGTATGCACTATATTTTTGATGAGAACGCTCTTAACGAAATTAAAATAGCGAAAAAAGAACATTTACATTAACTGTATTTATGATTTATTTTTAGAGGGCGTATAAATACGCCCTTTTTATTATTTAAAAATTTTTATTTCGTGTTCTATGTCTCATATAAGTCTAAAAAAATAATATAATTTCAATTTTTTGATAACAATCGCTGTTAATTAGTCATAATTATTTATTATTTCTGGCCGAGATAGAGATGAAATCTAACTGATCAGGAGCAATAAATAAATGAGCGTTACAGGCATTACTGCGCAGGAACTTATGGTTTATGGTATTCGTGATGTTAGCGAAGTTATTTATAACCCAAGTTATGAATTGTTATTCTCTGAAGAAACAAAATCCTCTTTACAAGGATATGAGAAAGGAACATTGACCAATCTTGGTGCTGTCGCAGTAGATACCGGGATCTTCACAGGACGTTCTCCTAAAGATAAATATATTGTGCGCGATGAGGTGACTCGCGATACGGTATGGTGGGCAGATCAGGGAAAAGGTAAGAACGATAATAAACCGCTCAGTCAGGAAACCTGGTCTCATCTTAAAGGATTAGTCACTCAGCAGCTTTCAGGCAAACGTTTGTTTGTGGTTGATGCCTTCTGTGGGGCGAATGCGGATACTCGTCTGAAAGTACGTTTCATCACAGAAGTGGCGTGGCAGGCGCATTTTGTCAAAAACATGTTTATTCGCCCATCTGATGAGGAGCTCATTGATTTTTCTCCTGATTTTATTGTGATGAACGGTGCGAAATGTACCAATCCACAATGGAAAGAGCAGGGCCTGAATTCTGAAAACTTTGTTGCTTTTAACCTGACAGAACGGATGCAGCTAATCGGCGGAACTTGGTACGGTGGTGAAATGAAAAAAGGGATGTTCTCAATGATGAACTACCTGTTGCCACTGAAAGGCATTGCTTCCATGCACTGTTCTGCCAATGTGGGTGAGGATGGTGATGTTGCTGTTTTCTTCGGCCTTTCTGGTACGGGAAAAACCACGCTTTCTACTGATCCGAAACGTAAATTGATCGGTGATGATGAACATGGTTGGGATGACGACGGCGTGTTTAACTTTGAAGGTGGCTGCTATGCGAAAACCATCAACCTGTCGAAAGAAGCTGAGCCCGATATTTATCACGCCATTCGCCGTGATGCTCTACTGGAAAACGTCACTGTCCTGGCAGATGGCACTGTTGATTTCAATGATGGTTCAAAAACAGAAAACACTCGCGTTTCTTATCCTATCTACCATATTGAAAATATTGTTAAACCTGTCTCGAAAGCAGGTCATGCAACTAAAGTCATTTTCCTGACTGCTGATGCTTTCGGGGTATTGCCTCCTGTTTCCTGCTTGACTCCAGAGCAGACTCAATATCATTTTCTATCTGGTTTTACAGCAAAACTGGCGGGAACAGAGCGTGGTGTAACAGAACCAACGCCAACTTTCTCGGCATGTTTTGGTGCGGCATTCCTGTCATTACACCCGACTCAGTATGCAGAAGTGCTGGTCAAGCGTATGCAGGCATCCGGTGCGAAAGCCTATTTAGTTAATACGGGTTGGAATGGCACTGGTAAACGAATCTCTATCAAAGACACCCGCGCGATTATTGATGCGATCTTAAATGGCGATATTGAAGATGCGGATACCATGGAATTGCCGATTTTTGATTTGGCTGTACCAACAACATTATCGGGCGTTGATACGGGGATCCTCGATCCACGTAACACGTATGCAGATAAATCTGAGTGGGACGCGAAAGCCAAAGACTTGGCACAGCGTTTCATTGACAACTTCGACAAATATACAGATACCGCTGCTGGCGCAGCATTGGTAAAAGCAGGGCCAAAGCTGTAAGACTCAATAAGAATACCCTAGGTATGTGAAGCGCTTTGTTAAAGATATGCTCTGGAGTATATTAAGCCGCTTTAAATCAAAATCCAGTTTAGTAAGACCCAGATTGTTGACAAACCCCGTTGAAAGAATAACGGGGTTTGTCGTTAGAATGTGTCTTTTACTACTTGAAATTGACATCAATTTGGCGGCAGATCGAACAATAAAATTTCACTCTGTTGGTTAGCGGTTATCTGAATGTCGGATTTATCCCAGATAGCGATACCATCGCTGGTGGTTGCTTGTGTACTGTTGATAGTTACTTCACCATGAACCACTTGAATCCATATTTTTCGCACTTTTTCTATGTGATATTCGTATCTTTCACCACTTTTCAATGTCAGGCGCCATAACGTCATATCCTGAAAGATCTTCAATGAACCATCGCGGGCATCGGGCGAAAGTACTAACTGATGACTTTCCTCCGTATCAAAGTGGCGTTGTTCATAGCGTGGAGGCAGGCCATTTTCTTCTGGCATGATCCAGATTTGGTATAGGTGAAGCGATTTATCATTATGTGGGTTGTATTCAGAGTGGCGGATACCAGTACCTGCACTCATAATCTGGAACTCTCCTGCCGATATCTGTCCCAGATTTCCCATATTATCTTGATGTTCCACCGTACCGGAAAGTACATAGGTCAGAATTTCCATATCATTATGAGGGTGCATACCAAACCCTTGTCCTGCGTCAATCACATCTTCATTAATGACTCTTAGGGCTGAGAAACCCATAAAGTTGGCATCATAATAATGAGAAAATGAAAAAGTGTGCCAGCTATCCAGCCAGCCATGATTGGCATGGCCTCGCTCTGAAGCTTTACGTCGGTAAATCATTTTCAAAATCCTTCAGTGTTTTTTGTAGTCTAGTTGAAGGAATGAAATATGAAATATGAGAAATTTAATCTAAGGAATCAATTTTTTTGAATAATTAAAACAGGATAGTGAGAATAAAAAAAAGCCAGCATGAAGTTGCTGGCTATAAAAGTAAACACTGGAAGCAATGTGAGCAATGTCGTACTTTCACATGACCCTGAAGGTGGTGCACTGAAAGTGATAATAATGATAATCGTTCTCAATATCGTTTGTAAAGCGTTTTTTTAATCAAATTTCGTTTTTCAATTTCAATAAGGAAAATACATGTTACCCAAGTTACCACAAAATATTGATTGTTTTATCGGCGATGTAGCCTTAATCCCTGATGAAATCGGTGAATCTCCTGCCAGTGTCTATAGTTTTATTCGGGGTAACGAGCGCTTTTTTCTCAAGTATTCTCCCATCGTTTATGTAAATACGACTTATAGTGTCATGCGGGAGGCTTCAGTGCTGAATTGGCTTAATGGTCGCCTGAATGTGCCGGAAGTTGTGTGTGTTGCAGAGAACTCAGAAGGGGAGTTTATGATCACACGTTGTATACCCGGAGAGCCCTTGTACACACGGATAAATGCTCATCAACCTGTCCTGGAACTGTTTCGTGAAGCTGTTCGTCAGATACAGGCTGTATCCATAATCGATTGTCCGTTCGACTCGGGGGTTAATTTTCGTCTTCAGGAACTGGAATATTTGCTGGATAACAATTTGTGTGATGAAAAATATGACCTTGAGCAATGGCCGGGAATAGCGACTCCACGAGATTTACTGGCACGTCTTCATGCTACGTTACCGAGTGAGGAAAAGGTATTTTCCCATGGGGATCTTTGTGATTGCAATATCTTCGTCAATGCACATGACGAATTGTACTTCCTTGATCTTGGCCGAGGCGGAATTGCAGATCGCTGGCTGGATATTGCATTTGTTCATCGTAACTTACTTGAGGAGGTTTCGATAAGTGCAGCTACCGAATTTCTGGATACGCTTGGCGGTCTTGATAACTCAGCCAAGCGTGTGTTCTTCGAGCAATTAGATGAATTATTCTAACCTGGTATGTACTCACTTAGCTGATGTAAGGGTGAGTACTCTGTAGTTTTCTTCAATTCCATTTGGTAGAGGTTTTGTGTACTGATGTCAGAAAATTGATACGGTGTTGATTGATAACCCCGTAACCAGAGCAGAAACCACCCTGTATGTACATCAGGACATAGTCCGGCAAAGCGAAATCCACCTTTTTTTAGCTGTGGATATAACTTCAATGCCTCTTCACACGCAGGAAGTCTTAAATAGATTAACTGGTTGGCAGGGTAATCTATGATTTCCGATAAAAAGTCAGAATCAACCTCATACAATGTGATCTCCAAACGTCGTCCACTGATTTTAGAACTAATGAGCTTAGAATTAACTAGATTAGCATTAAAAAAAGAATGCTCTCCTTGTTGTTCATCGGGTAATAATTCACCAACGTATTGACCTATCTGTTCAGCCCAGTCTCGCAAGGGATGTGGCCAGTTCAGTTTAGGTAATGGAAATGCTTTAAGAGGCAAAATACCTTGTACAATACTTTCAGGCTCTGCTAACCCGAATGGCGAATCAACATAGTCCAGCATCAGTGCTGTCGAGCAAAAGCCCAGATTTTGTGCTAAATACTGGCTTTTCAGGTGCGAACAGACTTGTTTTATCGTCAACAAACTGTACTGTTGTTCTTTCGCATAGTGGCACAGATAGCGACCCAAAGATTTAGCAACACCTCTGCCTTGAAATCCCGGATACACAACAACCAACGCTAATTCAGCCTGATTTTGTTGCACAACATCTTTAATAAGCGACGAATGGCCAATCAGTTGTCCCTGATAAAAAGCTAAGGCTGAATACCATCTCCCTGTAGTTTGATAGTCATCTATCAATCTGGGCAGATAGATATCAGGATAAACGTATGAATCACCGTAAACCTCACGAAATAATTTGCTGATATGTTTTCCGTCACCTGGTTGATAGCTGCGGATCTGAATAGCAGAAGGAAAAATAGTCATAGATTTCAACCTTCAATTATAACTACGCCGATCCACAACTCGTTGCAATTTACCTGAACGCGGGTGGGTATACATTGCATCGATATTCGTTTGAACGATCTCCAGCATATTTTGGTGGAAGTGAGCGGTGTTCAGTCCGCGGCATGCTGAGAGTATGTTATGGCGGATTTTTTTAATATCGATTGGTTTCGGGCTGGCTACTAACAATGTGATTTTGTCTTTTGACGCCTCTTGAGACAGTACCAACTGCCAGGCAATTAACTCTGTTTGTGATGATAACTGGGTGGCAAAGTCGTCAGGAAATAGCGAAAGATCACCAATCCTGATCCGATAACCTTGGTTTGCGCGTCCTTGTAGCGCAAACTTACGACATGCCTGTTCTGACTCACACCAGCAAGCCAAATCACCTGTGGGATAGCGGATCACAGGCATCAGTCTTCTTTGTAAGTTAGTGGTAACTAACATGCCACGGCGTCCTGGCTCTGTGATGGGTTCATGGGTAATCTCATCGATAATTTCTATAATGGTATCTTCGTCGAAAACCCTGTGCTCTCCCGGATCACATTCTGGGTCGGCAAAGCCGATTAAGCCTCCGTCAACACTGGCACAACCAACTGAGCCAAAACGTGCCTGAGGGAAAACCTGACGCATTGCCGTTATCTGCCCTTCAAACAGGCTTTCTCCGCCATACAGAATGGTTTCTACCATCGGTAATGTCTGACCATTGTCTTTCAGATACTGTGCAAAGCGAATGAGCTGGACGGGCACACCCGCCAGTACGTTGATATTGTGATGCTGAATGTTATATGCCAGCAGCCCATCGTCAACCTTGCAAGTGAAAGGAAATTCCACGACAGGAAATGATGAGTTAGACAGAGCACCATGAATGAATAGCAAACTGGTGTAAAGGTCGCCGGCAAAAAATAGGTTGGCTACCCGATCACCCGGCGTCAATTGGCGGGTAATTGCCTTCCCAAATGAATGAATAAATACTTTCCACTCTTGTTGACTGAAAACTGATAGTCGGCCATCACTGGTTGAACCGCCCGTTTTAAACACATGTCCGTTTTCTAATGGAGCAGTAAGTACTGGCCAAGTTTGTAAATTATCTGAATGAGCCCAGTAACTACCGGGCTTGATCAGTGGCAAATCTTGCAGCGTCCAATCATCCGGGACGGATTCGTAAAGAGTCCGGTAATAAACAGAATGCTCACGTACATGATTAAACAGATCAATTAACATTATGCTTTTATTCATATTCGTTTCACCTAATCAGAATTTACGCAAGTCAATGAACAATGGTGCTTTTCCACTATTGATATTCCGACGAAATTCTGTTGCCGGGGAAAATAAAACGTCCAGATTCAGCATCCCTCCTTCAACCACTTCCTTTATTTTTACATTCTCTTTCAGACCTAATAAGTGCTCGCGAACTGCGACAACATCAGGGTTCTCAATTAAGAGCTGAATACTGTTGATCCCTTCACCGTTATGATCGATAAGCCATTGCACCGGGGCTTCCAGTTGTTCGGATAATTCAGTCAGATTGATAAAAATACTGCTGACACGTAACAGGGAACCATTACGTCCAACAAGCCGGAAACGCGGTGTCAACTGACCACAAGTACAAGGTTCAGCGATCCAGTATCCGAGATCGCCCAAATCGTAGCGCTGAACAGATTGTGCCTCGCGGTGCCGGGAAGTGAATATCAGACGACCAGTTTTCCCCTCAGTTACTGGGTTATCATTATGAATATTAAGTATTTCTAACCACTGGTTATCAGCCATTAAATGGAAAATACCATCTTCACTGGCTGCACATCCATGACCTAATGGGCCTGCATCTACAGACCCGTAGACTGCGGAACGTATCAGGGTAACTCCGAACTCATGCAGGAAAGTCCTCTGGTTGACATTCAGGTGTTCTCCTCCTAAAAACAGTTTGCGTACGCCACCGTATTCACGCAATTTTTTAGTTTCACTCAGGAACAATCGGTGTATCGTACTTGGCATACCTACCAGAGTATTAATGCGTTGCTGCACAATTAAATCAGCTATTTCACTGAAATCATCGTCAATCGGGCCACCCATCGGATATTGAGTTACACCTAGCTTATCCAGAACAGTGAAGAAGCTTATCATTCCGCCGTACAGTTTTCCCCCATACAACAGGTTCATGACCCGGTCTGTAGCAGGTTCAAGGCCACAGGCGAACAGGCCGTCGGCTGCTGATTGCATTTGTTTGTGATAATCAGAATAACTATAAGCGGCCAGCTTAGGTACTCCGCTACTGCCGCCACTGCGGAAAAACAGGCGGCTTTTCTCATTTGGAGTTAATTCCTGAAAATCTGCCTTATTCATGACAGGCAGGTTATCCAGACTGGGTGGGCGAGGGGGTGGAATATCAAGGTGAGCGGAACCAGCCAAGATATCCGCAGGCAGGCTGACAGAAACCCGTTTGGTGAGGCGTGTCAGTGCATAAACGCCATCGTGTGGCTCACCGCTATAACCGTCGTGCATCTGACCCGCAGGGGCAATACGGCTAATTCCCGCTGCAAACAGGGTATGGCTCATCTCTACAATATGTTCCTGACGGGCAACCAGAGCACAGCTCTGAAGATGGTTACGCCAGGGACGCAGAATAGAACATAGCTGCTGACGAGGTGCCGGACGTAACTGCAATGTGCGGAACAGAGGAGAAGCTGCCAGTTCCTGCTCGTGCCGCCAGATTACCCGCCATCCATCAGCTTGCCAGAGCTTGCCATGTACTTGGGTGAATGCGAAATCGAGGCACTGAAAAGCTACCTGAGTTGTAATTTCAGCCGATTCCTGAACGTCAGTCTGTAATACCGGATATAATCCAGAACGACGTTCAAGAGCTGCTGCCATACGTTGTCCGATATCCTGCAAAACTTCTGGATCATCACTATCGACCAGCAAACATTGTGGACTGGAGCAGGCTTGTTGGTCATAACAGCAAATATCATCTGCCAGTGCATCTAATTGGGCATTATTCACGGCGTCAGGACTCAGCCAGGCAAAACTGATGCGATGTCCCCAATCAATCCAGCGGCAACCTGCCGGCAATTGGGTACGAATGGTTGATAGTGCAGAATCTCCCCCCCAAGCGGAAACAGCGTCGGCCTGACTCAGCAGTTCTCCCAATTGTGTAACAGGTAATGACAAAACCGCAATCCGGTCTGCCAGATTGCCGGAAATATCGTGAGCCAGAAATGCATCCAGAAGCAGTGTACTAAATCCGTTATCACTGCTGCTGGGCCGTAACCAGTTGATATTGCCGACTAACAAACTTTCCAGCACTGCCATAAAAGGAAGAAGTTGCGCGTTAGAAGGTGTGATATGGACAACCAACCCCAAGGGTTTCCAGGCTTCGTAGCGATTCTGGTTATAATCGAATCTGCGCAGGGAAAATGCATCCTGCCCCAGTTCTCGCTCCAATTTAGTTTGTAAGGCTTCACGTTGACAGAAGGCGATAAGTGCCTCACGTGTTTTAGCATCAAAAAGGGGGTGATCATCCATCTTGGTAAGATGATTGGCGAAGCGTTGGGCGCACTCAAGTACCTGTTCGGCACTATGAGGTTGGGCGAGCAACTCTGGTAAACGTGCACGTAATTTTGCGATTTTTTGTTTTGTTAACTGTCCCTGTTCAACAGCAAGCTGATCATTAATTGTTTCAATGGAAGACATCTCAGGACCCCTTAATCAATTCAGAAGCGGCAATTGCACAACTACGACTTTTGCTAGTACCTGCACGGCCAAGCAGTTCAAACCAATCAGTGTTCAGTTCACAACCACAACTATCACCGGGATGCAGTACTGCCAGATCACTCATGACAATGCTGTGAGCTGGGCTGGAAGTGATATAAGGTGAGATGAAATGTAGAAAACCGGGTTTACCATAAGGTTGCCGTGATATGTTGGCTGTGTGGCGTATATAAACCCGTGAGTAGACTGGAACGTGAAAACGATGGTGAGAACATTCCATGTAAGGCACAGGATGTTCAACTGAACCGTAACCATCACGACAACGTATATCAGGGATACCCAGTTGTTCTGCCAGTCGTTGATACAACGCCAGTTTGGGAATTGCTTTGTCAGCATGTGTTTTCCAGCCGCCACCGAGGGAGACCAGCGAATCTGGATGTAATTTCAGAGCGGGTAATCCCATCTCTTCCATTCTTTGCAGGGTAAACCATAGGAAAGCAGGAAAGCCAAAAATACGCACGGGCAGCCCTTCTTCGGCGAATTCTTGAAGAGCTCTGATTGTCCCGAAGGGATCGAATTCATTACTCTTACCGTTATGACGCAACGCATAATGAACCCGGTTTACAGGGGCATATTTACACAAAAAATGGTCGGTATAAGCTGTTCCTAACGTAATGGAGCCAGCAGGTTCATAGCTGAGCAGCAGGTAGTTACACGGTTGCTCAGGAGTATTCCAATCATAATAATTGAAAATGCGATCCACCATATCCTGAGCCGCTGTGATACTCCTGTTATCGTAGTGCATACGGCTTTTTTGCCCGGTTGTACCTGATGATGTCAATTCCAACGCATCTTTTGTGCGATTACTGACTATTAGGTTACGTTTAAAATAATTGGCAAATAATGGTGGCAGGCTTGACCAGTCTTCCAGCTCCATTACAGCCTGTTTATCCAAAGCATTATTTGCCAGCCACTGCTCATAACCTGGAGTATGTTCACAGTGGTATAACGTTAATTCACGCATAGCATCATTAAATAATGCATCATACTCGGCACAAACATGATAAGGGTGTGCTAAGGCACATAGTGCTTTAACATGGGTTAAATTTTGCATATTTAAGACTCATTCTTTTTTGAACAAAATAATCTTGGGATTTACTTCCCAGTAAAAATTAATAATTTTTTTGTTCATATTTTGGATATAATAATTTTTAATAGGCTTATTTCATTATCGAATATCAATAACCCATTCTATTTAATAATTAATCCCTGAGCCTTGGTTGCAGAATGATGTTATGTTGGAAGGTGCTGACAGCTGTTAAAATTATTTTAAAAACTATATTAAATGGATAATTGACTAGAAAAATTGCACTTTTGCTAGTTTTATAGTTTGCTGTTAGTCCTAAATTGGCGCGCATTATTCCAAACTAAAACATAATAATCAATCGATTTTTCTAATGTTTTTCGTGTGTTGAAGGATAATATTATATCATTATTTAAGATGGTTATTTCATTAATTATTTTTTTATGCTATCTAAAAATTTAAATGAAATAATATGTTCTTTTTCTGGGTAGATATTAATTTAAACTTTGGTATTTATTCATAACCTAAATTAGCTATTAATATCCCCTTAATAATTATTTTTACTCCAGTAGTAACAATTTTCTGGCACCGTAGGCGTGGGGTTAATATATTCGGCAATAACTAGACATCATCATAACATACATAGCAATTCTCATTGATATACTATTTATTTGATATACTCATCGTCTTTCAACTTCCAGTCTTATCAGGGCTGCTTAGGTGTAGGAAGATATGGCTACAAATACAGAATTATTCATATTGAACAGGCCGTTAAATTAGCACGAAAAGATATTTGACAATGAATACCCCATTACTGAAACAACCTCGAATCACACAGAGTGATGTATTTTTGAACGCGGATACATCACCATAGGCAGCGTTCTATGGTAATAATCAATTTTTAAGATGAGATTTACCAGGCAAAAAAACATTGGTTAACATATCAACTTCTTCATGATGTTATAAAAAATCCGAATATATATTAAAGGTACTCATAGCTATTACAGCGATTGTTGGAATAGAAACCGGTGGTCGTTTATTGCAGGTTCAGTGCTTTTCGTTTTTAGGTCGTTACATCTAGCCTCTTCCCACTGTCTTTCGTATTGAGCGGGGGAAATTCCCCCATTAAAGCTATGGGGACGGATATAGTTGTAATTTTGAGCACTGGTATCCGGGCATAAAATTAGGTGACGAAACGGAGTACTATTTGACAGAAGCAGTTGCTGCATGAGTGGCCCACACTAATGAGATGGCCGCCCTCACCCTGTTAGCGATATATTGACAGCGTGTGATTTATTTTTTAAGAGGCTACCATCATGAACACTATCGCACTGATTGGCATCGATCTCGGCAAACATTCCTTTCATGTCCATTGTCAGGATCAATCGGGGAAAGCCTTACTGCGTAAAAAATTCACCCGAACTAAATTGATGGAATTCTTAGCTGACTGCTTTCCGGCAACGGTGGTGATGGAAGCCTGTGCTGGCGCACATTTCATGGCAAGGCGGATCGCTGATTTGGGGCATGAGGCCAAGCTGATTTCACCGCAGTTTGTGCGTCCCTTCGTTAAAAGTAACAAGAATGATTTTATTGATGCTGAAGCTATCTGTGAAGCCGCTTCACGTCCTTCAATGCGGTTTGTTCAGCCCAGAACGGAAGCCCAACAAGCCATGCGAGCGTTGCATCGTGTCCGGGAATCACTGGTCCGGGATAAAGTCAAAACGACCAACCAGATGCAGGCTTTCCTGCTTGAGTTTGGCATCAGTATGCCCAAAGGGATTGCTGTGATAAAACGACTCTCCACTGTGTTGGTTGAACATGAACTTCCCCCTTATCTGGTACAGGTATTACTGCGGTTACAGGCGCATTATCACTATTTGGTTGAACAAATCACCGAGATTGAAACTGCCCTGTCACAGGAGATTGCTCAGGATGATACCGGACAACGGCTGATGACGATCCCCGGCATTGGCCCCATCACGGCGAGTGTGCTTTCCTCACAACTGGGCGATGGGAAGCAATACGCACACAGCCGGGATTTTGCAGCCTCGACGGGATTGGTTCCCCGCCAATACAGTACCGGGGGAAAGACAACCTTATTAGGGATCAGTAAACGGGGTAATAAGACACTCCGGCAACTGTTGGTGCTATGTGCCCGAACGTTCATAATGCATATTGAGCATAGAAAGGGCAAACTGGCTGACTGGGTTAAACGGCAACTTGAACGAAAGCATTCTAATATTGTGGCCTGTGCGTTAGCGAATAAACTCGCCCGGATAGCGTGGGCTATGACGACACAACACACGGTATTTGAAGCCTAAATCAAGCCTGTTGTGAACAAATTTGAAACGAGACCCCACTGGTTTTGCGAAGACTGATAATTGATGACATGAACGGCCTACCGGCCTGATGAGAAACCTAGCATAAAAATTGGCTCCTTGAAGCCGGCACACTTTTAAGGTTCATCAGGCGCGGAACTCATCGAGGCGCAGGCTCCTTGCCTATAATGACGCCGGATAGATTTAAGCAAGCCCAAAATTCATCAAAATGAGTGTTGCAAAAACGAGGGCGACCATAGATTTTATGCTCTCTTTTATGTTTTATAAGCTTTTACCGGAGTTAAACTTTATTGTCTCTGCACACATGATTAAAGCCTGCGCACAAGCCCATGCAGAACTCCATGCCCATTGGAAGTTATATCCGCCAAGCCAGCCGGTAACATCGACAACTTCACCGATAAAATACAATCCTTTGACCTTATGGGATTCCATTGTTTTCGATGACAACTCATTGGTGTCTACACCGCCAAGAGTAACTTCTGCTGTACGATATCCTTCCGTGCCATTTGGTTGTACTTGCCAACATTGCAGGGTAGTGATCAGCGCTTTTTTCTGTGTCTGGTTAAGTTGTTTCAGAGAGCGTTCCGGTAGTTGATCAAGAGACTGTAAACATTCCACCAGACGCTTGGGTAGCAGTTTGGCAAGAGTATTTTTCAAACTTTGATTAGGATGGGATTCACGCTCTTTATCGAGAAAGGTATCTAAGTCTGTATCAGGAAGTAAGTTAATACTCACGTACTCACCGGGCTGCCAATAACTGGAGATCTGTAAAATCGCGGGGCCGGAAAGTCCACGATGCGTAAACAGGATATTTTCTCTGAATACGGTGCCATCTTTTGCGGTGACAATCGAAGGAACCGCAACACCGGAGAGGGATTGCAGTTGTTCCAGCAATGGCTTATGCAAGGTAAAAGGCACTAATGCCGCACGAGTAGGCAGGATATTAAGACCAAACTGTTCCGCGATGCGATAACCTAAAGGGGACGCCCCCAATCCGGGCATGGATAGCCCACCAGATGCTACAACAAGTAAGTGCGTGCTTACTTTTTTCCCCGATGCGATAACCTCAAATCCCTGTACATGTTTCTCGATTTGTGTCACTTCGCTGCGTAGCCGGATTGTCACCTGACCTGCTTCACACTCTTGCAAAAGCAGATCGACAATTTGTTGGGCAGAGTCGTCACAAAAAAGTTGTCCCAACGTTTTTTCGTGATAGGCAATCCCATAACGTTGAACCAAGTCAATAAAATCCCATTGTGTATAGCGAGCAAGTGCTGACTTACAAAAATGTGGATTGGCAGAAAGATAGGCAGCAGGTTCAGTATACATATTGGTGAAGTTACAGCGCCCGCCTCCAGACATCAAAATTTTGCGGCCGGCTTTTTTACCGTTATCCAGTACCAGAACGTTCAATCCTGCCTGTCCTGCTTGTGCAGCACAAAACAAGCCTGCCGCGCCAGCACCAATAATCACTACATCAAATTTTTCCATTCGTTTGTTGTCTCTATTTTACTGAATTATATTGCTGAATGACTTTCTTGCCGGATCACTTGGCAGGAAATAAACTTCATTGTGGAGGGACTATCTGCAAAATGCAGAGAAAAATCAGTATTTGTTTGAACTTTTATCGTGACAAGTCATTTTTCATCAAAAAAATATCAAAACATAGAAAATATATAATATATTGATATTTATTGTAAAAATGATTAATTCGCTGTCGGTTTCTTGTCATTAAATCAAAAAAAGGTCATATTTCTCTTTTCCCGCCAGCGTTTGTCACTGATAATGCGCCGCGTTCATGTCCTACTAACTGGCTTAACGTTTATGCTATATCTGTTTACTGGCCTGGATTTTTATACCGGCCTTATGTTAGTACTTGCTCTGTTGTTTGTGCTTTTCTATGAAGCCATCAATGGGTTTCATGATACCGCAAATGCAGTAGCAACTGTTATTTATACCCGCGCTATGCGTTCGCAATTTGCCGTTGTCATGGCAGGGGTTTTTAACTTTTTTGGTGTCCTCCTGGGTGGATTAAGTGTCGCTTACGCGATTGTGCATCTATTACCTACAGATCTTTTGTTGAATGTCAGCTCAAGCCATGGTTTGGCGATGGTTTTCTCCATGTTGCTGGCAGCAATTATCTGGAATCTGGGCACATGGTATTTCGGCATTCCTGCGTCCAGCTCTCATACGTTGATTGGTTCCATTATCGGTATTGGCCTGACCAATGCGATAGTGACCAGCTCTTCTGTCGTTGAGGCACTTAATATTCCGAAGATGATACAGATTTTCATGTCGTTGATTCTGTCTCCTCTGGTTGGTTTAGTGATTGCAGGAGCGATGGTTTTTTTACTGCGCCGTTACTGGAGTGGGACTAAAAAGCGTCGTCGTATTCACATGACTCCGGCTGAACGTGAAAAACAGGATGGTAAACGTAAACCACCATTCTGGACACGGACTGCACTGATCCTTTCTGCTGTTGGTGTGAGTTTTTCTCATGGCGCAAATGATGGGCAGAAGGGTATCGGTCTGATCATGCTGGTCTTGATTGGTGTTGCGCCTGCTGGCTTTGTTGTCAATATGAACTCAACCAGTTATGACATTGCCCGCACCCATGATGCAGTTGTTCATTTACACCAGTATTATGAACAACATGCTCCTGCCCTTTCTCATGCGATTGAGTTGACACCGACTGTATCTGCGGTTGAAGACCAACTGGACATGACTTTCCACTGTGATAGCTCACGTGCGTTGGTGGTGCTGAATAACGCGGAAACGATATTAGGAAGCCTCCAGAACTTCAATCAATTGAATCCAGACCAACGTAACAATATGCGTCGTATGCTGATGTGTATTGCTGATACTGCGGGAGCCGTAGCCAAACTGCCTGAAACCAGTATGGAAGATGCACGTTTCCTGCATAAATTGCGTAGAGATCTGCTGAATACCGTTGAATATGCGCCAATGTGGATCATTATCGCTGTGGCTCTTGCTCTGTCTCTGGGGACAATGGTTGGTTGGAAACGGGTTGCTGTCACTATTGGTGAGAAAATCGGTAAAAAAGGCATGACATATGCCCAGGGAGTTTCAGCTCAGGTTACCGCAGCAGTGTCGATTGGGGTTGCCAGTTATACGGGGATGCCTGTATCGACAACGCAAGTTCTCTCTTCTGCGGTAGCAGGTACAATGCTGGTTGATGGTGGTGGTGTTCAAAGTAAGACTATCAAAAATATTATGCTGGCGTGGGTACTGACATTGCCTATCTCAATTGCACTGTCAGGCTGTCTGTACTGGATTGCTCTGCAACTGATCTAATCCTTTTTAGGAAAAGGGTTGAGTCACATTCAGCGGCTCAACCCTTTTTATTACACTTTTCACATTTGCTTTCTTTTGCATTGCTATCAAGCTATCACTATGACTATCAGACACAGTAAAACAATCCCACATAACATACTCGTCAATATAAATTGTTTCCGCAGCCTTTCGCAGAAAAAGATAACATCGGTATTGTGATGGTTGAGGTAGCTTTGTGAATTGATGTAGTGTACCAGCCGAATATGTTTACCAAACTGACCATTAGCAGTAAAAAAACCATTACCATCAATAGATTGGTATAGCATCGGATCTGCCTGGCGCAAAATAGATAATAATACGCGGAGCGAAGAGACGTAGCGTAATATATTGATAATACAGATAATGCAAATTGCCCAAAAGAATGCAACCATATTGAACATATTTCCCCCTCCTTAGAGCGGCAATGAAATACCAGATTAAGAATTCATCTCAAAAGATAGCAATATGAATAATCACTGTATTAAATTTTAGGAGGAAATAGAGTATTAGAAAAGTCAAACGACAGTGAAAAATGGGTTCATAACAGGGAGTGTAATGCTGATAAAGTATTTAATATTACGGTAGTGTTATAAGCAGATGTCTGTATTTTCAAATGGTTAAAAAAATAAAGTAACAAGTTGTGATCACAACAACACTCGAAAGAGACCTCAAGCAGTTATAGTATAAGCATAGAATCATGGCGTTTAATGCCGCCAATCCATTTTATGGAAGGAGTTCACTTATATGGCTTACAAACATATCCTTGTTGCAGTTGATCTATCTCCAGAAAGCAGGATTTTGGTGGATAAAGCGGTTTCATTGGCAAAACCATACAATGCCAAAGTCTCCTTGATCCATGTTGATGTCAACTACTCTGATCTTTATACCGGTCTCATTGACGTGAATCTTGGTGATATGCAAGAGCGTATTGCTGATGAAACCCGTAATTCGCTGAAAGAGTTATCTGCCAATTCAAGCTATGAAATTCAGGAAACGCTGAGTGGCAGCGGTGACTTAGGGCAAGTCCTTGTTGATGCTATCAAGAAATATGATGTGGATTTAGTTGTGTGCGGTCATCATCAGGATTTTTGGAGCAAGTTAATGTCTTCCGCGCGTCAGCTTATTAACACAGTTCATATTGATATGCTGATTGTTCCATTACGTGATGAAGATTAATCTTCGGTTAAAATTGGATTTTGTGAAATCGTCTGCTTATGCAGGCGATTTTTTTTGCTTAAGAAAAGATGATGACTCTTTTAATGACACTTTTTTGGAAATTGTCTAAATTATTTTTAACAAAACTTATAAAAATAGTTATTGAAATTCAATCATGAAACAGTGGTATATTCAGAAAGCAAACCGTAGTTACCTCACATTTTCGACAAAAAATAAAAAGGAAATGGCAGGGGGAGCATCACATCAGAATGATATAATAAAGGAAGCTATAAATGAATGTTTCATCATCTTTAGTCTCATTTCTCGAATCAATCCAGTGTCACAATCCACATCAACCAGAATATTTACAAGCGGTGAGGGAAGTGATGACATCACTTTGGCCTTTTCTTGAAAGAAATCCGCAATATCGTGAGCAAGGTTTGCTGGAGCGTTTGGTTGAACCGGAAAGAGTCATTCAATTCCGCGTTAGCTGGGTTGATGATCAGGGAAGAGTTCAGGTGAATCGCGCATGGCGAGTACAGTTTAATTCTGCCATTGGGCCATTTAAAGGGGGGATGCGTTTTCATCCTTCCGTGAATCTCTCAATCCTTAAATTTTTGGGTTTTGAGCAAACGTTGAAAAACGCTCTGACAACGTTGCCAATGGGAGGTGGAAAAGGAGGCTCTGATTTCGACCCAAAAGGAAAAAGTCAGGGTGAAATCATGCGGTTTTGTCAGGCATTGATGACAGAATTGTACCGCCATCTAGGGCCTGATACCGATGTACCTGCCGGTGATATTGGTGTTGGTGGCCGGGAAGTTGCCTTTATGGCGGGAATGATGAAGAAATTATCCAACAATACAGCTTGCGTTTTCACTGGTAAGGAACTTTCTTTTGGTGGCAGTTTAATCCGCCCTGAAGCAACGGGTTATGGCCTGGTTTATTTCACTCATGCCATGCTTAAACGTCATGGTATGGCGCTGGATAGGATGCGGGTGTCCGTTTCTGGCGCGGGAAATGTTGCCCAATACACTATCGAAAAATGTATGGAGCAGGGCGCTAAAGTGGTGACGGTATCTGATTCTGGCGGTACTGTGTTGGATGAAGAAGGTTTCACTCCAGAGAAGCTGGCTCATCTCGAAGAGATTAAAAATAAGCGTTATGGTCGTGTCGAAGATTATGCCAAAGAGCGTGGTTTGACTTTCCTTAAAGGTCAAAATCCGTGGTCGGTGCCTGTCGATATAGCTCTGCCTTGCGCTACCCAGAATGAACTGGATCTGGAAGATGCGAAATTACTGATTAAGAATGGTGTAAAAGCGGTTGCAGAAGGGGCAAATATGCCAGCAACTATTGCAGCGACGGATGTTTTCCTTGCGGCGGGCGTTTTGTTTGCACCGGGTAAAGCGGCCAATGCAGGAGGCGTAGCGACTTCTGGTCTGGAAATGGCGCAGAACGCGGCACGTCTGAGCTGGAAAGCAGAGAAAGTGGATATTCGCTTACAGCACATTATGCTCGATATTCACCAGTCCTGCGTAGAGTATGGTGGAGAAAGCAAGCAAACCAACTACGTACAGGGGGCGAATATAGCTGGCTTTGTCAAAGTCGCTGATGCAATGTTGGCGCAGGGTGTATTGTAATTCAGTATGCTTATCAACGAACAATAAGTGATTTTTTGATGAATAAACCCCATGTTGCCATGGGGCTTAGAATCAAAAATACAATCAGAACAAGACAGTACTGGAGATGTCAAATTTCGCAAAGGCTTTGTTTTTTAGGTTATATATCCTATCCGCGACGGCAATCGTTTCTGGCCGATGAGCTACAAAAATGCGGGTAATGGACATTTGCTTTAAGGCTTCGTTTATCTTTCGTTCGTTAAAAACGTCCAGGTCGCTGGTAGCCTCATCAAGTAAGAGGATCCGCGGGCGTTTATAAAGCGCTCTTGCAAGAGATACGCGTTGCTTTTGTCCTCCTGAAAGAATACTTCCCATATCACCTATCATTGTTTCGTATTGCATCGGCATCGCCATAATCTCGTCGTGTATTGCTGCTGCTTTAGCACATTGATACATCCATTCAAGATCGGGCTGAAGGTCAAAGGAGGAAATATTATCCATCAAGGAAGCAGCAAAAAGTTTGTCATCCTGCATCACAAATGCGGTGTGTCGACGATATTCGTCAATACCAATCTGCCGTAAGCTAGTACCATCAACTAATACATCCCCTGACTGAGGAATAGCTAAACCAGCCATTATTCTGAGAAGAGTTGATTTACCACAACCTGACGGGCCTATGATCGCTACGTTCTCGCCGGCATTAATCTCCATGTCGATGCCTTTAAAAATGAAGGGATCAGCTTCTCCGTAACGATAGGTGAGATTGTTAAGTGTTATCCGACCTGTTACGTTATTAAGAGATAACCGGTTTTTCGGATACCAGGCGCTTTCTGTTTTTGATGTTGCTATGTCTGTGAGACGATCCGAGTGTATTGATATAAGACGAAAGTTAAAGAGTGAATTTACCACCTTGATAAAACGGGTAAGGAACATATCAGAATAGAGCATAAAGGCAAATAGAATGCCTGTTGTTATTGCACTTTGCTCCATGAGATGACCACCAAAGAACAAAATTGTCGCCGATGAGAGTCCTGTAAGAAACCCGGATAAGGTTTGGTTTATGAGGTCTATCTTAAATAAATGAGTCCGGGCATTAGTGGTATCAATCACCTTATTAATCCATGCAATACGACGATTTTCTGACAGAGCAAATACCTTGACACATGATACGTTTCGCACTGTCTCAAGGAAATGAGATGACTGCCGCGCCTCATTGGTAATTGCTTCAACTCTTGCACTCTTATATGTGTCATAGAATGCAAGTTTTACCCCAAGATAAATAGCAGCAATGAGCAGTGAAATAATGGCCAAGAGTGGGCTGTAACAGAACATCAGAGTAGCCAGCGTTAGCAGGATGAGTACATCAAGTAAAGACGTCAGCATTTCAGCAGTGAAAGCCTCCTTGATCTCATTGAGTGATGTCAGCCGGGAGACTATATCTCCCACATGACGTTTTTCAAAGAATGATAATGGCAGGCTGAGTAATCGGTTAAAAAAACCTATGCTCCACTGTATTCCCAGTGAGTAACGCATTGCCATTAGCGTCCAGGCCCGGATGATACTGAGGGCAGAGCGAAGGATAAGCAGAAAAATAACGCCAATAACAATCAGGTTTAACATCTCAAGGTCGCTGGAGCGTAACACTACATCAATAATAAATTGAGAACTTAGGGGGATTGAAAGAGCTAATCCTTCAATAAAGAGCGACAGCAGAATGATTTTTAACAGCGTGCTTCTAAGCCCGGACACCCCCCGGAACATATCTGTGATTGTGATGCTCTCACCCGTTTTCTCCTTTTTAAAATCAGACTGTGGCCACACTTCCAGAACTATCCCCGTGAATTTATTTGATAATTCTTTCAGAGAGATCACTCTTTTCCCTAAAGCAGGATCATGGATAACAGCATTTTTTATTGTGATTTTTTTTAATACCACAAAATGGTTAAAGGACCAGTGCAGGATGCATGGAAGCTTGACACTTCTGAGTTCTTCAAGCTCAAGGCGCATAGCTCTGGCATTCATATTTATTTTTCCTGCTACCGTGATGAGTTGCCTTAATGACATACCATTGCTCGATACGTCGAAAATCTTCCTCATACTGTAGACATCAGTCTCCCGGTTGTGCCAAGTCGCAATCATGGCTAGGCATGCTAATCCACATTCTGTGGTTTCTGTTTGCATGATTACAGGAAGTTTTTTGCCGAAAGACTCAAAAAAACCATTAATTTTGTGCTGCATTTTTTTATTGCATACTGTCGTTTGCTCGTTCATATACCCTCTTAACTGGCATAAAGAGCCACTCGTAAATTTTTCTAGCCCTTACATATATCTCTGTTTCTACTTTCATGCCCGGCAGAAGAAATATGCTTTTTTGCCTCGCTGTCATAACTGGTCGTACTATTATCCGAAAAAGCTCTTTACCTTTATTTTCATCGTTTGCCTGAGCGGATGGGGAAATATTTACTGGTGCTTCTGATATTGTTTCTATGATACCTGCAATTTTTCCATGCCATTGATATGGATATGCAGCCACTCGCATCTTTACCCGCTGCCCGTTAGCAATATCACCGAGAGAATCAGACGGAGAAAGCAGCTCAATTTTTGGCATTGCATTCCGGGGAATGAGTACAGCGATTTGTTGTCCTGCCTTTACCCTCTCACCTTTATGGACGGTTACGCTGGTTATCATTCCATCAAGTGGTGCAGTAATTAAATATTCTCTTTTTCTTTCTATCATCAGGATCTGTTGCTCTATGCCGGCAATTTCAGTTGCGATTGATTTCTTCGCGGAGTCTAATTCTCTGTCGATAGCAGATATTTTCTTTTTCAAATCCAGTAACTCTCCTTGCAGGGTAATTATCTTTACCCTTGCAGATGAGAGATTCACAGTAGCGGAATAATAATCTTTCTTCCTGTCTATAAATTCAGTGTCAAGTGCAAGACCTTTTTTCCTCAATTGTGCATATAAGCTAGATTTTTTTTCTAACCATTTCTTCTGCTCCTCCGATGTTTTTATAAGAATATTTAGGTTTTCTATTTCTTGTTCTTTATTTTTTATTTTTTCAATGAGATAAATTTTATTTTCATCAGCTTCTCTGGTAGTCATATTAAGTTTTTTCAAAAGTACATTCTGTTGGTTTCTCAAACGTACCTCTATTTCAAAGTTGGTAGCACCAAGATGCGTTTCAATTTCATCACTCACAGAAAAAATGACTTCACCTTGCTTAATTAATTTTTTTTCTAAGGCTGCTGATTGAATAACTACACCATCGTTTTGCGCAATTAATGACACAGCGGGGGGATCATAAACTACAATGCCTGTGACATTGACTCTTTCGCTGTAAGAACCAAATGTAATTATTGATATAATGAAAACGAAAGTCAGCATACCTGTCAGAAGACAAATGGAGAGACTTGATGGAATGTTCAGATAAGATGTACCAAGCCATCCTTCTCGCTTATGTTGCAGAGCTTCGATACGATAGATTGAATTTTCATTCTTTTCGGTGCTCATCGGAAAGAAAAACCTTCTTATTTTTAAAATCGATAATTATTTTTTTGTTTCTAAGGAAGCTGTTTCCTATAAGGCCGTCAACTTTTCCCATATGTTGAAAATGCCCGTCAACAATGACAGCGCCAAAATGTTCTGGTTTCCCGGTTATTGATTTAATTGTAAGCGTTGTGGCTTCACATCCTTTGTTATCCATTTCTGGATGAGCCGTTAAACAGCTTATCGGTCTATAGGACTTAAGCCTCTCACGCCATATCATAGATACGGTAGCGCCTGTATCCAGGATCATGTGATATTTATGACCTGACTGCTCGGCATCAAAGACCATTCCATCAGCGGACATTTGGAAAGGAAGTTCTGTAAAACCTTTTGGCGTTTTTCGATTACCAGTAAGACTATCCGCTATAATTAATGAATTAGAGATATAGTCCAGTGTTATTTGTTTGTCTTTAAAAGCACCGAGACCCACAACAGGAGTATCTGGCAATTTTCCTTTGTGATAAACCAATAGTCCCCATTGCTTAAATGGAGTTACAATCACATTTTTAAATTTCATATTATTTACATCCAGAGAATTAACCAGATACTTTATATTTTCCTGAACTTTTCCGGTTAAATCGGTACTGTGATAAGTGTTTTCTTTTTTGAGTCCTTTTATTTTATTTATCTGATCTTCATAAAGGTAAAAATCCATAGAAGAGCCTGTATCAACCATTGCATATACTGGCTGACCGTCAATCATAAATGTTGTATAAGGAACAGAATATTTATCAAAGTTCAGTTTTAGTATTACAGGTTTTTCTATATTAGCAGGAGAATTCTCTGAAAAAGTAGCGATAATAAAAAATGAAAGTATTGCTAACCAATAATTAAATTTGATCATTGTTGGAGTTCACTATTCTTATTTTTGGATATTTTCTATTATTGTCTCTTCACTGATACCGGCCGCAATCAAGTGTGATGCAGCGCGACTGAGAAAAAGCCGCATGGATGGACAGAACACGGTTTTATTATGGAAACGATTTGTCTGAGAAAAACGATTTACCAGTCGGCCACCATGGCAGACTTTACTCCATATACAGCCGCAACAAGCGTCAGGTAGCTCGTCGCTCAGCGAAAGATATTCTCTGACATTAGATGATTCGAGTACGCTTGCGAGAGTTAACTCGCTGACATGACCAATGGAGTTGAATATCTTATCCGAAGTTGAGCGTAAGGTATCATCGATGCGAAGCAGGCCGTCGGAAGTTACCGTGAAAGCATAAGCAGATTCAACATTAGCGCTGATGCCAAGAACACGGCTAAACTGATTATTGAGCATCGTACCGAGGTATGTGTTAAAGATCCTGACAAAAATATTTGGCTGGCCGTCAGCAAACCAGGCATCAAGCGCCTCATTAAGGAATCGGCCAATGCCCTCCGCGTCAATACCATCAGTATGCTGATCATCGGGTATGAGGAAATCAAAACGCTGACATTTAAGTTCCTTTGAGAAGTGGTGATAAATTTCCTCTCCATTCGCTTTAGCATTAGCCACAGAAAGAATTCCTGGTTCTACCGGGATGCGCCCTTGTGCCCAGGCATTCTGGAGCATGCGTAAGCCCTTAACTGTTCCCTCGTAAGTACTTTTTCCTTTTTGGTCCAGCCGGTGTCGGTCATTGATGTGTTTTGGGCCATCTATAGATATGCTTGCGTGCACTTGGTGTTTCTCAAAAAGCGCAATCCATTCATCATCAATCAGAATGCCATTAGTCTGTAACGCCAAAACTAGCCGAGAACTGCCATAGTTTCCCTCGCGGAGAATCTCGCACATTTGGTTGAAACGTTCTTTTTTCATCATCAGTGGCTCACCACCGTGAAAATCTACCTGGATCACTTCAATCTCGTTTTCTATTACAGAGCGTTCAAAGAATCCTCTCAGCGCAGCTACATTATCAAGAGATATGATTGGAGTACTATCGGCAGCCAGCGTGTTCCCCATGTTGAATACATAGCAGTAAGTACAATTGATATTGCATCGTTCACTGATTTTTAGAATTATTTCAATATGCTTAATCTTCTCATTTTTTACTATTGCCATTGTCACACCCTCCATGAAGAAAAAAGGAGGGAGAAACTGCTCCCTCCCATTGCACTTATGCTCATTACAATGCCTTGCTCCAGTTTGCAAAGGCATTCACCCAACCACCTGAAACTGTATCTAGCAGATTGTCAACGAGCTCTTTGCTCTGTGTTTTATTTTTGTCTGAATTGGTTACCTGGGCTTTGTTTTCTGCGATTTCACGTTGTAATTTGCTCATGATATCTCCTTGTTTTTTTGAATTAGATGCCACGCTGAAACTCGCGATGGCCTTTGGAGTATAGAGATAATTACCTATACAAACTATAAACAAACTGACAGCAATTTACATACAGTTGAGTTACAAGCAGGTGGTTTATAATCTAATGAGAAGCGATTGGTGGTAATACAGTAAATTGACTTAATACATTGTAATTAAAATCAATTTTACCCAATCTTAATTGTTAGAATATGGCTGAGTTTGATGTTTTTGCCGTTATTATCACACGTTTCAACGGAAAGGCAGCCATTAGCTTTTCTGCTGTGGCTGCGTCTTTTTTCTTAGTCAGAACAACTAATTAGGTTATATGATCAACAAGGATAAATATCAAAACGGTGATTTTTGGTGGTAATCGCTGCGGATGCTTTAACCCCTGCTAATGGCTCTGCATAATCTGGTCGTTTCACCACAACTCGGCGTTTTGCCAGTGCACGGGCTGGTGCTAATAATGCATCGGCATCTTCATCTGCACCTACCAGAGATTGGAATACGCGCATCTCTTTTTTAACCAGTGCGCTTTTTTGTCGGTGTGGATACATTGGATCAAGATAAACCACATCAGGCTGTGGAGAGATATCCGTCAATGCGGTAATGCTTGAGGTGTGGATCAGTGTCATGCGCTCTTTCAGCCAGCCACCAATTTCTTCATCCTGATATCCACGTTGTAGCCCGTCCTCTAATAAAGCCGCGACGACAGGATGGCGTTCCAGCATTCTGACATGGCAGCCGATTGCCGCCAGCACAAAAGCATCACGCCCTAGCCCTGCCGTTGCATCAACCACTGTGGGTAAATAGTCTTTCTTGATACCAACGGCTTTGGCAACAGCTTCACCACGCCCGCCACCGAAGCGGCGACGATGCGCCATCGTACCAGCAACGAAATCTACATAAATCCCGCCTAGCTTGGGTTCGTCGTGCTTGCGCAGTTCCAGCCGTTCTGGAGTCAATACCAAAGCCATAGTGGAATCTTCATCGTGTATCAGACCCCAACGTTCAGCTAACTGAGATAAGGCGCTGTTATTAGCGCCTTGTTCGCAGATTAAACAAATCTTCACGCGAATTTCCACACAAATTATCCAGTGATACCGACGCTTTTCAGCATTGCATCCAGTTTGGGTTCGCGACCACGGAAGCGAACAAACAGCGTCATTGGATCTTCTGAACCGCCACGGGACAGGATATTGTCAAGGAACGACTGACCGGTTGTGCGATTGAAAATCCCTTCTTCAGAGAAGCGGGAATAAGCATCTGCTGCAAGTACATCAGCCCAGAGATAGCTGTAATAACCTGCTGCATAACCACCATTGAAAATATGGCTGAAAGAGTTAGGAAAACGGTTCCACTCTGGTGACGGAACGACAGAGACCTGTTTCTTCACGGATTGTAAGGTTGGCAGGATTTGTGCCCCTTTTGCCGGGTCATATTCAGAGTACAGACGGAAATCAAACAGACCAAACTCTAACTGACGCAGGAGAAACATTGCAGCCTGATAGTTTTTCGCTGCCAGCATATTATCCAGCATCTCTTGTGGCAGAGGCTCTTTAGTCTCATAGTGACCGGAGATAAACGCCAGTGCTTCCGGCTCCCAACACCAGTTTTCCATAAACTGGCTTGGTTGCTCAACCGCATCCCACGGAACACCATTGATACCGGAAACATCCAGTGTTTCAATTTCGGTCAGCATATGGTGCAGGCCATGACCAAACTCATGGAACAGTGTTATCACTTCATTGTGAGTAAACAGAGCGGGTTTATCACCAATCGGTTTATTGAAATTACAGGTCAGGTAAGCAACAGGTTTCTGTATTTCACCGGTAGCGTGGCGTATTCTGCCAGCACAGTCGTCCATCCATGCGCCGCCACGTTTATGCTCACGAGTGTAGAGATCCAGATAGAAACTGCCGCGTAATGTCTGCTTTTCATCATACAGTTCGAAGAAGCGAACATCAGGGTGCCAGGTTTCTACATCGTGTCGCTCTTTGGCAGTGATGCCGTAAATGCGATGGACAACTTCAAACAACCCTTCAATCACCTGTTGTTCCGGGAAATAAGGGCGCAGTTGCTCATCATCAATGGAAAATTCGTGTTGTTTCTGTTTTTCGCTGTAATACGCCAGATCCCATGCTTCCAGTTTATCGACACCGTAATGTGAACGAGCAAAATTGGTCAGCTTTTCCAATTCCCTCTTGCCTTGACTTTGAGCGCGATGAGCCAGATCGTTCAGGAAATCGAGTACCTGCTGAGGGGTTTTAGCCATTTTGGTGGCAAGCGATTTATCAGCATAGTTTTTGAAACCTAGCAATTGGGCGAGTTCATGACGTAATGCCAGCATCTCCGTCATAACGGCATTATTGTCCCACTTCCCGGCATTAGGCCCTTGGTCGGATGCGCGGGTAGTGTAGGCGTAATACATTTCCTGACGCAGTTCACGATTATCAGCATAAGTCATGACAGGAAGATAGCTTGGAATATCCAGCGTCAATAACCAGCCTTTCTGATCTTTGGCTTCTGCGGCGGCTTTGGCAGCCGCTTTGGCACTTTCAGGTAAACCGGACAGCTCGCTTTCATCAGTGATGAGCTTAGTCCATCCCATTGTGGCATCCAGCACATTATTGCCGAATTGGGAGCCAAGCTCTGATAGACGGGCGGTGATTTCACCGTAGCGTTTTTGTTTCTCTTCTGGCAAGCCAATGCCTGTTAATTCAAAATCACGCAGCGTATCTTCAATGGATTTGCGCTGTGGTTGGGACAGTGAGTTAAAAGTTTCACTTTCCTTGAGCGACTTATAAGCCTGATATAACCCCTTATGTTGTCCAAGCCAGGTGTCGAATTCAGATAACAGTGGCAGGCATTGCTCATAGGCTTCGCGAAGTTCCGGGCTATTTTTGACAGCGTTTAGATGCCCGATAGGTGACCACACACGGGAAAGTTTATCTTTTTCTTCAGAGAGAGGTTGGCACAGGTTATCCCAGGTAAAAATGGAGTTCTCGGTTAAAATTTTCTCAACTACCTGACGGTAGTTCGCCAGCGTTTCTTTTACAGCAGGAACGACATGTTTAGGTTCAATCTCAGCGAACTTAGGCAATACTGAAGATGTCAGTAACGGATTAGTCATAATGAGAGCCTTTTTTGTATGTGGGTATAAGCTGTGATCTGCTTTATACCCCATTATGGATTATTGACGATAGATGGGGATAAGATAGCGTGAGTTCAATGCTGATATTGTATTGTGATGTGTGGATATATGCGAATAATTAGGTTCTTTTATGTCGGTGGGCCGTGATAATGAAATAAGGCACTGATAACAGCGCCTTATTCATACAGTTTAACAAATTAACACAAATGATTATTCAGTGATGCCAAGTCTTTTTAGCAGTGCATCCAGTGATGGTTTACGGCCACGGAAGCGAATAAACAGCGTCATTGGATCCATCGAACCACCAAGAGTCAGATAATCATCAAGGAACGATTGACCGGTTGTGCGGTTGAAAATTCCCTCCTCAGAGAAGCGGGAGTAAGCGTCCGCCGCCAGCACATCTGCCCACATGTAGCTGTAGTAGCCTGCTGCATAGCCACCGCTAAAAATATGGCTGAACGAATGCGGGAAGCGATCATCATCCTGTGTTGGAACCACAGAAACATGCTCTTCCACTGATTGAAGTATTGGCAGAATTTGTGCGCCTTTTGCCGGGTCATATTCAACGTGCAGGCGGAAATCAAACAGACCAAACTTCAACTGACGCAGTACGTACATAGCAGACTGAAAATTCTTCGCTGCCAGCATATTATCCAGCATTTCTTTCGGCAGAGGCTCTTTGGTTTCATAATGACCAGAGATAAATGCCAATGCCTCTGGCTCCCAACACCAGTTCTCCATAAACTGACTTGGACATTCCACAGCATCCCACGGTACACCGTTAGTGCCGGCAACATCCAGGGTTTCAACCAGGGTTAACATGGAGTGCAAACCGTGTCCGAATTCATGGAACAGCGTTTTCACTTCAGAGTGTGTGAACAGAGCGGGTTTATCACCTACAGGCCCATTGAAGTTGCAGTTAATAAAAACGACAGGTTTTTGCAACTCACCGGAAGCAAGGCGCATTCTGTCAACATAGCTGCTTTTCCATGCTCCGCCTCTTTTATTTTCGCGGGCATAGAGATCCAGATAGCAGCTACCGCGCAATGTCTGCTTTTCATCATACAGGTCAAAGAAGCGGACATCAGGATGCCAGGTTTCTACATCATGGCGCTCTTTCGCGGTAATACCATAAATGCGGCGGACAACTTCAAACAGCCCATTGAGTACGCGTTGTTCAGGGAAATAAGCACGTAGCTGTTCTTCATCAAAAGAGAAATCATGCTGTTTCTGTTTTTCGCTATAGTACTTCACATCCCAGCCTTCCAGATCATCAATCCAATAGTGAGAGAAGGCAAAATCACAAAGCTCTTCCATTTCCCTTTCACCCTGACGATGGGCGCGGTTGACCAGATCGTTTAAGAAATCCAGAACTTCTTGTGGTGTCTTCGCCATTTTGGTAGCGAGAGAGTTTTCGGCATAGTTTTTAAAGCCTAATAGCAGAGCGCGTTCATGACGCAGAGCGAGAATTTCCTCCATAATCGAGGTATTGTCCCATTTGCAGGCATTTGGCCCTAGCTCAGAAGCACGAGTTATATAGGCAGTATATATTTCTTCACGCAGGTCACGGTCATCAGCATAGCTTATGACAGAATTATAAATGGGGGGATCCAGTGTCAGTAACCAGCCATCCAACCCTTTCGCTTTGGCGGCGGCTTTGGCCGCATTTTGGGCGCTTTCAGGTAAACCCGACAGATCGCATTCGTCAGTGATGAGCTTAGTCCACCCCATGGTGGCATCCAATACATTATTGCCAAACTGGGAACTCAGTTCAGATAAACGGGCTGTGATCTCACCGTAGCGTTTTTGTTTCTCTTCCGGCAAGGCAACACCGGACAATGTAAAATCAAGCAGCGTATCTTCAATGGCTTTGCGCTGCGATTGGGGTAGCTCCCTGAATGCCGGATTTTCTTTCAGTGATTTATACGCCTGATATAATCCTTTGTGTTGTCCCATCCAAGTATCGAACTCGGCAACCATGCGGAGGCACTGCTCATAAGCTACCCGGAATTCCGGGCTATTCTTGACGGCATTGAGGTGTTTGACTGGAGACCAGACACGTCCAAATTGATTTTTCGCTTCGGAGATTGGTTGGCACAAATTATCCCAGGTAAATGGGGAATTTTCGGTCAGTACTTTCTCAATTACCTGACGATAGTTGGCTAACCTTTCCTTTACAGCTGGTACAACATGTTCTGCTTTAATAGAAGCAAATTTGGGTAGTCCAGAAGATTCTAGTAATGGATTAGTCATAATTAGCGCCTTATTAGTATATTTGGGTATACCACTATCCCAAAGGGTTGGTGTTAAAAGACGGGAATAAGATAGCGTGAGTTCACTGCAAATACCGCCATTTTATGTGAATAATTACTCTCTTTTTATATCAGTGATCTGTGAAATGACGCGCTAACATTGATGATAGGTTCAATGTCAAATAATAGGAAAGAAAAAACCAGCAAATGTTATTGCTGGTTTCATAATCAATATAAGCAGTTAAATAAGTCTATTTCATGTTGGTTATGTCAAAAAATAGCAGGAATTGAAAACGGTAAATGCTTATCTTAATCTCTTGAACAATTAATTAAATCGGTTTTTCTATTGAGTTATAAATCATATCTAATTGATTAATACGTTGACGATAACGCTCTGTCAGGCATGATATATCTTCCTTACATTGCTGACGTTGTTTCAGCCAAGCCTTCTGATCATTGTTCATCTCTCCTGATACCCCCATAGCAAATAACCCTCGCAGAAAGTGGTATTTCACACTCATTTCTACATCCAGATCATTTAATTTTGGGTTGGCGCAAATCGCTTTCTCATCTGACGCTCTGGCTTTCGTACAGTCAAAACTGGCAGCAAAACTAAGTGGTGACAGGATATACAATAGTAACAGTATATATCGCATTATTTCCCCTTAGTAAGAACGGAAAATAAATTCTGCGATTAATCCCCAATAATCGCCAAATAAATATCTTAAGTAAAACATAATGGAATACTCCTCGTTTGAGATTAGAAAAATAATTCCCCTGCCATTAAACTAGTGTCTTTTTATATAGACAATCAGTATTAACTTTATTAATCATTTATTTCCATAATTATCTGTGTTCCATCATAACTTGAATATCCATTCTTACAATTTGATTCACTACCGTCACAAATAAATTTAATAGGAAACCCGCATTCTATATTATTCTCAGGAGTAAAATAGGTTCTCCAGCCTTTTATTATATTATTAAGCGTTGTACGCAATTCTACTTTGCAATGTATTTCCCAATCGTTTGGCTTATGATACACAATATACCATCTAATAAATTTATCCGAAAGATAGCAAATACTAAAGAAATTATTATTATCTACTAAGCTAAAGCTTCTTTCTTGTTGAGGGGTTAAGATTATGTCATCTGCTGGGCCGGCATTATACATACAGTGGAATCCTTTACGTGAAATGACTACTTTGGCAGTTTTGCTATTATTTTTGAAGTGCGCGTTATAATCTGTAGAAAAAACAGAGGGTTTATGGATGGCTTTGTTATTTTCTATTTTATGATCATTTTGCACTGTGCTGTTTTTAGTGAAAGCACTACTTGCAAAAAGTATCATACTTAAAGATAAACTGTATGCGATATATTTTTTAAGTAGTTTCATTTTTATTCCCTCTATTTAAAAAATTAGTTGCTTGCGTTCAAAATACAGCGTGACAACAAGAGAATGTCAGTCAACAAAGCTGTAATTTGAAAGGTGGCTATAGGTATTTCGTGTAATTTCTTCTTATACATAATCAGTCACTAGTCACTATTATTAATGGAAATAAAAATCATTTAGTTATTTCCATAGTGATCTCCGTTCCATCACGGCTTACATATCCATTCTTACAATTTGATTCATTGCCGTCACAAATAAATTTAATAGGAATATTGCATTCTGTATCCACAGTAACAGGAGTAAAATAGGTACGCCAGCCTGTCATCATGTCAATGTATGCTGTGTGCAATTCTACATTGCAGCGTTTTCCCCAGGCGCTTGCCTTATAATACTCAATAGACCATGTAACCCATTTATCCATTGAATGGCAATTACCCAAGAAATTATTACTATCTTCTAAGCTAAGGTTTCTTTCTTGTTGAGGGAATAAGATTATGTCATCTGATGGTCCGGCATTATACATACATTGGAATCCTGTACGTTTAATGATTACTTTGGCAGTTTTGCTATTATTTTTGAAGTGCGTATTATAATATGCGGAAAAAACAGAGGGTTTATGGATGGCTTTATTATTTTCTATTTTATGATCATTTTTCACTGTGCTGTTTTTAGTGAAAGCACTACTTGCAAAAAGTATCATACTTAAAGATAAACTGTATGCGATATATTTTTTAAGTGGTTTCATTTTTATTTCCTGGCGAGGCATAATATTTAAATTATTTTATAAACAATATATTATGACAAAATAAAACACGTAAATAATATTGTTATGTTGAAATTAAGTATATTGCTTCATAAGGATTAAGCTTAATTTCCTTCTCTATTTTTTTTGCTGATAATGGGTAATTACTGATGAGTACCCGCCAATCTTGGTGTGTGAGCTCAGACTCTGGAGACCAAAGTTGTGTTTCGTCACTTAGATTGGCTATAACCAGCAGAGTTTGATCTTGCCAACGACGCAGATAACACCACAGTGAAGGGTGGTCGGGTAAAAGATCCAGATAATCACCATGAGTTAAGATGGGTTGTGTTTTTCTTAACTTAATCAAATCTTGGTAGCAGTAAAATACAGAATCATTGTCCTGTAATACGGCTTCTGCATTGATTTCACGATAATTATCGCAAGTAGCGATCCACGGAGTACCAGAAGTGAAACCCGCGTTGCGGGAATCATCCCATTGCATAGGAGTTCGGCTATTGTCACGGGATTTCTGTGCCAGAATTGCCAAAATCTCTTCTGGCTGTACGCCTTTTTCAATACGCTCTTGATACATATTCAGGCTTTCAATATCCCGATAGTCTTCGATACGCTTAAAATGAGGATTGATCATACCCAGCTCTTCACCCTGATAAATATAGGGTGTTCCCTGCATCCCGTGTAGCACCATGGCTAACATTTTGGCAGATATCTTATGGTGTTGGTTTTCATCGCCAAATCGGGAAACAATACGAGGTTGGTCATGGTTACACCAGAAAAGTGCGTTCCAGGCTTTTTGATGCATACCCTGTTGCCATGTCGAAAAAATCCTTTTCAGCTCAATATAATCAGGTTTAGCGAGAGTCCATTTCTCACCATTAGGGTAATCAACTTTCAGATGATGAAAGTTAAACGTCATGGAAAGTTCTTTGCCATCCAATGCGCTATAGTGGACACAGTGTTCAAGGCGTGTAGAGGACATCTCTCCGACAGTCATCAATCCTTTAGGTTGGAAAACATCACGACTCATCTCCTGCAAAAATTCGTGTATGCGTGGACCATCGGTATAAAAACAGCGACCATCACCATGCTCATCATTAGGGTAGTCCTGTTGTTTTGAGACGAGGTTAACCACATCCAATCTTAGTCCATCAACGCCACGGTCGGCCCAAAACTCACAAACTTTCTTCAACTCAGTTCGAACGGGTTCATGTTCCCAGTTCAAATCAGCTTGTTCTACAGCAAACAGATGGAGGTAATACTGTTGGCTCTCTGGATGCCATTGCCACGCGTTACCCCCGAATTTGGATTTCCAGTTATTGGGAAGGGAATCCTTGGCACTTTCCCGCCAGATATAAAACTGGCGATAAGGGCTATTAATATCCTGTGCCGCCTTAAACCACGGATGCTCGGTTGAGGTGTGGTTAAAGACCATATCTAAAATGATGCGAATGCCTCGACGATGGGCATTTTCCACCAAATTATCAAAGTCTTCCATTGTTCCATAATCAGGATTAATCGCGCAGTAATCGGCGACATCATAGCCATTGTCTACCTGTGGAGATGGATAAATTGGTGTGATCCAGATAGCACCTACACCGAGGCGCTGTAAATAATCCAGACGTTGGGTAATCCCATTAATATCCCCCGTACCACTTCCTGTACTATCCTGAAAACTTTTTGGGTAAATCTGGTAGATAGTACTGTCTAACCACCACGGTTGTTGTTCAGTCATAACAATTCCTATTAACCTGTATCCTATTAACTTACTGCTCCATTAGCCAATGCGACTTTGCGCTCATTCCTGCGATACATCAGAACGGTAAGCGCCATTGGCACAACAATAACGATAAGCATGGCGATAAGGTAGATGACCCAGAACTGGGGTTTGATGGACAAAATACCCGGTATTCCTCCCACACCAATGCCATAGGAGGTAACATGATTGAGTCCACATACCAGACCCGCCAGGCTGGTTCCAATCATTGCACAGAACATGGGATAGCGGTATTTCAGGTTGATACCATACATGGCAGGCTCGGTAACGCCGAGATAGGCTGAAATCGCTGCCGGAACTGAAATCTCCCGCTCTTTTTCTTTTTTGCTTGCCCAGATAATCCCGATAACCGCAGAGCCTTGAGCAATATTAGACAGGGCAATGATTGGCCAGATAGGTGTTCCGCCTGTGCTTTGGATCATTTGCAGGTCAATGGCCAGCGTAGTCTGATGTACGCCAGTGATAACCAATGGAGCATAGAAGAAGCCAAACAAGGCGGCACCAATCGGAGCAAAACTTCCGGTCATCAGCCCCTTGACACACCATGCAACACCATCACCGATTACACGCCCAATCGGGCCAATTAGCGCATGGGCAAGGAAAACTGCCAGCAACAGGGAAACGACCGGAACAATCACCAGATAAAGATAATCCGGCACCAGTTTCTTCAAGCGTGTTTCAATCCATCCCAACGTCAGGCCAGCCATCAGGGAAGGTATAACCTGAGCCTGATAACCCACTTTGGAGATAGTAAACCAGCCAAAATTCCAGACATCAGGCACCTGTTGCCCAAGTAAGTAGGCATTCATTAATTGTGGGGAGACCAGCGTGATCCCCAGAACAATGCCCAGGATGGGAGTTCCGCCCATTTTTTTAACGGCGGACCAGCAAATACCGACAGGCAGATAGAAAAATATGGCTTCACCAATCAGCCAGAGGAAATCATAGATGGTTTGCCAGATTGGATACATCTGAGCGAGGGATTTTTCTTCACTGAATGGAATTCCCCCGATCAAGTTGCGGAGGCCTAATATCAGACCGCCACTGATGAGGGCAGGCAGCAATGGGAAGAAGATCTCAGCAAAATGTGAAATTGCATTTTCATACCATTTCATATTTTGTCGCGCGGCCTGTTTGACTTCTTCTTTATTGGCTGACTGCTTTCCGGTGGCGGCGAGCAGGGCCTTATAATAGATATCTACATTCGTCCCGATGACTACCTGGAACTGACCAGCATTGGTGAAACAACCTTTTACCATAGGTAATTCTTCAATAGCTTTGGCGTCGGCTTTTTCGGGTGCATTAAGAACAAATCTGAGTCTGGTGATACAATGGCTTACGGAGGCAATATTCTCTTGTCCCCCGATTAGCCGAATAAGATTATCAATATCCTTTTGATTTATTTGTTTTTTCTTCATGCCTTTTCTCCTTCATATGGCAGGAGTAGTGAATTGAATAATGTAAATTGGTGCTAACAGAATGATTACTTTTATGATGAAATAATTCATAGAATGAAGTAATAATCACCCCATCCTAGTCAGATTTCAGAATTTTGAATATGAAAAGATACGTTGTTTGAGTTTTAGATCACACTTTATTCTATTAGTGTGAAAATATAATACTTTTTATATTACTCAAATTTATTGTTTTGATGGGTTTAATTTCTTTAGTGATTAATAGATATGGGTGATGAATGTTGTTTGTATTATATTTATTATCTATTAATGCTAAAGTGAAAACTAATTTCATAGCTTTGTTAAGGTGTATTCTCATTTAATTGAAAAAATACAGTTATTCCTCTGCCATTTTTCTTCTTTATGTTTAATTGAACAAGTGAATATGTTTGAAACTAAGATAATTACATTATAAAAAGGGCATTATTATGACTTTGCTAAAAATAGACCGAGTTCAACTTGCTAGAGGGTAACTCAGCATCCGATATTCCACTATCGGATGCCAAGTATACTTAATAAGTAACAAGATTAATAAAAATCTGTGCCCCAACCAATAGACAATCATCGTCAACGAAATAAGGGTTAGAGTGTGGAAAGTTATTTATTCCTTTCGCTTTATTTCCGCTACCCAGTGTGAACATAGCCCCTGTGCGATTTTGGGTGGCATTAATCATGTAGCTGAAATCATCACTGGCCGTCGTTGGTTGGCTGTTGGTTTCAATATTTCTTTGTGGCAGGAAGTTGCAGGCCGCTTCTATGATTCGCCGGTAAGCATGAGGATGGTTTTCTACCGCGGGATAGGTGACGTAATCCATTGTGGCTTTGAATCCCCCCGCTTCGCTGCGGGCAATCATTTCTTGCATACTGTTTTTCAGGATCTGGTCGGTCTCTTTATCCATTGCCCGGATCGTTCCCTGAGCCTGAACATGATCGGCAACGGTGTTGGGAACTGTGCCGCCAATAATCATACCGCAATTGAATACCGCAGGACTGAAAGGACTGGTTTTTTTGGCAACGATATAGTCCAGGTAATCAATGATGCGACATGCTTCTCGAATGGCATCCAGCCCTCTCTGTGGTGTGGAGCCGTGAGCAGAAACACCGTATATATCCAGTGTCCATGTTGAACCCCAGGATGTCACCACACCGCTATTGAGACTGATGGTTCCGGTCTCCACAGCAGCATTGTTGTGCAGGGCATAGACTTCACTCACTCCGTCCATACAGCCTAGCTCAACCATTTTATCTGCCCCCGGAACATGCATATCTTCTTCAGCCATTTGAAAGATAAAACGTACGTTGGCATTCATTTCATTCTGGTACTGGGACAGATAATTGGCTGCGGTCAGGGCTACTGTCATATGGATGTCATGACCACAATTATGTGCGCAACCTTCATGGATAGAGCTATGCTCATTATTCGTCATATCAGGCATAGCGAGCGCATCCATATCAGCACGAAATGCAATTAAAGGTTTGGCCGGATCAATAATTAAATCAGCAATAAAACCAGTATATCCTGCATAATTTTTGATGGCATAACCAAAACTTGTCATTAAATCATGGCAATATTTTGCAGTTTTAAATTCCCGGCCAGAGAGTTCGGGGATTTTATGTAAATCTTGTCGGGTTTTTTTACTGAATTTTTCTAATGAAAATAATTTTTCACTGACATTGTATTTATTTATGTCCATGATATTCTCCATTATGCCGAAATTAATTTGAGCAATGAAAGAAACATTGAGAAAATAGTCAGCAGAAACTATCATGAAAACGATGATCACTTGCCATAATATTTTTCTTCTGTTCCTTTTCCTTACTTATCAGTCGTCAGAGAATAATAAGACGATTCAATGATGAATAATTATATTGAATATTTAGGTGGTTAAAATATTTATCGTTCCTGTATTACAACTCGCCTGATTTCCGCAACAATCGTATCAAGTTGTTCTGTCGAAACACTACGGATATCTGCCTCCACTTTACCTTCATTGGCTTTATATTCCCGAAAATAGATCGCAGTATTGCCTTGTCGGAGTTGTGCCAGAATTTCAAATGTATTTTTATTAATCCTTTGTTCGTCAAAAGTCATCTCAGCTCGTGCTATATCGCGACCCGCATTGTCCCAGACGATTTTGGCGGATATGCCGGGAATGTGATTAAGTTTTTCAACAAACGGTTCCAATCTTGCGGCCATTTCAGTACCGGTTTCTTTTTTGGCTTTAAGGTACTGTTCGATAGCTAATGTCAGGCCAAGAATGCCCTCTTTGCCGATTTTCATGGCACGCCCGATACCGTGGCTTTGCCGTTTAACCCACTCAATATAAGGTTGTTTGCCAATCACCAACCCGCTGGTAGGACCTTCAATCGCTTTGGCTCCGCTGTAGATCACCAAATCCGCACCTTGCTGGTAATAAAGGGTTAAATCTTCCTCGGCTGCGGCATCCACAATTAAAGGCAGGTCGTGCTGATGTGCGATGTCAGCCGCTTGTGCGACAGTCAGCATACTTTTCTGGACAGCATGGTGTGATTTGATATAGAGGATAGCCGCAGTTTGGGAGGTGATCTTAGCGGCAAGCTGAACAGGGGTGCATTCGTTGGCAAAACCGGCTTCAATGACCCTGCCACCACCTAATGTCATCATCGTTTCAACAGGAGCACCGAAGTTTACGTTATGTCCTTTGGCAATGATGATGTCACGGGGAATGGATTTCTCTGAACTGTGCAGATTAAATAACAAGTCATCGTCATCTTTGGTTATCACCGCTGCCACAGATTGGGCAATCCCCGCCGAAGCACAGGAGACGATAACTGCGTTCTCTACGCCAAGTAAATTGGCAATATGTGCTCCTGTTTTATTTATCAGGTCATCCATCTCAAAATAATGGTGAAGTCCTGTGGCGACTTGTTTAATCACCTCAGGATGCGGTGTTGAAACTCCCAGTGCGGTCATCCGTCCGGCAGCATTGATGACCTGCTGCAGTTGATATTTTTTATACAGAGATGTCATTGTGAGTGCTCCTGTCGGTCACTATCGGATCGGCCACCACAATATCTGTGCCAGAAATGATAGCGGCAATGGGAATAAATTGTTGAGTGCCGACTCTGACTTCTCCTTCGGCATCTACAAGCTCAATGTGTTGATTTTTCAAATCAAAAATCGTGATATCACCGTCAAAACCACGTTCCAGCCGGCCTTTACGTGTTAAATGCAGGAAGTTTGCTGCATTGATCGTGACACAGTTAAGAACTCGTTCAGGGGAAAACCCCATACTGAGGAATTTATTCATTACGGTAGCGAGGCTATAAACCGGCCCGCCCATCCGGTTTCGTTGGTAAATATCGGAACTGATCATATGGGGATAGGTTACGGAGCGTATGGCCTGTTCCGCAATCCTGAAGCTGAAACTTTCTGTACCATGCCCTACATCTAAAATGACCCCTCGCTCTATGGCCCGTTGAATGGCGAGTTTCAGATTACCTTCGTTATCAAGGATGCGGTTCGGTTTATTGTTAAAACAGTGGGTGATGATATCGCCTTTGGTCAGTTGATCAGCAATTTCCTCCAGATTAGGCGGCGGATTGCCGATATGTGCCATCAATGGCAATCCGTTCTTTTGCTGCATCATTTTTGCCTTGAGCAAGGGTTGAAGGCCGTTTCCACCTACCACGCTTTTGCTCATGCGGGCTTTCAGGCCAATGACAAATCCGGCGTGGCGTTTGACGGCATCTTGCAGGCTGTTATCGTCAATCAGGGTTAAATCTGCCAGTTCGTTCTGGTTCCTGATACCAGTACGGGCAATATTCAGGAAAGCGTAGACATGGGTTTTCGCCTTACGCGCGGTAGTATAAAAATGGTCAATATCATCTGCTCCTGTGCTACCGGCATCAACCACCGTTGTCACACCGTTGGCTACGCCGATTAAATCCGGGTCATCAAAATAGAGGGGAGATTGCGGGTAGCAATGCGTGTGGGCATCAATCCAGCCTGCGCTGATGTAGTAATGACCGTACAAATCAATCTCTTTGTTGGCATTTGATCCCGTTGCCACCGCAGGGCCGATATTGATGATCCTGCCATCATTAACGACGATATCAATGGTATCTCCGTTGATGAGTTTCCCCTGCCTGATAATTAAGTCATACATGATAGCGATTCTTTACGTTGATGATTCTTTACGTAGAATTTTTACGCAGAAAGAGGGAAGAAATAACCGAGTACCATCGCACCCAAGATAGCGCCCCCTGCAACCGGTTTTTTCCATAAATAAAAGAGTAACGCACCAACCAGTGAACCAATACCAATGGGAATCGAAGCTGCCATTGCTGCCAGAATGATTAATGGGCCGAGAAAGCGGCCGGAAGCGTTACCGGCACCCATCATGACATCCGCTCCAAAGGTGGAATTTCCCTGATTGACTGTGAATTTTCGGGCGAGAATGATGAACAAGCCGACAACAACACCCAGTAACATGCCAGTGAGCAGTGACGCCCAGAAATTGGTGACCAGAAAATCAAAACCTCCTGCCAACAGCAGCGCAGGAACACCCAGACCGATGCCCGTTTGCAGGGCACCGCCGATATCCAGGATCCCGACTAATGAACCTTCAATGATCCGGGCGAACAGAAAACTGGCTCCGAATGCGGCCACTGCGCCGTAAACTCCGGTATCAATGCCGGAGCGCAACATAGCGACGAATGCCACTTCATTGAATGCGCCAAATCCATACACGACGTACATATGTGTACCAGCAAAAATTCCGGCTGACAGCAGACCGACAAACAGCGGGAATGTCCATTCTGCATACCAAAAATCGCTTTTGTTCAGTTCCGTATTCATGGTGTTTTTCCACTCAATATTATTTTCCACTCAATAGTTGATGGATATGTTGCAGCCAGTTCGGAATTTCCAGCGAGAAAGCGGTCAGTAGCTTAAGATCGAATTCACGGAAGAATCCGCTGAGGACAAACAGTAAAACGACGGCAACCAGCATAGTTTGGGTTACTTTATTCCAGCCATTGTCATCGACACCTTTCCCGATCAGGATACCGAGGACCAGACCGGGAATGGCATTCCCCATAATCAATTGCGCGCAGCCGCCAAACAAGGTAGCCCAGAAACCGGAGCGGCGACCGGCATCCATAGCTGCCAGCCAAAACAGTACAGGCATCACGGTATTGACCAGCAAATTAGCCGCAGGCACCAGCACATTGGTGGCGGTAGTTTGTAACGCTGCCGGAATGGCAGAAGCAGTGGTGTTCAGGAAAGCGACTAACAGTGCACCGACGATCCCACAGGCAATGGCCATTTTTTTGGGGTTATGCAGAGTCTCTGCCACGTTGCGGTTCTTGATCATCAGGGCAGCGGCTCCCCAATTGGGAATAATGCGATGATCGACATCTTGTGTGAACGCTCCGGCAGCAACGGATGAAGCCCAGGCATTAAAGAAGAAACCAAGTCCAAAAGAGAAGTGGGATGCAGGATCACCTTCGCAGGAATTTAATTCTCCTAGTGTACGGAAAGCGCCCATTCCTTGTACTGTCGGAGCATGGAACATGCGGGCTGCTCCGGCACCGAGGCCAAAACCGCACAGACCACCGATCAGGAGTGACATACCGAGTATTTCGAGAAATGATACTGTAGCTCCCATAAGATTTTCCCCATATCAATCAGGCTCTACGCTAATTGACTGAAATGAATGGCTTGCACATCCAACAAAGTGACATTAACGAAAACATCCAGTACAACGGAATAGTGTTCACGTTGACGAGGCAGGAAAAAGAACAGGAACTTCTCTGTTGTCACTGTGCGGGTGGCTTTGATAATGGCAACATCCTTCGGTTCAATGCGCAGGATCAGGTGGGATGTCCCTTTCAGTACCGTGCGTTGTACTGCACTTAGCGCATCGGCAACGGCTTTTTGTTTAGTATCACCGAGGCCACTGACCCTAACCGAGGTTTCGAGTACCGACTTCATGATTACCTTTCCTGTTTTTGGCGGTTTGATTTCGTGGATAAAAAAGCCCGCACAAGACGTTCGCCCAGATCAGCTTTATCCATAAAACCAAATCCAAGCACGGTACAGCCTTCGAGGATGGCGGTTTCGCCTTCTTCAATGGAACGCATACCGTGGCGAATCTTATAGCCATATTTGTTCTGCGCCGTGATTGCGCCAGCACCGCCACTTCCGCAGAAAGAGATACCGATATCTCCGTGTTCACTGTGCATTACATCACCCAGTTTCATATCTGCGGCTATGCCGGAGATGACTATCGCTTTGCCGCCAGCGGCTTCAACACCGGCAGCCACATTTTGTCCTTTACCTAAACGATCGCCAATCACCACAATGATTTGTTTTTTCATGATGTTATCTCCAAAATACTCTTTCCAAAATGCGATTCCCGAAAACCTTATCTTTGAGAGACCTTGTCTTTGACAGTTAAGGATTGGAACGTGCAATTTCAAAGTGCACAGAGAGTAGATAAACCTCTTCGACGGCTAATCCAGGGAGAGATTCAACGACTTGAGCAGCCAATGCGATGGATTCTGGTGAGATTTCATCAAACAGAGAATAATCCACTTCTGGCAAAGGCTCTTTTGTTTTGGCTCTCATGACCATCGATTTGACATGAAATTCCAACATCTGTTGCTGAACTTCAGTGGTATACGCTCCCGCCTCTTCCAGCCATACACCAATAAGCCTCAGTAATTTTTGGCTGACAACGTCTGGGTCATTAGTCTCTTTTGCCATGTTGAAACGTACAGGGAGATTATTCATAACTGGTTTCCCCATCAAATCGACCATTAGGCTAACGTGGTTGTTTTTTACTGAGATAACCTTATCGATTTTATTTTCAGCTTTGGAGTTGGCTGATTTCCGTTTCAAAGTGGAAATTAACTGAAAACGGTTAGCCACTGTGGGACGTTGGGGCATATTTAAGTAAAAAACAGGAAGGAAGAATTTTCTCAACCTGCGAATCTGGTCACATTATAACCTTTGGTTTCTGTTGATGTTTGAGAATCGACACCTATTCATTCAGAAAGAGCGGGTAAGGCAGTCTTTGGCTATAATCTGAAAATCAAGGAAATTTCTGCTGCGCAGTAGTCTTTTGGTTGCTTTTTCCCTGACGAATGTAACAAACAGATCATAAATCGCCATAGCTTCTTCATAATCATCTTTGCTGATAGCAAGTAAGAAAATAACATTTGCCTGCTCTTTTGTTTCCTTGTTCCATTCAATGCCTTTAGGGGCAAGGATGGTGACGACAACCGTTTTTAGTGCCAATAACCCTAATGCATGCGGCAGCGCAATATTCTCACCTAATAGCGTGGAGATAATCGACTCCCGTTCGGTCAATGAAACGCAGAAATTTTCTTCCACATAGCCATCTGCCTGTAATTTACGGCAAACCTTTTTAAACAAGTCCTTCTGGGTAATTTCATCTTTGATAATCATGAAATAACGTTCATCAAAAAAACGTTCAAGAATGTAAGGGTAGGTCTGATCCTGCATGACCAGTTGCCGAATCTGCTCCAGTTGATAGGCGGTCGGAAATGCGGAAATTTTGGTGACAGGTTTATTTTTTTCATACAAACGCAGAGTTGAGATGACGAAGTTCTCTTCCACATACTCCAATAAGTCGTATTCGTGAGACGACAATATTCGTTGGATATTGAGTTGGGGAAATTCACGGGCAATTTGGGCCTCGATCATCCGTTGAGTGGCATTACCAACATCGGTGACGATCAAAACAGGGTTAGCCCGGCCATAATGACGTTCAAGGCCAACGCCGATATGTACAGCCAGATAGCCAAGTTCATCTTCACCAACAACGCAAGGCAATTGATCTGCTATACAGCTCAGAGCGCTGACGACCACATCATAGGCGAACGGATAATATTGTTTGATCTCGGCTAACAGTGGGTTTTTCGTCTTGATTTGATTCTGTAACCGACTGACTAATACCGCTAAATGAGTCGCAAGATCGTGTCTTAACTTACTGTCATGACGTAAGTCGTAGTTATAGGATTGACTGATGTAGCTAAGGATATCTCCCACCCATTGATGACTATCAGTGACTTGACTGGTGAAAGTATGTTTTGGAATTCGCTGAGCAGCGATCTGCCTGCCGAGATAGCCTGTTTCTGCGGCAGGCATTCCATTGTTCCAAAAGAGACTCAATGCGTTTGAAATTTCGCGTACTGCATTTTGGATTGCGATATCCAGCTCACTGATTGAACCGGAAGGCAGTCGATGGCTGTGATTCATTCTGAGAATAGAAACCGCACAATTGAATATCAGATATTGTTGCCCTTCACTGGTCAGGCGGATATCAAATTGGGTCAGGCTGTTTTGCAGGTTTTTTTCAATGTATGTCAGATCGATATTGGTCAGAATATCCGGCCTGAACTGGCTGAGAGTGGGTTCAAATGCCAGTAAAAAGCGGTGGATTAAGGTATCCGTCAGGCAGGCACGAATGAATCTTTCATCGCCATGCAATTTAGTACCTAGATAGGGAGTACTTTCCAATTGCAGGGGATATTTGCCTAAAATCTCACGTATAATGCCCATATCATGTTGCAGCGTGCTACGGCTAATGGACCATTCTTCCGCAATATCATCCAGTTTGATGGGGGCTGAACTCATTAACAGTTTTAAGAGCAAGGCATCGATGCGATCATCGGCTGTGTGAGGGATCGTTTTGATCGCCTGTTTTTGTTGGATCAGGGAAGCAAATAGTGAAGGATCTTCAATGCGAAGCGTATAACCGATCTTACGTTTGTAAAAGATCTGTGCCCCATAATCGCGCAGAATACCATTCAATTCGGCTATATCTGTACGGATAGTCCGGCTGGAAACCGCAAAGCGTTTTGCTAATTCAGCCTGTGGCAATATTGTTGCCTGAACTGCCTCAAAGATATAGACAAGGCGGGAATAGCGGAACAGGGCCACGATGATACCTTTTGCAAATAATTATGCCGTTGACTTGATATCCATGATGGTTTCGATTGCGCCACTGCTTAAGCATCGTTGTTGATTAGGTACTGCTTGAATCGAACGACTGACTGGCAAAACGCGAATATCTTTACCTTTAGCTGCCGCTTTTGCTTTGGTAACAATTTGATGGGCTGAATCATGAGTGACAACGGCATTAATTTCTGCCGGAATGGACAAATTTCTGGAGGAGAGAATAAAAGAGGGAATATTTTGATACGGCCAATGACCGGAAATATTTTTCATAATCCATTCATAAGTCCCTGCACCTATAATTGCCGCGCCAATGCTTTGATAAAATTTCTCGTAAGGAGTGGCATCATCGCTGAGGGGTAATGCCTCTAACCAACCTAATTCGTGGTTTTCTGTAGCGATATAACCGTCCATTGTGGCCGCGACATAATAAACGAGCCTTGACATATCTTTCCTCATTTTTAATTTTAGGATTTATGTATGTTTGAAAAAAACCAATAGGTGTTGAGATGAATTTTTTGTTAGATTAATTAATAACTCTATCAGGAGAACCAGAAACCGATTAGCTTTTTAAAGTCATATTTTAGAGATGCGGGTTTAAAATAGATATTTGTCACATAACTTACTGAAATAAAGCGTTTGTCTATGTTTTTTATGTATTGATTGTCACAAATGCTGAGGATATAGAACAGTAATAAATAATTTCCATTGTTGATAATTATATTCTGAAAGATGAAAAGCATATTAAGAAAATAAGAGCTATCTTACTGGACACTAGTTTGATTTGTTAATAAGATATTTTTATTATAACGCAATAGGTTAGAGAACGGATTTAACCAAAATAAAAAGGATAAATAACTATGTCTAAATTTATTATTATGCGGAATAATCGGACGTTACTTAATGAAACTGTCTTTTATCTGACGCCGGGCAATACACTGACATTAAAGATTGATGGTTTAAATAGCGGCACCAGAAAACACCTTAAATTTATGCCGAATAATGGCCTTGTCTCTGTTTTCCAAATCGATAATCCTCAGCGCAGAGAACAGACACTGAAAATCACAGCCATCAATATGGGAATGAGTATTATCAGCGCGGTAGATACGAATATCAGCTACTGTTCCTTTTTTGCCGCCGGTGTTGCTGAGGATTGCTTTCCAGCGTTAACGATTAATATATTGTCTAAGATCTCGATTCCCACGGATCTGACTCCTGAACAGAAAGCGATGTTGATGGTATTGTTGGCGGAGACGAAATCTCCAGATTCACTGGGAACAAAGTATGATGAAAAAGAAGCTAAAGATACTATGCAGTATATGCATGATGCTTTATTAAACAGAGTTAAGTCCCCTAAAGCACATGAACTTGATGTACCAAAACATGGAAATAAATTAATTGGACTAATTTCAGGGCCTCGGACAATAGAAGGATTTCAGCAATATCCCAATATTAAAACTGATATAAAGGACAGAATTGATAGTATGATCGCGACTGCGAATGATGGAACTCACTCGAAATTTTTAGCCTACCGACGATTAATTACAAATGCTATAAATATAGCAAAAAGTAATAAAATATCTAATGTAGAGATAGTTGCATGGAGAACAACCGGGCGTGGTTCTCCTGGTCCAAATTTCATAAAATTATTTTCATTACAAGGGCAAGATTTTTATAAGCTGTCTGATAGTTATTTAAAATAAGAGATTGAATATGAAATATTTAATTGGGTTATGTATGATTTTATTCCCTTTAATTGCTTATTCGAAGAAGCAAGAAGAATTAGATTTTAATTTTTGGGAGAAAACAGGGCAATGGGGAATATATTATAAAAAACCAGACAGTACATTTAATCCGCTAAGGATAAAAAAATATAAGGAAAATTATTTTCCTGCGTTGAGTTACCTTATAAGAAAGTTTAATTTACAAAAGGTTAATAATCAATACTGTTTGATTGGATATAATTTTGATAAAACAAAAGAGTATGATGAATTTGAAAGTATGATTATTTTTTGGAAAAATGCTAATTATCTAATTGATTGGGTCATTCCAGATAGTGGAGATGATTATGATTATAAAGCCATTTTATTCAGTAAGCCATTTATTGATATGAGTGAATATGTTGTTCCTTATAAAGAAGCCATGGGAGCACAAGCTTTATGGGCTAAAGAAGGTGTTATCCAAATGATGGAAGATTGTGAATTACATGGTCAGAAAATAACAATAAAACCTTCTGAGGTGATTGATACAAAATAATAGAGAACCTGCTCGCAGATCGCGAACAGGTGGTACCTGTATAGACAGGCATAAACATTTCCTCAAAATCAATCGTCAGAAAATACTAAGATCTACTGCGTAATCCACCAAAACGACAATAATACGCGGCGGCAGGTTGGGGCAGTTTACCTATGGTAGTTTCACATTGTTCACCGATGTACTGTGTTGCGGCAGGGCCGATGCGTTGGTAGATGTTGATACATAAATGACGGGCGATTTGCCCTTCCCACTGTGCAGGCAGCAGGGCATCCGGTAGAAGTGGATCGCGCAGTACGACACGGCGGTAAAAATGGATAAGCAGAAGGCGTAGTTGGAAGCAGCGTTCTGGTGTCAGTTCGTCTGGATTGCAGTCTTGCAATAGTTTCATCAAAGGACGGAAGGAGATGATAAACTCATGGTAGTGCTGAGCAACCTGGTCCAGCGACCAACTGGCGGATACTCGTTCTTTCAGGCTCTGTTCTGAACGGGGATAAGGATAATCCGCCCGGAAGTAGATAACAGAGTCACTGGCGTTGAGTTCGCCAAGCAGGGCCGGAATATCACTTTGTGAGCTGCTAGGGGCAGCCATTAATGTGCTGTTGAGTTGACCAAATCCAAGCCAGCTCAACTCTTTTTTCAGGCGGATGCGTTCTTCTTTGTTGCTCTCTTCCAGTAGCAGGAGATCCCATTTGCCATCCCAGGCAGGTTGTTCGCTGAGATAAATTTTACTCTCTGCATGGCGGAATTGGTTCATACCGCGTTCTGTGATGCGGTAATAGCTACGACGACCTATTTTTTCCACCTCCAGCCATCCCTCTTTTTGTAAACGAAAGACAGATGTCCGCACAAAGCGGTCACTGAATCCCATCGGCTCCAATAGAAGGCTGAGACTACCTAGCCAGACTTCACCACCCCGGTGACTGAGGGCATCGCCATACAGGGAAATGATCAGCGATGTTCCGCTAATCGGTTGGGCAGCAAGAGCATATTGAATAAAATCATCGAGTTTGTGAGTCATATTTTGTTATTTTTGAATCGAAACTGTGTCATGACATTAGCATAATTATCCATACCGACGGTTATCAATCACCCGAACCGCTTTGCCTTCTGAGCGGGGAATGTCTCCGCAGTTGACGATGCTGACTTCTGTATTGATACCGACCATAGATTTAATGTGGTGGCGCAGTTGGTGGCAAATGCCACAGCGTTGTTGGAAACTGAGTTGATTAGGTTCTTTCAGTTCGACCTTGACGGACAGGCTGTCATAATTCCCCACGCGATTCACTTCCAATTGATAATGTGGTGACAGTTCCCTGAAACGCACAATCTGTTCTTCTATCTGTGAGGGGAAGACGTTAATACCACGGATAATAAGCATATCGTCGGAGCGTCCGGTGATCCTGTCCATACGGCGCATATTGCGGGCGGTTCCCGGTAATAAACGTGTCAGGTCACGGGTACGGTAGCGGATCACAGGCATGGCTTCTTTGGTCAGCGTTGTGAAAACCAGTTCGCCATTCTCTCCATCCGGCAGGACATTCAGGTTGTCCGGATCAATCACTTCTGGATAGAAGTGATCTTCCCAAATGGTGGAACCATCCGCGTATTCCACTGATTCCATCGCAACACCCGGCCCCATGACTTCGGACAGGCCGTAAATATCCAGTGCTTTGATACCCATGCGTGTCTCTATTTCTTGGCGTAGCCCTTCCGTCCACGGTTCGGCTCCGAAAATACCAATCCGCAGGGAACATTGTCTGGCATCGCCTCCCATTTGGCGCTCCAGCTCGTCCAGTAGTGTCAGGCAGTAGGAAGGTGTCATCATGATGATGTCAGGCTTGAAATCCCGGATCAGGTGTGCTTGTTTTTCTGTTTGTCCTCCAGACATGGGGATCACGGCTGCCCCCAGACGCTCAGCACCATAATGTGCACCTAATCCCCCCGTAAACAGGCCGTAACCGTAAGCAACGTGTATTTTGTCTTTGGCTGTTCCCCCGGCGAAACGCAGACTGCGGGCGACCAAGTCAGCCCAGTTATCAATATCCTGTTGGGTATAGCCGACGACGGTCGGACGACCTGTCGTACCGGATGACGCATGAATACGCACAATTTTTTCCATTGGCACGGCAAAGGCATCAAAAGGGTAGTTATCCCTGAGATCCTGCTTGGTGGTGTAAGGGAATTTCTTGATGTCATCGAGTTGTCTGAAATCACTGGGATGAATGCCGATGGCATCAAATTTGTGTTGATACATTGGTACGTTGTTATAGGCGTGATGCAGCGTCCATTTTATTTGCTCAAATTGCCGTGTCTGAATTTCATCGCGTGAAGCAAATTCAATAGGATCGAAATGGGCATTGGTGTGTGGAGTAAAGTGTGAGTTGAAGTGTTGTACGTTATTGCTCATAATTTCCCGCTATTTTGTTGATTTGGTTGTAACAGGCTGTTTTTATAAGTTATATGCGTTCGATAATCATGGCGATACCTTGTCCCACGCCAACACACATGGTGCATAGAGCATAACAGCCCGCCCGTCGTTCCAGTTCAAGAGTGGCTGTCAGCGCAAGGCGAGCACCACTCATGCCCAACGGATGCCCAAGCGCAATTGCGCCGCCATTCGGGTTGACATGCTCTGCATCATCCGGCAATCCCCATTGACGAATGACTGCCAGTGACTGGGCTGCAAAGGCTTCATTCAGTTCAATCACATCCATTTGGTTCAGGCTCAGGCCCGCAAGTGCCAGTACTTTTTCAGTGGCAGGCAGTGGCCCTATCCCCATAATGCGCGGTTCAACACCACTGGTGGCGGTTGCGACAATACGTGCCCTGGGTGTCAGACTATGTTGTTGAACTGCTGTTTCTGAAGCGATGATCAGAGCGGCTGCTCCGTCATTGACGCCGGAGGCATTGCCAGCAGTGACTGTACCGTCAACACGAAATGGGGTTTTAAGCTTTTGCAACTGCTCGAATGTTGTGTCAGGCCGGGGATGTTCATCCTGTGAAAATGAATCCTGTGAAAACAAGCCCTGTGAAACTAAAGCGGTTTTGCGGGGGTCAGGCAGGGTAACAGGAATAATCTCTTCGGCCAGAATACCACGTTGTTGAGCTTTGGCTGTACGTTGCTGGCTACGCAGAGCAAAAGCGTCTTGAGCCTCCCGGCTGATTTTAAATTGGGCTGCAACGTTCTCTGCGGTTTCCGGCATCGAATCCGTGCCAAATTGTTGTTGTATGCGTGGATTAATGAAACGCCAGCCAATCGTGGTATCGAATATCTGTGCTTGACGGCTGAACGCAGTTTCTGCTTTTCCCATCACTAATGGTGCACGGGTCATGGATTCAACACCACCAGCCAGTATCAGATGAGCTTCGCCAGCTTTGATACTGCGAGCCGCAAAAGCCAGCGCTTCCAAACCAGAACCACACAATCGATTGAGAGTGGTTCCGGGGACGGAATATGGTAGTCCAGCCAATAGTACCGCCATGCGTGCGACATTACGATTATCTTCGCCAGCCTGATTGGCACAGCCGAGGATGACGTCATCAATACCTTGCCCATCTAATCCTTGCCAATCTAATGTGGGATAACGTGCTATCAATGCTTGTAATGGCAGAGCGGCCAGATCATCAGCCCGCAGACTGGCAAGAGCACCACCATAACGTCCGATAGGCGTGCGTACTCCATCACAAATAAATGCATGATTCATGATTTTTCTCTCCGATGTTCTTTAGGAAGAGAGGCTTGAGAAGGAAGAACTTTTGAGGGCCCTTCTAAAACTGAATGACCAAGGCGATGAGCGTGACCACGGAAGAAGGCTACTGTTTTACCATTCTGATTGGTCACTTTGACATCATACAATCCAGACGTTTTTCCCTGATGTTGCACCGAAGCGATAGCTGTGAGTTGGTCACCGTTAAAGACCGGATGAATGAAATCTATACTGCATACTGAAGCCACCGCAGCAAGTCCTTCACTGTTACAAGCGTAGGCGAAAGCCGTGTCAGCCAGAGTGAATATGACGCCGCCATGACAGGTTTTATGGCCGTTGAGCATAGTAGGCTCAACAGTCATGCTTAATTGAGCGAGCCCGATATCGATATAGTCGATGTGTATACCCATATGGTTGGCACAAGCATCTTTGGTATACATGGCTTCAATGGAGTGCCGGGCAAGTTGTTTAGGAGAGTTGTTGGTTTTATCAGGCATGATTTTTCTTCTTATATTGATGTTCATATTGCTATGTAGACAAGTGCTGCGGTGAGATATGTGGCAGTGAGACATAACCCGCAGCCAGTTGGCGTAGCAAAGGTGACGGACGGTAACGGGGTTCGCCGTAGAATTGTTGTAAGTTTTCTAACGTACTGAGAATGTGCTGCCAGCTAAGCTGGTTGCCCCATGTCAAAGGGCCAATGGGATAATTCACGCCATAACACATTGCCAGATCGATATCTTCGGCGTTGGCGATACCTTTATTAAGAGCATCCAATGCTTCGTTGCACAGCATCGCTACAGTACGCATGGTCAGCAGAGCGGGATAATCCGGCAGTAAAATCACCTGCTTGCCGAGGGCGTGTAGAAAGCTGATCACTTTTGCGGTCTGTTGCTGAGTATTCTGGCAGGCTGCACTGAGCGTCATTATCGGAGCGGTCTGATGATTGGCTGATAGATCAAACTGCACTACCGGCATCCCAATTTCATCAGTAAGTTGTGAGCTAGTTTTCCCTGTTGCCAGCATAAATATAACGTCATCAATTTGTAATGCTGGTGATGGTAGCTGAATATTTTCGCTTTTTTCAGCAGCAATTTTATTTGAGTGTAATAATCCGTGTTGCTGTAACAGCGTGGTAAAGTGCGGCAGGACAGACCAATTGCCGGTTATTTTAATTTGTTCAGGTGATATTAGTGCTGTTGGCGATGTTTCTGTAATTATCTCCGTAATGGTGGGAATAAATTGTTGTTGCGCTTTGTCAGCGTAATCCTGGCCCGCATAAACATAAAACCCCCGGCCACTTTTACGCCCCAGATGATTGGCTTCCACCAGTTCTTTTTGTCGTAGTGATGGCTGAAAACGTGTATCACCGTAGAAAGCATGAAACAGGGATTCGGTCACGGCGTAATTAACATCATGCCCAATTAAATCGGTAAGCTGCAATGGCCCCATCGCAAAGCCGCCGGAGTCTTTCATAACCGCATCCAGTGTTGCGGGGGAAGCGATTTGTTCTTCCAGTGCACGTAGGGCTTCCGCATAAAAGGGGCGTGCGATACGGTTGACGATAAAACCGGGTGTTGAACGACAAATGACAGGCTGTTTTTGCCAGCCGATCACGAGGTGTTTAAGAGTGGCGATTGTCTGTGGGGATGTTTCCAACCCCTGCACGATTTCTACCAGTTTCATCAATGGTGCAGGATTGAAAAAATGCATTCCTGCCATACGCTGAGGAACGTCCAGCTCGCGGGCAATGGCAGTAATCGACAACGATGAGGTGTTACTGGCAAAAAGGGTTTGTTCTGAACAAAGGGATTCCAGTTGGCGGAAGAGATCCTGCTTCGCTGCCAATTTTTCGATAATCGCTTCAATGACCAGCGCGCTTGATACCAGTGAATGTAATGAATCTACCAGTGTGATACGTTGCAACAGTTCTTGAGTTTTGCTTGCCTCTGCCTTGCCTGCTTCAACACGTTGATGCAGGCGGGTGTGGAGCGTATCCAGCGCACGTTGTGCAGCTTCTCTGTTTACATCAAATAGCAGGACAGTATGTCCTGCCTGAGCTGCTACCTGAGCAATGCCGATACCCATCGCGCCTGCACCAATCACAGCGATTGGGCCGTTCAGTGTTGATTCATTGGGTATTGAATTATTAGATATTGAACGATGATGTATGGGCATGTTCATGATTATTTGCCTTTGAATTGTGGTTCGCGTTTTTCTATGAATGCGTTAACGCCTTCCTGGAAGTCTTCAGTGCGTCCGCACTGGCGCTGTAGATCACGTTCGAGATCAAGTTGCTCATCTAACGTATTGCTTGCCGCTGCGTAAGTGGATTTCTTTATACATGCGAGAGAGAAGGTGGGTTGGGTTGCCAGACGTTGCGCGATTTCCCAGGCTTTCTCCTCTAACTCATTAGGCTCGAAAACTTGCCAGATCATTCCCCATTCCAGTGCCTGTTCAGCGGTGATTTTGTCTCCTAACAAAGCCATTCCCATAGCACGGGCATGGCCAATATGATGGGGCAGGAACCAGCTACCGCCCGCATCCGGTGTCAGACCAATACGACAGAACGCCTGAATAAAGCTGGTGTCGCGAGCGGCGATCACGATGTCACAGGCCAAAGCGATAGAGAGACCGGCTCCTGCGGCGACACCATGCACAGCACAGACCACCGGCTTGGGCAGGGACGTCAGACGGCGGATCAGCGGATTGTAGAAAGTTTCAATGGAATAACCGAGATCAGGAACGCCACCTACATTGATAACAGGGTTGCGATCGTTTAAATCTTGCCCTGCACAAAAGCCACGTCCGGCTCCTGAGAGCAGCACACAGCGCACTGATTCATCCTGTTCCGCGATCGTCAGTGCCTCACTTAGCTGCCGGTGCATTTCCTCGTTAAAACTGTTTATGCATTTGGGACGGTTGAGTTTAATGCTAAGGACACCTGCTTTAATTTCAGTGAGGATCGTGGGTATATTTTCATTTTCCATCTATTAGTATCCTTTAAAGGTCGGTTTACGTTTTTCAAGGAAGGCCGAAATACCTTCCTGACGGTCGGCTGTACCTGCCAAAGCAATAAAGTATTGGCGCTCGGCAGACAGCCCTTGTGACAAGCCGGTTTCGTGTGCAGTCCTGAGCGCAGCCTTAGCCGCCCGCAATGCCAGCGGCGAAAATTCACTGATGCGGCTTGCTATCTGTTGTGCACGCTTCAACGTCAGGTTATCGATACAGACTTCACTCACTAACCCTGCTTGCAGTGCCTGATGAGCATCAATAGCTTCACCTGTTAATATCATCTGGCTGGCAAGAGCCTTGCCAACACTGCGAATAAGTCTCTGTGTACCTCCCGCACCCGGCATTAATCCCAGAGTGATTTCTGGCAGGCCGAAGCGGGCACTTTCACCGCAGATCACCAGATCACAGGCCAGTGCAAGTTCACAACCCGCGCCGAGCGCATAGCCGTTAACAGCAGCTATTATCGGTTTGCTGATATTGTTCAGGCGTTGCCAGAGTTGAGGACGGCAATCAGTTATTGCGGTAGCAACGGTCTGTTGCTGGAGTTCTTTGAGATCGGCACCCGCGGCGAAACAGCGCTGTGAACCAGTGATGATAATAGCGCCGGTGTCGGCATCGGTATCCGCCTGCTCCAGATGCTGTACAAGCTGTTCCAGACAGTCATTGCTGAGAGCATTGCGCACTTCTGGACGGTTGAGAGTCAGTGTGCGTACCCGCGGTTGCTGCTGACATAAAATCCATTCTTGGTTCATGGTGGCTCCTGATTTATGACCATTTTTTCTTGAAAATCTCTTAGTGATGAGAAATCTTAGACGTCAAAATCAACAACGACACCGTCGCCTTTCGGCCACGACTGACAGCTTAAAATATAGCCGGAAGCCAGTTGGTCCGGTTCCAGGCTGTAGTTCACTCCCATATCTACCTCACCGGATTTGAGCCGGCATTTACAGGTGGCGCAAACCCCGCCTTTACAGGCATAGGGTAAATCTGCTCCCTGGCGCAGGGCTGCATCAAGAATGCTGTTATCCTCAGTGTTCATGACAATATTCAAGATGCGGCCATCCAGATGAATTTTGACATGGGTTTCATTGCGTTCGATTAGATTATCTGGACGGGAAGTGGCGTAAAGGGGACGATTCCCTGTGTTGAAACGTTCACTATGAATGTGTTCAGACGGCATACCAGCCTGCTCAAGTGTCGTTTTGGCATCATCCAGCATAGCTTCAGGCCCACAAAGAAAGGCGTGATCAAACTGGGCAAAAGTGAGCAGGGTTTTGCCAATACGTAAGAGGCTTTCTGCATTGATACGACCGTTGAACAGCGGGCTGTCGGTCGTTTCCTGGCTGAACAGGTATATTATCTGAAAACGTTGTAGATAGCGGTTCTTGAGATCAGACAGCGCTTCTTTGAACATCACGGAGCGACTGGTACGATTACCATAAATCAGAGCAAAAGAACTTTCTGGCTCCAGAGCCAATGTACTTTTGATAATCGATAGAATCGGGGTAATACCGGAACCCGCCGCAATAGCCAGATAATTTCCCCGCGCACCAGTATCAGGACGATGGACAAAATGACCTTGTGGTTGCATGACTTCTAATTCATCGCCAACTTTCAATTGTTGGTTGATAAAGGTGGAAAAGCGCCCCTGATACACGGCCTTGACGCCGATTTGCAATACATTATCCAGTGGCGAACTACAGATGGAATAACAGCGGCGCAGCTCTTCCCCATCCACTTTTGCTTTGAGTGTCAGATGCTGACCGGGCTGATAGTGAAAGCATTCTCTTAATTCATCGGGGACATGTAGTGTGACGGCAACGGAATCAGGGGATTCCCGCTCAATAGCGACAATACGTAAGTGATGAAATTGCGTTCGCTGAAACGGTGTCCGCTGGCGTTGCGTCCGGTAAAATTGTTTCTGTTGGCGCTGTTTTTGTTGAGAACCGGGACGATGAAGAGTAGTCATCTGCTGCTCCCTTGTTAAATACATTTAAAATTAAATACATTTGAAATAATCAAAGGGTTCCAGGCATTGCCGGCAACGATAAAGCGCTTTGCAAGCAGTGGAACCGAATTCACTGATTTTCTCCGTTTCATGACTGCTACAACGGGGGCAGATGATGGATTCTGTATCTGCCGGTTTCTCACAAGCTGAACCTTGCGGCGGTGCGATACCGGATTCACGTAAACGTTGTCTGGCATCTGCACTCATCCAGTCAGTTGTCCATGCCGGACTTAGACTCACATCGACATGCACTGGCGAGAACCCTGCCTGAGTCAGTGTTGTGTGGATTTCATTGACCAGAAATTCTGTCGCCGGGCAGCCTGAATAAGTCGGGGTGAATATCACCTGCCAGCCTGTTTGGCCGGCTTGCTCAGTGTGGAAAGGTAGAACAGCTCGTACCATACCGAGATCGGTAATGGATAGTGTTGGCAATTCTGGATCGGCAATCTGATGTAAACACTGCCAGATCTGATGGACTTCCGGCTGCTGCAATGTTTTGAATTGCTGTTCCATCATTTCCTCCTGATCTTATCGGATTTGGTTATCAGCCTCAGTTACCAGTTACAGTCTGGGTAAGTCCGTTGCAAAAATTGCATTTCTGCCAGTATGTAACCCAAATGTTCTGTATGTTGCCCTTGTTTGCCACCCTGTCGATAAGGTATGTCCTGTGGTATGTCTAACGTGGCTTGCGCAAAGGTCTCTTTGACGATTTGTTGCCACGGCTCATAGAGTGTGCGGGGATCGATGGCAATTCCGGCTTCAGCAAGGTGTTGTTCCACTTCATCACAGTGGAATAGTTCGCCGGTAAAGCGCCACAATTGATTGACAGAATTTTGCATTTTTTCGTGGCTTTGTTCTGTGCCATCCCCCAAACGGATCATCCAGCCACGGCTAAAACGCAGGTGATAATTCACTTCTTTCAATGACTTATTGCTGATGGCTGCTAACTGAGAGTCCTGACTCTGCCCTAATGCCTGATAAAGTAAGACGTGATAGGCATCAATGAAAAACTGACGTACTAACGTATCGTTAAAGCCACCATTAGGTTGTTCCACCAGCAAAAGATTGCGAAATTCTTGTTCCTCACGCCCAAAAGCCAGTTTGTCTTCATCAACATTTGTCCCGTAATTTGTCTCGTAAAGCATGGCGGCATAACTGAGAAAATTACGTGCTTGCCCCAGTAAATCGAGACCAATATTGGACAGCGCTAAGTCAATCTCCAGCTCTGGTGCATGACCACACCATTCGCACAGGCGTTGCGCCAGAATTAGCGGGCTGTCTCCCAGACGCAGGACGTAGCTAGTAAGGTTATCGTTAAAAAGATCATGATCAGGCTTAGGGTTAAAAAGTGTCTCGTTGGGTGAAACAACACGAGATGTATTCATGTCTCACCTCTACATATTCTTAATGCCATCAGGGATCGTGTAGAAAGTCGGATGACGGTAGATTTTGTCTTCTGAGGGCTCGAAAAAAGCTCCGCGATCTTCTGGTTGTGATGCAACCAGATACATGGATTTTACTACCCAGATAGAACAACCTTCGTTGCGTCGAGTATAGGCATCACGTGCATTTTCCAGTGCCATTTGATCGTCTGCCGCGTGGAGGCTACCGACATGACGGTGAGTCAGCCCCTGCTTGCTGCGGATAAAGACTTCATACAGTGGCCAATCGGTATCGTTCATGTTTTGTCTCCTTTTCCGAATTTGTACTCATCACGCAACGGATTAAGCAACCTGTTTTTTAGCTGCCATTTTTTTGGCATGGACAGAAGCCGCTTCACGTACCCAACTCCCGCTTTCCCAAGCACGGCGTTTGGCTTCCAGACGTTCGTGATTGCATATGCCCCGCCCTTTGAGCACTTGATAGAATTCATCCCAATTGATTTCACCAAAACGGTAATGGCCCGTGGTTTCATCCCAGGTTAACTCCGGATCGGGGGCGGTCATGCCTAATGCTTCCAATTGAGGAACGGTGTTATCGATAAATTTCTGTCGCAGTTCATCATTACTGAACCGTTTGATTTTCCAGGCTATGCTTTGAGTACTGTTAGGAGAATCACTGTCATTGGGGCCGAACATCATCAGAGTTGGCCACCAGAATCGATTGATGGCATCTTGCAGCATGGCACGCTGAGCTTCATTACCATTTGCTAATGCCATAACTGCCTCATATCCCTGCCGTTGGTGGAAACTCTCTTCTTTGCAGATCTTGACCATAGCACGGGCATAAGGGCCGTAAGATGCCCGACACAGAGCGACCTGATTAACAATCGCAGCACCATCCACCAGCCAGCCAATAACTCCGACATCTGCCCAGCTTAAGGTGGGATAGTTGAAGATTGATGAATATTTCATCTTACCATCCAGTAGCTTCTGGTAAATGTCCTGACGAGAGCAGCCAAGTGTTTCTGCGGCGCTGTAGAGATAAAGCCCGTGTCCTGCTTCATCCTGTACTTTTGCCAATAATACGGCCTTACGGCGCAATGTGGGGGCACGAGTGAGCCAGTTGGCTTCCGGCAACATACCGACAACTTCCGAATGTGCGTGTTGACCGATCTGACGTATCAGGTTTTGGCGATAGGCATCGGGCATCCAGTCCTTAGCTTCAATGGAAAGATCTGCCTCGATCTTGGTGTCAAAGTGCGCCTGGAGTTGATCAGTTGTCATATGCACTCCGAATGTGATTCTTATTTTTGAATTATAAGCATAAAAGTGAATCATTAAATGCAGTTGTAAATCTACAAATCGATAACAAAAATATCAAACGGTTTGTTTGTCTATTTGTCGAATACATCACAATATTTGCTTTTTATTTTTTTAAAAAAGCCGTGATTAATTTTTATTGTTAGGGAAAAGTAAGGATATTGATATGCGACGTCCCTAATGTGTTTTAATTTTGGTAATTTACCAGATGGTCTTTTTTATGGATTATGTGATACATAAATGTTGTAGATGTAGTTAATGATGATTCATTAATACAATCGGTGGAGAAAAAAATGCAACAGTTAACCAGTTATATATGTGGTGCCTGGGTTTATGGGAAAGGTAATGCCAGAATTATTCACCATGCAGTAAATGGTAAAGCCTTGTATCAGGTATGTTCAGATGGGTTACCGCTGGCTGATAGTCTCAGTTATGCCCGGGAAAAAGGGGGCAAAGCTCTCGCGGCGATGACATTCCAGCAGCGGGCTCAGATGATGAAAGCCGTTGCAAAGCATCTGCTTGCTAATAAAGAAGCCTTGTATGCTATTTCAGCAGAAACTGGGGCGACCCGTTCGGATGGTTGGATCGATATTGAAGGAGGTATCGCGACGTTATTTTCTTATGCGGGTCTGGCAGGACGTGAGTTACCGGATGATGTTCTGTGGCCGGAAGATGAGATGATCCCACTGTCGAAACAGTCCCAGTTTGTCGCTCGCCATGTTCTGACCTCTCGTCCCGGCGTTGCGCTACATATCAATGCGTTTAACTTCCCTTGCTGGGGAATGTTGGAAAAACTGGCTCCGACCTGGATGGCGGGTATGCCAGCAATTATCAAACCTGCGACCGCATCAGCACAATTAACACAGGCGATGGTGAAATTGATCCTCGATAGTGGTTTAGTGCCGGAAGGCGCATTGCAATTGATCTGTGGTGGCATTGGTGATCTGTTTGATCATCTCGATTATCAAGATGCGGTCACTTTTACTGGTTCAGCCCAGACTGGGCAAAAATTAAGGATTCATCCACGGCTGGTTGAAAAATCAATTTCATTCACGATGGAAGCAGATTCCCTTAACTGCTGTATTTTAGGGGAGGATGTCACGCCGGAAATGCCAGAATTCGGTGTGTTCATTAAGGAAGTTGTTCGTGAGATGACGGTAAAAGCAGGGCAAAAATGTACGGCTATCCGGCGTATTATTGTGCCTGTCAGTCAACTTGAGGCGGTTAAACAAGCGTTGCTTAAACGTCTGTCTGGTGTAGTAGTGGGCGACCCTGCTTTACCGGATGTCCGTATGGGAGCATTAATCAACCTTGAACAACGAGGTGAAGTCCAATCCAAGGTTGATGAGCTGTTACACAGTGGCTGTGAATTACTGTGCGGTGGTGCGTTAGATAAGTTAGTGCTGGCAAATAATACCCACAGCAATGGGGCGTTTTACCCGCCAACTCTGCTTTACTGTGCAGATCCGATGACTAATCAGGCCGTACATGAAACGGAAGCCTTTGGACCAGTTTCCACTTTGATGGCTTATCAGGGCACGGAACAGGCGATTGCTCTGGCCTTGATGGGGCAAGGTAGTTTGGTGGGGTCATTGGTCACGGCAGATGAGCAAATTGCGATGCAGATTATCCGGGCAACAGCTTGTGCTCATGGCCGTGTGTTGATTCTGGATGAGGCGGCATCAGCGGAATCCACAGGACACGGTTCTCCGCTACCTATGTTGGTACATGGCGGGCCGGGACGTGCTGGTGGTGGTGAAGAGTTGGGAGGATTGCGTGCGGTAAAACACTATATGCAGCGAACTGCAATTCAGGCCAGTCCAAGTATGCTGACGGCAATTGGTCGTGAGTGGGTGCGCGGTGCGAAAGTGAAGGAAGATCCTGTTCATCCGTTCCGTAAGTATTTCGAACAAATTGAGATTGGAGAGAGTTTGCTGACTGCTCGCCGGACGGTAACGGAAGCGGATATCGTCAATTTCGCTTGTCTGAGCGGTGATCACTTTTATGCTCATGTGGATAAAATTGGTGCGGCTGAATCTCTGTTTGGTGAGCGTGTGGCACATGGTTACTTTGTTGTATCGGCTGCTGCCGGTCTGTTCGTTGATGCGCCTGTCGGGCCAGTATTGGCGAACTACGGTATGGAAAACCTGCGCTTTATTGAACCAGTGAAAATTGGTGATACGATTCAGGTTCGGTTGACCTGCAAGAAGAAGATCAAGAAAGCTCAGAAGACCCCGGATGACAAGCCACAAGGTGTTGTTATGTGGGATGTACAGGTTTTGAATCAGGAGCAACAGCCTGTCGCCCTTTACAGCATCCTCACATTGGTGGAACGGCAGCAGAGGGATTATGTTTAACTCGTTAATATGCTCTAAATAAGGGAGATAAAGTGCCTGAGGAACAATATTAATAAAACAAAGTGGTGACATTCCTCAGGCCAACTTTTACATTTACATCCAGAATTCGGGTTGATCATTATTATTGGAGAGCGAAAGTTGCAGCTTTTTGAATAGTTCTTCTAAGCTTGAAATTAAATAAGGGATAAATTTTCCGTTTCCTAAAGTACGTGTAAAGACATCATTTGGCAAAAAACGCTCCATTTCCGCCATGAACGCTTGACCAGTGATCACTTCTGGTAAGGATTGGCGGCACTGTTTTAAGGGAGTAAAATTTGTCAGTTTGTAGTCAGCAATTTTTTTCTTCACCAAATCAGTGTCTAATTTGGCATTTTGTTGTTGTAACCAAACCAAATCCCAAATGTCCCGATGGTGCACATAATTTCTGGTAGCAGGTAATGCAATCAGTTTGTCTGCCATAATTTCATCTAAGGTTTCGACATGTATCCTGGGTATATCGTCATACCTGCTTCAAGGTTTATATCGACAACTTGCCTGTAATATACGAATAATTGTTTCAGCCCCGCTGCGATTAGGGTTGATGCGGATCATGCGTTTCTCCAAAGAGGGATCCGCCTGACGAAATGTGCCGGAAATTCGGTAAAACAGTGGGGGAATTTCAAATTTCGATTCTGCACCGACGGGATAAGGTAATGCACCCAATGTGTGTGCTGTGGTCAGTACGGCATCTGCAATCGGTTCGTGAAATTCCACTAAGACAACTTTTGACTGAGCGTTAGCGATAAATGCCTGCTTCACTTGTGGCACTTCACCCTGATTCAGCCTTGTCACCAGAGATTCATTCACTTCAGACTGTACTGCGTGCATGACCGGGGCGAATACTAATCCACGTAATGCTTCCATCGCCTGATAACCTTGGATCTGGCAGCCACCGGAGTACATGCCGTGGCGCAGTTTATCAATCACAGTCTGTTGGCCGATAACCACGCCTACGCCTTGTGGCCCCAGTAGTTTGAAGCAAGAAAAGGCAGAAAGGGTTGCACCATATTCACAACCAATATGTGGCACTTTCATTGCGGCATAATTGTCATCTACTAATGAAGGAATGTGGTATTGATTTAAGATGGCAATGATATCTTGTAGGGCATAGTCATCATCAATTTTTTGCCGTGTATGCTGGATCAGGCAGGCTGCTGGCTGATGCTGTTTAAGGCGGGTCTCTAGTTGGTTCGTACAGTTGAAATCGGCATATACAACATTAAGACCCATTTGTTCAATTGATGTTTTTGTTGTGGGATAAATGGGGGCATCATGCGCCAGTAATGTCTCATGAGGACGAAGCAGTGCCGACAGCCCGGCACGTAAAGCGCCGGTTCCAGCACCATTGACCAAGGCCGCTGCTTCAGCCCCGAAGTACTCGGCGATTACCCTTTCAATACGCTGAGTCATCCGGGGTTGATGGAGATCCGGGACTAAGCCCAGATCGCCTTGTGAGAGAAAATCAGCTCCGGGAAAGTGACGACAGATAATATCCACCAGCTTAAATTGCTGCTGTTGGGCTTGTACCATAGTCATACTCTCCAGTGGATAGCTTTGCAATGAAGCTGTTTTCATTCTCTTATTTTTTTCCTGTTAATTGATTCCTGCTAAATAGAGCACGTTGGCAAGAATACCTACCGCAATGGTGGCAATCGGGCCTATTGCCATTTCAACCAAAGGACGTTTGGACGTCCGATTGAGCAGGTAGATACCTGCCACAATCATAAAGCCCATACCCGGTAGAATCGCGTTGGAAGCAATCATACCACCAACCAACAGGGCGACTTCGAGCATTTTGGTGATCGCGGTACGAATGTGGCCACTACAGGCTTTAACGCCGGGGTATTTATCCAGCCAGATTGCAATTTTCGCCAGCAACTGGATCTCAATAAACATAGTGATACTGCCTGCAATAAAGGCGAGCCACGGGTTATTGGTTGCCAGACCTGCCACGAAGACGAATTTCATCCCGTTGGGGCTATATACGCCAGTGGCGATTGCCGTCGTACCGACCAGCGGAACAAACCCGATGGCACGAGCCAACGCTACCAACAAGGCGTTGGTTTGCTCGTCTTGCGCCATTAATTGCAGTGATACTGGGCCTTCTGCCAGCAGGCTGAAAGACATGGTAGCTGCACTTGCAGTCAGACCACCGCAGAGAATGAGGAGCCATTTGTTTTTCTGAATACGTTCAATACGGGTCGAAAACAGTCCCACTAAGATTTCATTCGCACCTTTTGGTGCTGCTGAGGTTTGATTTGTTGATGGTGGATTATCTGCAAGATGTGCCGGACGTTCACGCATGGCAAAGTAGAACATTGCGATCATCGACAGCAGCAAAGCCGCTCCATTTGGATCGACGCTGACAGGTTTTTCGATTAAACCACCAAAACTAAGCGGGCCAGCGGCTTTGGTCGCCAGATAACCAATCAAAGCGGTTAACATCACTAACAAGCCCTTGCGGTAGCCATATTGGTAGCCGACGACCATCGCAGGGAACAGGGCAAAACAGGCCACAATTGGATCGCCGACTTTCTTCAGATCGTCAGTGAAATTAACTGGCAGCATGGCAAAGAGTTCCACCACTGAACGCAGCCCTGCCAGTAAGGCAATGGCGTACAGCGCGCCAATAATACCTGACGCGATAAACCCTCTGCGACTGTTGGTACACCAGATACCAATCATGTCCGTGCCGAGCAACAGGCTGTGAACCAATACGATTGGCGCTGTCAGCGAAAAGGGGATACCAAATCCCACAACCAGACCGATGCTTAAGGCAAAGCTTGTCGCAGCGAGTGCTTTACGACTCATTCGCCCTTCAAGATATTCAGGAAGCAGTGGACGCAGACCATCATGGAAAACAGCAATACCACGGTTTGCCATCATGGCAGCAATTGCACCAATTGCCGCCAGTAATCCTGCTTTAAAGGGATCGACTTCCATCAATCTCATCAGGAAATCATGAAAATGTTGCATGATATGCTCCTTATTGAGAAATAGTCGTATTTTGAGAAATGATCGCGTTAATGATCACTGGCAGCACAATATCAATATCTTGCCCTGTAAAGCCAAACGCTTTTTTGCCTGCTTTCACATGAGCAATAATCTCATTGTCTGGTAAGATTTTTCCCGGCATGCCAATGGTGGCACAGAGATCTAAGCCGATAAGTGCAATGGCGATTGCCAGTGCTCCTCCTCCTCCGGTATTACAGGCACCAAAATAATAATCGGCATCGCCATTTTTAATCGCCATAGATGCTTCGATATCATTCATGATGACAATCGAGGTAGCTTTATTTCCTGCCAGTTGCCGGATACATTCAGCTATTTTTTCTTTTTCTATTTGTCCACCAACGACAAATTTCATGTTGTTATCCCTCTCTTTAAATTATCTTTTATAAGATATTGTTTATTTTTTGGAAAAAAGCTTATTGAAAAAGTGATGCCGGAAGAATTGTGCAGGGTTGTCACGTAACATTCGGTCTATCTGTGTTTGGGTAAAATCGGCTGCCCGTAGCATCGGAACGAATACAGTCAGTAAGTAATCGAAACCAATTCCTCCGTTGCTTTTCAGATGAGAACGGCGGGTTATATCTTGCGAGAGCATCACTCTGTCGAGTAGCCCACGTTTAGCAATCGCCTGTAACATCGCAATGCGGCTGCTGTCTGGATAGTAATTGTTTTTACCAATGGTATCGAATTGTACCCATGCGCCTTCTTCAAGCAGGGGAATAATCGTGTCCAGATTGTCTTTCAGGTCACAATGACCAATCGCTACATGTTCGGGGGAAACACCCAATTCCCTGAGGAGTGCTAATTGTTCACGCCCCATAGTGCTTAACGTTGTGTGGGTGGAAATAGGACACCCGGTTGCATGATGAGCCAGGGCTGCCGCTGCAAATACTTTTCGCTCATCTTCGGTAATTTGCCCGAAACTGGAGCCGATCTCTGCAATGACGCTGGCTTTTAACTCCGTACCGTCAATGCCTGTTTCAATGTCAGTGATCATATCTTCGGCAATGTCTTGTATGCTTAATTCGCTGAAATGGGCAGGGAAGAAAGGCTGTTTATAATAACCTGTCGAGGCGATGATGTTGACGTGGGTATCACGTACCAAATTCAGCAGAAAGGAGGCATTGCGTCCCATGTAGCGGTTAGTGACTTCCACAATGTTGCGTAATCCTAGCGTATACAAGTGGCGAAGTTCATCAGCAATTAGCTCGTATTGATCTAATCGGCAATCGAGGTTGCCTTTAGCTTCGGATAGATCAATATGCAAATGCTCATGCACATAGGTGTAGCCTGATGTATCAATCCTGGATGAGGAATACGGAGCGGAATGTGTGGGGGTGTTCCCAGTCTTTTTCTGGTATTCCATAACTATTCCATAAATAAAACATAACTATTCCGTAAAAAAATAGTTACGCAGCATGATGCTGTAAATCGACTATAGCGAAAATAACATTATTTAGGGGAGGAATAATATTTACTGTAATACCTCTATAGAGTATTTATTGGGTATAGCCATTGTTTTTCCAGTTACCCTGGCTGTCATAAATACCTTCCAGTTTGGGTTCTCCTGACTGAATCCCTGAAATTAAAGCGACATCGCTGCGGGTTACGAAAATCTGGGCACGAAAACACATAATGACTGGACTACCGATAGGATGGGAGCCTGCTAATGGCAGATGGTAATCAATACAAGGTTCACCTAACCGTAATATGCGTACTGTCTTATAGGAACTATTGTTTTCTTGATTCTTGGCAGGAAAAACCAATGCATGTTTCATATGGCTGCGTTTGTAGTAGCCTCCCCCATAACAATAACTGTTGCCATCGTAGTGATGGGATATCTCTGATACATAAACCATCGCGATATGTTCAGGCTCTCGGCCAATGGTATTGGCAGGTATTGTTCCGGTTAGAGCATGTCCGGGTTCTAAATGAGTTGCACCATATTTCGCTAACAGAGGAATGGTGCTACTGCTGGTTGCAGAAGGTGCATTGATTTGTGAAAGGGAAATGCCGAGTTGTGCGAGCTTATTCCGTGCTCTGATAAGCGTCTGCAAGTTGACAGTTGGCAAGGTTGTCTGATACTGCTCATTCCATGCCAGACAAGGAAAATGGGTCAGGCCACATAGTTTAATACCCGGCATTTGTTTTAAAGCATCAACAGCTTTGTCGATCTCATCAAAGGGAATGCCCGCTTCTTGACAAGTAAAAGATATATCACGTTGAGTAAAGACTTTCAGCATGATGGGCTGAATGCGTCCCAATTTCTCAGCCGCATCGGATATTGCCTGAGCTTTTTCTGTTGAGAATACCGTGATTATGTCGGGATTACGCTTAAGCATGGTTTCTATCAGGTGAGTTGGCGTCTGTACCAGATGACCAATGTGACATAACGGTATGTCGTGTTGGCTCAGGTTATAGGCTTCTTTGAAATCTACAGCTACGGCACCAGGATAACCGAGTTCAATCAGTTTCTTGGTCAACCAGGGATTACGACCAAACTGCTTAGTCATCAAATAGAGTTCAATGCCATGTTGCTTTGCTGTTTGCAGTAAATGTCGGCCATTATTTAACACTTGGTCGACATCAATGATGTAAGTATCTGGTAAGATAACGCCTTGCTGCCAAAGACTTTTTGCTACTTCAATCAATTTAGGGTTCTGTTTTTTTAATGCATTAATAAACATAGATTTCCCTTCATAGCTGCAAAGCAGCCCGTCTGTGCGAAAAATAAAAAATTATTGAAGATTATTAATCTTCATTTTTTTGAATATTTATAGTATAAAAAAGATCAATGAGTTTTTGTTGCAAGTATTAAACCATATAAATTTATCAACAGGTAGCCTTCTTCATTAGGATGTAGGGTGAGCGTAAATTTCTCCAGCAGGGAATGATGAATTGTGAGTAATTGTGAGTAATATTCGGACCGCTCTATTTTTTCCAGAATTTCTTTTTCTATAGGGGAAACGATTTCGCCACGACGTGATCGCATGAAAGCACTTGCCATATGGGTAAGCGCCATTTCACCTTGTGGATGACGGACAGGGATCAACCAGATATCTTCCAGAATATGCACGACATCAAGCATGTTATCGTAGATATCTTTATCAATGACACCGCCTTGCAACAGGATAGCTAACCGTTGTTCTACCATCACTTTTTGTTACACGTCAGAATTTATTTTTTGGTTATTACTTGTTTTGATAGATGCTTGCTATTGGTTAATAGAGGTCAATAAATGGGTTCGATTATACCCGCGATCACATTCTGTTGGTGAGTCAGCAGGGCATCTCTGTCAACCATAGTATGCAAAAGTTGTTGTATAGGAATATTATCCTTACGAGCAAGGATAACGGCTTCGGAAGCTTTGATAAAACACTCACTGTCGTCCGGAAGTTGGGTCATCAGGCCCTCTGCAATTAGCTCGTGACCTTGCCCGACATTCCAGATAGCCGCGTCAATGTGGCCTTTTTTGATTTGATTCAGACATTCATGATAAGAGACCTCGACCAGTTCAATTTCTTTTCCTGTAAAGTACTGCTTTGTCATTATTTTCTGGTCGGCTGAGGTACTGTCTAACCCTACTCGACGGATGGATTCCATCTCACCTCGACGAAAGATTAATCGATGTCTGTCTGTATAACTTTGTGTCCCTAGTGATAGCGCAATATAAATATCTTTAATTTCTGGGTGTTGCTCTGCGGCAAGTCTTGATGTTACTGCTAAGTCATAGACTCCATTCAGTAAACATTCAATGCGGATATCTGAACCTCGCATATGCGCAAAGTAAAAAGGAACTCCTGCACATAATGCTTTTAAACCACTGGCCAGACCCTCATAGGCACGGGTATAAGGAAGAGGCATTGCGCAGACCACATTGCCGATATCGGCGTATTTCAATAACAATTTGTGGTTAATATGCGAGAGAAAACTGCCATTCCGACCACGACGCTTAATCCCAACCGCCTGTGATTGTTCGAGAGATTTTAATGCTGCCTGCATTAAACCTACGGACAACCCACATTCTTTTGCCAGTAATTCTATGGTTTTCAAGCGGTTGCCACATTGTTCAGAGAGGAGATAACGAGCCAGAAATGATTGCGCAATCCCCTCTTTTTTAATGAATGTTTGACTCATCATTACAAGTTTTTATCCATTCTCGTTTATCTTCATAAATTTGAACATAAACCGCAACAAGCGAATTAAAGAAAAGGGAGTAATATCACAATTACGAAATAAATGAAAATTTAAAAAATAATAAAAATTAATATTATCAATATTTTGAAGATATATTTCAATTTTTCATTGAAGATATAATAATAAACATTATGGAAGAATATAGGGAAATTACTTGTCTCTCACTTCTATGTCTGCTGTATTTTTACGCCTGGATGGTGATTTTTACTGCACTATTTGTCATCTTATGAATCAGTTTGATTGTATTTTGTTCTATCGCAAAGTAATTAATTGGATAATTACATTTTTTATTTTAGTCCTATTAAATTTTATTCTATTCTGCTGTAAGAAAAGACAAAATACGTATATTTATTGTTCTGATATTTTATTTTTGATGATTGTGCTGATATAGCATAGGGTTATTATTGGTGAAAATTACAGCAAATGATGTACTAATTGAAATTGAAGATAAAAACGAGAAAAATAAAAACGGTAACTTTCTCCAATCATTTGGGATAACAGTTGGGTATCTTTTCTTGCTTCCCTAATGGTTAACATCAGTTATCTCATATTGTCTTTTCAGCCTATTAATACCCTATCATAGTGGTAAAAATGTACTATCTGAACCATTAGTGGAATTAAATGGAAATCAAGGAATTTTAATAGAACATATTGATGATTGATTTCGAAACTTTATGATTCTTTTGGGGAGAGTGTTGAGTGAAAATAAGCGATTATGATGGAAATAGAAAATGGCGATAAAAAATTACCGCCATTTTGCAAGCGTTTTAATGGGTCAGATTGAATCAATCTTGTGATTGCGTTGACTTAACGTTCTGCGCCAACCAGTCAGCAATACGCTGTTTCTGTTCATCAGTCAGCCACATACCCAACTTGGTGCGACGCCAGATTGCATCATCTAACTGAGTGACCCACTCGTGTGCTACCAGATAACGTAGCTCAGCTTCGTACAGACCGTGACCGAAGAATTCGCCCAAATCTGCCAGCTCGTTTGCACCATGCAAAATGATGTTGCTGTTGCTGCCGTAAGTGCGGGCATAACGTCGCGCTACTCCTTCTGGCAACCAATTATAGCGTTGACGCAGTAAACGGGCGTATCCATCACGGTCATAGCCTTCCAGCTCTCCACCAGGCAGTTTGCCATTTTTAGTCCACGCTTTACCGGCGTTTGGATAATACTGTGCCAGTTTATCCATCGCGTGTTCGGCGAGTTTACGGTAAGTCGTTAGTTTACCACCGAAGACAGATAGAAGTGGTGTTTGTCCCTGCTCATCTTGAACATCCAGCGTGTAATCACGGGTGATAGCCTGTGGTGAATCGGATTCATCATCACATAGTGGGCGCACACCGGAGTAAGTCCAGACCACATCAGTACGGCTAAGTTGCTTCTTGAAGTGATCATTATAAACTTTCAACAGATAATCGATTTCTTGATCGTCGATTTTGACTTCTTTTGGATCGCCTTTGTATTCAACGTCTGTTGTACCGATGATGGAGAATTCATCATTCCACGGGATCACAAACACGATACGGTTATCTTCGTTTTGCAGGATATAGGCCTGAGGCTCATCGTGAACGCGAGGTACAATGAGGTGACTGCCCTTGATCAGACGGATACCATAAGGGGATTTCAGTTTCAGGCCGTTATCAAAGAAGCTTTTAACCCACGGGCCAGTTGCGTTAACTAGACCTTTTGCCTGCCATATTTTGGTCTCACCCGTGGAGTGATCTTTGGCTTCTACCATCCAGTGGCCATTTTCCCGCCATGCACGGGTGACTTGAGTGCGGGTACGGACTTCACCGCCATGTTTTTGGATTTCCTGCGCATTCAGCACGACCAGACGTGCATCGTCAACCCAACAGTCAGAATATTCAAATCCACGGCTAATGGAAGGTTTCAGAACTGAGTTTGTACCGAATTTCAGCCCCTTACTACCCGGTAAACTCACACGTTTGCCCAAGTGATCGTAAAGGAACAGGCCAATGCGGATCATCCAGGCCGGGCGCAAGTGTGGCTGATGTGGAAGACGAAAACGCATAGGGAATGCAATGTGGGGAGCCAGTTTTAATAAGACTTCGCGTTCTGCCAGTGCTTCACTGACTAGACGGAATTCATAATGTTCCAGATAGCGCAGGCCACCGTGGATCAGTTTGGAACTGGCTGATGACGTGGCACTGGCTAAGTCCTGGCCTTCTAACAGCAGGACAGAAAGTCCTCGGCCGGCAGCATCTGCCGCAATACCAACGCCGTTGATTCCGCCGCCAATAACAATTAAGTCTTTGGTTTCCATCGCATACCCTCTGAAATGTTCGAAACAGTTCTTTAATGTTCGTTTTCGCTCATGGATTGTAATCAAAATTTCATCAATCGCCAACTATTAACTAGAAAAAAACATATTTACGTGATGCAGATAACAGATATTTATCCTATGTATAAGATTAATAAGGAAATTGACAGAAGCAAGTCAGAGGCAGAGAGTTCGTGTGAGGATACAAAGAAGAAAGGCTGAAATTGTGAACGGGAGAAACGGGGGCTGGCATAGCCCGCCTGTTTTTTAGGCGGGGCATAAACAAAATATAACTAACATGATCCCGGTTTTAACACAGTTCCAGTTTAACGTTATATTGTTCGATGATTTTCTGGATGTTGGATGGTGGTGCTTTATCCGTGAACAGAAAATCGATCAGGTTCATATTACCGAGGTTAACCATGGCGCTGCGGCCAAATTTGGAATGATCTGCAACCAGCATGACGCAGCGCGAATTTTCGATAATTGCGCGTTTGGTTCGGACTTCATGGTAATCGAACTCTAACAGAGAACCATCAGAGTCAATGCCGCTAATGCCGAGGATACCGAAATCAAGACGGAATTGGGAGATGAAATCCAGCGTTGCTTCACCAATGATGCCACCATCACGGGAACGTACTTCGCCACCTGCCAGAATCAGGCGGAAATCTTCTTTACCCATGAGCAGGGTTGCAACATTAAGGTTGTTGGTGACAATGCGCAAATCCCGATGATTGATTAATGCGTGGGCTACCGCCTCTGGGGTGGTGCCAATATCAATGAATAGGGTTGCACCATTTGGAATCTGGGTAGCAACTTGCCGGGCGATGCGGGCTTTTTCATCTGACCACATAATCTTGCGATCATGGTAAGCCGTGTTGACGGAGCTGGAGGGTAAAGCGGCACCACCGTGATGACGTTGGATCTTATTTTTGTCGGCCAATTCGTTCAAATCACGCCGGATTGTTTGTGGGCTGACGTCAAAGTGTTCAACCAGCTCTTCAGTGCTGACATAACCTTGAAGACGCACCAGCTCGATTATTGCATCATGTCGTTGCGTTTGCTTCACAACATTCCCCTAATGTTTTACCTAAATTAATTATAATTGACTGACTTTATTTGGAATATTATTCATTTTTTTGTTTGCGTAAATTGTCCCATAATCCCATCAATAACCCGATGATTAAGCCTGAAAAATGGGCTGCATTGGCGATATTGAGCGAAAACATATTGAAATAGCCAACGAATAACCAAATAACCGAGATGGCGATAAGCCCTCTGGGAGCACTGACTCCCTTTCCGGGAGACATTTCTCCTGTCAGCCAAACATAACCGATCAGAGCATAGACCACACCGGAAAGCCCACCAAAATGCGAGCCACTGAACAGCGATTGTGCCCAGCCACTGAAAAATGCAGAAACTATTGTGATTTCAATGAGTTTTGCTGTGTTAATATTTTTTTCAACCTGACTGCCGAAATACCACCAAAGTACCAAATTAAACAGGATATGTAGCAATGAAAAGTGCAGTAATATGGGGCTGATCCAGCGCCACAGTTCCAGATATTGCTCATTATTGGGCCATGCCAGCCAGCGCATAACCTCATTAATTCCAGTAAACTGCATCCAGAGATAAACCAGAATACAGAGCGCGATTATAGCGACAGTTAATGGGCCGGACTGGCTTTTTAGCGTGTTCCAGCTCAGGTTGTTATGGTATTGCAAAGGTGTGTTTGATTTACCTGTTTGCCAGCTGGCGGCTTGATAGCGTTCATTAAGCGGATCACGGGCAAACGTGTTGAGTTCTTGTTCAACAAAATTTAATTGGCTTTCATCTTCCAGCCACAATTCAACCACATGCGGTTCATTGGCAGGACGCATGGTCAGATGGATATCCTGCGTCGCCATATAATCAATGAAGGCTTGAGCCAGTCTTGGGTTAGATATTGAAGTTACATGGATCATTGCGCGTTTTATCTGCCTTAAATTGGGGTTAATGGCACAGGAGCTTGTTATGTAGTAACGGACTGTACCGTAGTTAAAGACTCCGTACTTAAAGACGCCATAGTAAATAGCAAAAGATTAAAACTTATTCAGAATGAACAGCATGAGGATAATCTTTTTTCCACTCTTCAAAGCCACCGTTAACGCTGTACACCGTTTCGAAACCAATATTGATTAGGTACTGGGCAGCGCCCTGACTGCTGTGCCCATGATAACACATCACCATGACCGGTTGGTCAAAGTCGGCTTCTTGCAGGAACTTATTGATAGTTTCATTCGTTAAATGAAATGCACCTGTTACATGCCCTGCACGGAAACTTTGCGGATCACGGATATCCACCATTAGAGCGCTTTTATCGAGCCAGTTTTGGTAGGCTTGTTCAGAGCTTATTGTTTGAAAATGATCCATAAATACTCAATGTTATTTCTTAAATTTTCATTTTAAGGTGTTAGTTTCTTAATAATCTTATTTTATAACTCTACAGCCTTCCCAATTTTGGTATTGGGAAGGCACGACCAAGCAAGCAGAAGTACTAAGAACAGAAAATAAAATTAGTAGTAAGAGTGTTCACCACGCTGATGTTCGGTCAGGTCTTTGACGCCTTTCAGTTCAGGGAACATCTGTAACAACTGTTTTTCAATCCCTTCTTTCAGGGTGACATCGACCATAGAACAACCGTTGCAACCACCACCAAATTGCAGGATGGCATAACCATCATCGGTGATTTCCATCAGGCTAACACGGCCACCATGACCTGCGAGTTGAGGGTTGATCTGTGATTGCAGGAGATATTCAACGCGCTCAATCAGTGGTGCATCGTCTGCTACTTTACGCATTTTGGCGTTTGGTGCTTTCAGGGTCAGTTGGGAGCCAAGTTGGTCAGTCACAAAATCAATGACAGCCTCTTCCAGAAAAGGAGCACTGACTTCATCAACATAAGCAGAAAGCTTGTCAAATTTTAATTCGGTATCAGTGGCTTCAACAGCATCAGGTGGGCAATAGGAAACACCGCATTCAGCAGTCGGCGTTCCTGGATTAATGACAAAAACGCGGATTTGTGTACCCGGTTCTTGATTTGCCAGTAGCTTGGCAAAGTGCGCTTGCGCTGCTTCAGTAATATTAATCATGTCATTTGCTCAATAGTTGACTGTTCTAGTTGGTTATAATACGCCCATTCATGAAGGAACTACAAGGTTCGGCATATTGCCCAGGCTTGCACGGAACGGGCACCCGCACGAATTAACAACTGTGTGGTTTCGTGCAGAGTTGTGCCTGTAGTGATCACATCATCGAAAATGGCGACATGTTGATCAGTAAAATTGCCGCGCAATTGAAAGGCCTGCTTAAGATTGGTTTTCCTTTGGGCGGCAGATAAGCCCCGTTGTGTGAGTGTAGCACGTGTGCGTTGTAAAATATTGGGTTGATATTGGCATTGCAACCAGCGTGCCAAAGGGTTGATGATAAGTTCAACTTGGTCAAACCCTCGTCGCCAGCGCTTCTGATGGTGCAGGGGAATGCCAAGGATGTAATCCGGTTTGCTCCAACGGCCTTCACGATAACCTTGCAACCAATGCAGAAGAAACAGACGAGCCAATACTGGCGCTATTTGTGGTGCACCATGATATTTGTAGCGCCGGATAAGCTGGTTCAGCGGTGGAACGTAATCAGTCACAGCGATAAGCCGTTGCCATGGAGGTGGATTTTTCAGGCAGCGGCCACAGAGGAAATCACTGGATTCGGCAGGTAACGCGCAACGCGGACAAACACGCTCTAATCGTTTTAGTCCCTGGTTGCAGATATGGCAGATTCCATGATGGGCAAAATACAAATTTTGGTGGCATAGCCAACAGTATCCAACCATTGTTAGCATAGTTTTCTTCCTTGATGAAAAATCCTTGATGACAAATAAAAGGTGAGAATAACAATGGGTAAGTTATTTTGGCAGACTTTAGGTGAAGTTCCTCGTGATATTGTGATGCTGCATGGATGGGGGCTGAATGCTGAAGTTTGGCGTTCAGTGGAAACACGACTGGCTTCGCATTTTCGTTTACATTTAGTGGACTTGCCGGGATATGGCCGCAGTCAGCCGTATCCGGCTATGACACTGAAAGAGATGGCCGAGACAGTGTGGCAACAGGCACCAGAAAATGCCTGGTGGCTTGGATGGTCGTTGGGAGGATTAGTCGCTAGTCAGATTGCGTTAGATCATCCTGAACAAGTGGCCGGATTAATCACAGTGGCATCTTCCCCAAAATTCAGTGAAGACGGGGATTGGCCGGGAATCAAACCAACTGTTCTGAGCGCTTTCAAACACCAACTGAGCGAAGATTTCCAGAAAACTATTGAGCGTTTTCTGGCACTGCAAACGTTGGGAACAGATAGCGCGCGTCAGGATGCTCGTTTATTGAAATCGGTGGTATTGAACCAACCAATGCCAACCGTGGAAGTGCTCAATGCGGGGCTGGAAATTCTGTGCACGGAGGATTTGAGGGCTGAATTGGCACAGCTTCAATTACCTTTCTTACGCATCTATGGCTATCTTGATGGTTTAGTGCCACGCAAGATTGCTGCATTACTTGACAGTCAGTGGCCGCATACACGCTCTGTTACTATGCGCAATGCGGCTCATGCTCCATTTATTTCTCATCCTGATGAATTTGTGGATGTCTTGATAGATTTTGTGGATGGTGAAATGGCTTATTGATAATTACTCAACATGGTAATTACTCATAATTACATATAAAAAATTACCCCTAACAATAATGTTATGGGTAATAAATATTACGGGGAAATTGATCACTTATCTGACAGGATAAATTTCAGTTACAATTTCCGGCGTATTGACGATAGTATCGAGTATAGGGCAATTACTTTCTACAAACTGGATAAAGTCGCGAATTTCTTGGTCAGTATTATCTGCCTTTATATAATATTTTGACGTGATTTTGGAAAAACCGATTTTGGCATTTTTATTTTTACCTGTGAAACCATCAGTATCTAATTCGCCTTCCATTTTTATCTGAATATCGATCAAATTGATTTTATGTTTGCGGGCAAAACTTTTCGCAACAATACACTGACAGGCTCCGAAAGCTGAAAGAAGTGCTTCCACGGGGTTCATGGCTTCATCTGTTCCACCCAGATTTTTGGGTTCATCCACATGAAAGGTAAAACCCCGTGATGAGCACTTCATTTTAAGGTGACCAGCAGACTCTATTGTTGCAGCAAATAACTCTTTAGGCATATTAGTATCCTCAGGTTATTAATAATAATAAAACTGCATATGAAATAATAAGAAAACGGTTTTTATTTTTCAATTTATCACAATGGATAAGTGAATTACCGTGCTGTTGTTAACGAATTAGGCGTTGGTCGAATGTAAAGTCTAATTCTTTAACTGATTCAATGGCTGTGGAAAATTTAGGGTGGTTTGGGTTGATAATGGCGTTGTTTTCGTAAGGAACTATACAAGAAGGAATTATCAGAGCGACATTTTCTGCCGCACTTAACCAGCCACTACCTATATTCATGGTTGAAACAGGTGTGGGATCACGCCTCCAGTTATCAGGAAGATAGCTGTGATCCAGGTAATCCACATTTTTATCTGCTAATTCAATAGAAAATAGCTGGTATTCTTCAAGAAGGCTTTCTTTCGAGGTGTGGACATACAGTTCTAGTGTAGCAAGGGCGATGGAGCTGGACACATAGACAGCATGGTATCCCTTATGGTTCCAGCGCCCACCAAATCTTTTGGCTCCATACCCTGTCCATGCTTCATTAGCATGAATGGATTTGACTAATCGGTAAAAAATCATGCAATAACACCATGTTCCAGGCGGCCAATGAGATCCATCACTTCAAGAGCACCACTTTCTGTTGAGATAAGGGAAATCGGTGCAATATTACCTAGCCCTTTAACAGGCTCTTTAAGCCAATGATAGGCTGCTTCTTTATCACCATTGAAGAAATTGATGGCTGCATCAAACACGCGAACCAAGCGAGCTATACGTTCGCTTTCATCAGGTGAAAATGGGCGACTAGAACTTTTACGACGTGCAACATTACGTTCATTGATACCAGCAATGCGAAGAATATCGGCTTTAGATATTTCTGAGTCTCGATGAAGATTATCCAGCACATCAAGTGGTAATCCAGCTTGTAAGGTTTCGATCAGATCACTTCCCCGATTTGCTGGTAGTCCGACAGAGCGCCAGAGAGCTTTCTTACCGATCGTATCATTTGGTACATAGATTCTCATAAATCACTCCCCAAAAAAATGACAAATGTCATAAAGACTATATGACATTTGTCTGCCTTAGGCAATCTGCTTAAGTATTCCTAACGGGGAAATATGAGATATTGCTTAATCTTTTATCACCAATTGATACGCCTTAACATCGCATTTTTGTGTTTCCGGGCACTGCTTACAGCCACCACTCAGGCAGGAGGAAATATCCACTTCCTCCAATTTACCCATTGTCACCAGTTGCTTGAGCATAGCTTCTACTATGGACTGTGGTGCTGAAAGCTGATGGCTCAACGATCTAACATCGGTACGTCCATTAAGGGCAACGGTATCCCGGATTTGCAACAGGCTGATCATAATGGCTCCTAGTGACAGCTACCGCCGGAACATTCGCAACTCCGGTCTTTGGTGCTGTGGTCTTTAGTACAATGGTTTTTGGTACTATTCAGTGCAATTGTGACTTTGCTGCGTGCGCGACGTAAGCCAATAAAGACAAATAGATTAAACAGAATGACAGCCAAAATAGTGAGCAAGCTGCTTTGCGGATGTGCAGAAAACGTCGCGACCTGATAGAACAGCGCAGCCAGAGAATAGGCGACGTTTAATCCCCATAGAATGGAAAAAGTCATCCAGCCACGGCTGGTCTCACGGGCAATAGCTCCCATGACAGAAACGCAGGGAACGTATAACAGAACGAAAATCAGGTAACTATAGGCGGCGATAGTTGAACCAAATTTAACGCTCATCACTCCCATAGAACTACTGTCCATATCGCCATCGCCTTTGCTGGCTTCAATCGGGTTAGACAAGGCACTGAGAGTCAATACTTCTTTCAGACTATCCCATGTTTCTGTCACTGAACCTTTCAGCTCATCCAGCAAATTAAACTCATCCGGATTGAATGGTTGTTTAGTGATATTTTCAGCGGTATAAAGCGTATTCAGTGTACCGACAACGACCTCTTTTGCCATTGCTCCCGTGATCAGGCCGACAGTTGCCTGCCAGTTCTCAGCATGTACACCGATAGGCTGAAGGATTGGAGTGATGACTTTACTGACAGACGCCAGAGCAGATTCGTTGATATTGTCCACGGTCTTGCCAGAGAAAGAAAAACTATTGAGAGCGCCGATAAGCATACTAGCGGCAACAATCACTTTACCCGCACGGATGACAAATCCTTTCAGACGTTGCCAGGTCTGGATTAGCAGGGTTTTGGCATGGGGAACATGGTATACCGGCAGCTCCATGACAAAAGGTGATGCTTCGCCACGCATTATGGTGAATTTGAGCAGTAGGCCTGTCAGGATAGCAACGACAATACCGAGGATATACAGAGAAAAGACGATACTTGCGCCCTGTTTATTAAAGAAGGCTGCGGCAAAGACGGCGAAAATAGCCAGCCGTGCACCACAAGACATAAATGGGGCCATCATGATAGTAATCAGTCTTTCGCGTGGAGCATCCAGCGTTCTGGAGCCCATCACGGCCGGGACGTTACAACCGAAGCCAACAATTAGTGGGACGAAGGATTTACCCGGCAATCCCAAAGATTGCATCAATCTGTCCATCACAAATGCTGCCCGGGCCATATAGCCAGAGTCTTCAAGGAAAGAAAGAAACAGGTACATCATGCCGATCTGCGGAACCAATGGCAGCATGGTATTGATACCACCTCCGATGCCCTGCGCAAGGAAAATCGTCAGCCAGCCGGGGAAGTGGAGTGTATGGCCGAGCCACTGCATACCATCAATGAAAATAGCAGAAGAAGCACCATCAAAGATAGGCTGTAAGGCACCACCAATATTAATCGCCAATACGAACATGAGGTACATGACAAACAGAAAGATAGGTACACCTAGCCAGCGATTGAGGATAACTCTGTCCATCGTCTGAGTCAGCTTATTGGGGATTGCGGAGTGGATATCAGTGACTGCCAAACACAATGCGTTGATCGCTTGATAGCGGGCGTCAGCAATAATCAGTTCCGGCTCCTCAATTTGCTGCTGTTGCAGGCGGGTTTTACTTTCAGTCAGTTGCTTCTGAGTCAGGCCCGAACGTGTAAAGCTGTAAATATCACCTTCCAGTACCTGTAAGCTGATCCAACGACGTTGTTGTGGATTGAATTTCTCCGAGATCTGGCTGGCGAGAAGATCGACTTCCTGCAATAAGGTTTTGGGGTAATTAACCAACATCGGCCGAAGAGTTTGTTGATATTGGTCAATGGCATCTTTCAGCGCGTCTATCCCTGTAGAACGGGTAGAAACGAGTGGGATCACCGGACAACCAAGGCGTTGTTCCAGTGCTGTGATATCAATGTTGATATGTTGGCTTTTGGCGATGTCCAACATATTCAGGGCAATAATACAGGGAATGCCAAGCTCGATAATTTGCAACGAAAGATAGAGATTACGTTCCAGATTCGAAGCATCAACGACGTTGATAAACATATCAGCTTCACTACTCAGTATGTAGTGGCAGGCAATTTGCTCGTCAATCGAGGTTTGTTCAGAAATGGTAGTAAGAGAATAAGTACCGGGAAGGTCGACAAGGTCTATTTGATGATTTTGGGTGGAAAAATGCCCAGTTTTACGTTCAACGGTAACTCCAGACCAGTTACCGACTCGTTGTCGGGAGCCTGTAAGTTGGTTAAATAAAGTGGTTTTCCCAGAGTTGGGATTACCGATCAAACCTATAGTTAATTGCTTCATCATACTTTTTACTGATTAGGAATATTGCATGTCATTACATTCAGTTTAGACTGTACTGAATTTAGACTTCATTCTGCTGGATTTACTGCTAATGTGAGGAATGCTAAGTCTTTTTTACGGAGGATAAGATTGACTCTGCGTGTTTCTATTTGAATGGGATCGCCCAAGGGCGCTACCCGGATGACCTGAAATGTGGAACCGGGTAACATTCCCAGAGACAATAACTTCTGTCTGTATGCTGGATTTATCTGTGGAAAGAATCCCAGAATTTTATAGCTTTGATTTGGAGTCAATAACATATAACATTCCGCCAAAATTCGAAAGTTAGTGATTATGAGAATTATTATCCTCAATAAGGCAAAATTCACAAGAAAAAAGTACATTAATTATTTTGAATTAAAGTACTAATGAGAATAATATGCAATACCAATACTATGTATCTATCAGTATTTATCACGAATGATGATGGAATAAGTTGATATTAATCAGATTAATGATGATTTTATTGAAATTAAAGTTATGTAAAGAATGTTGGGGAGAGCTAATAACAAGCTCCAATAAGAAATGGAGCTTGTTGATATTTATTTTTTCTATGAATTTTTCAAATATATTTTGTTTTACTCATTAATTTTTGGTGGATGAAGTAGGTCACTTAATGGCACCGGAACACGGGCATCATCCTGGTGCTCACTCCAAAGTGTCGAGTCATACACCCACCATGCTTCAATTTTCAATTCGTAGAAACGGCGTATCGCATTACCATAATAATCAGTGATAGGACGGGCCTTTTTCTTTCTGATATTCTCATCTGGATAAGTTTTCAGGAAGAAGTAATCATATGTTTCTTGTAATTCATCGTCGGGGACTTGATAGGCATGACCAATGAATTGAGAACCTGCGAGTATCAACGATGAGTCAGGCATAGCGATGCTACTGTATATTGTACCGCTGACACAAGGGTTCATGCACAGCTCCTGAGAGTGCCGGGTATCTTGTTTTGAATACCAAATTAAACTTAATGGATTATATTTAGGAATATAAAAGAGCGTCGATGACCAAACTGATTCTGCGTCTGGATCATTAGTGGCAAGATTAAAAAATCTTATATTGCTGAGTAAGTCAAAACTGCTTTGGACATATTTATTCATAAATTATTCCTTAACAATTTGAATTTTTGCTATGTTTTTAATTTTATTAAATAAATTACCATTATTATGGCATGTGTTATTATGAAATATATTGATTATTAAATATATTGCGTGATGAATTATACGGGTTATTAATGAGGAACGTCAGCCATTATCACCTATTTAAATTTATTATATTGCCAATAAAATAAAGTCATCACAATGAAGGTCATGTTTTTTTATGTATATGATTGAGAAATGTTTTCAGAAATAGAAATAAGATTACATTAATTAAAATTCGTCTTATTGACCAGAATAAACTGGCCCAGTCGGGCCAGTTCGGGAAATATTTTATTGAAAGAGATTAACGTTTTTTCTCAAGAGCGGCAGCCAACGCATCACTCATGATACTGTTGGCCAATGGTGCAGAGTTTGATGCACGGAAATTATGGCGACCTTTGCCATTTTTGCCGCGCTCATTGCTATTACGTTCATGACGATTACCCCCCTGAGTGCTGCCACGGCGAGCTGGTGTTTCACCCGGCTGTTCATCAAGGCGCATCGTCAGGGCAATACGTTTACGGTTCAGGTCAACATCCATCACCTTGACTTTCACGATATCACCTGTTTTTACGACGGAGTGTGGATCTTCCACAAAGTGATTGGATAGGGAAGAGATATGCACTAATCCATCCTGATGCACGCCAATGTCAACGAAAGCACCAAAGTTGGTGACATTGGTGACAGTGCCTTCCAGAATCATACCTGTTTGCAGATCATTCATTGTTTCAATACCGTCGGCGAAAGTCGCTGTTTTGAACTCAGGGCGTGGATCACGACCGGGTTTCTCCAACTCTTTCAGGATATCGGTGACTGTTGGAATACCGAATTTTTCAGTTGTGAAATCCTGAGCCTTCAAATTGCGCAGAGCGGCTGGATTACCCATCAGTTCCGGCAAAGTCTGTTTTGTTATTGTCAGAATTTTTTCAACGACCGGATAGGCTTCTGGGTGAACGGTGGAAGCATCCAGCGGGTTATTGCCCTGATTAATGCGCAGGAAGCCCGCACATTGCAGAAAGGCTTTTGGCCCAAGGCGTTGAACTTTTAATAATTCTGCACGGTTGTTGAAACGACCATTTTTGTCACGCCAATTCACGATATTCTGGGCGACAGAGCGCGTCAGGCCGGCTACGCGGGTCAGCAAGGAAACTGAGGCAGTATTCAGATCGACACCAACGCTGTTTACACAATCCTCAACGACTGTATCCAGTTTTTTGGCTAGCAGGGTTTGGCTGACATCGTGCTGATACTGGCCGACACCAATGGATTTAGGGTCGATTTTCACCAGTTCTGCCAAGGGATCTTGCAGACGACGGGCGATGGAGACAGCTCCACGCAGAGAAACATCCAAATCAGGGAATTCTTGTGCGGCTAGCTCTGAAGCGGAGTAAACAGATGCGCCAGCTTCGCTGACCACGACTTTCTGCGCAGTAACGTCAGGATACTGTTTCTGAACATTGGCAAAGAAGCGTTCTGTTTCACGGGATGCAGTACCATTACCGATAGCTACCAGATCAACATTGTATTTGCTACATAAGGCTGCAACGGCTGCCGCTGCTTTGTTTTCTTGACCAGTATGCGGGTAAATGGTATCCGTAGCGAGTAGTTTGCCTGTCGCATCTACAACCGCAACTTTTACTCCTGTGCGGAGACCCGGATCTAATCCCATTGTTGAACGCATTCCCGCAGGTGCTGCCATCAACAGATCGTTCAGGTTACGGGCGAAAACGTTGATCGCTTCATTTTCAGCTTTTTCGCGCAGCGTCCCCATCAGTTCGGTTTCCATATGTAACAGCACCTTAATGCGCCATGTCCAGTTCACAACAGCCTTGCGCCAATTATCAGCCGGCGCGTTATTCAGGCGCAGGTTCAAATGCTCTGTGATGATCTGTTCGCAGTAACTTTCCTTAGGGGATTCTTCAAATTGAGGATCAGCATTCAGGGACAGTTGCAGGATACCTTCATTGCGTCCACGGAACATGGCAAGGGCGCGGTGGGATGGTACAGAGGTGATAGCTTCATGGTAGTCAAAGTAATCGCTGAATTTGGCACCTTCTTCCTCTTTACCTTCAACAACTCTGGCAACCAGATGTGCATTTTTCCACAAATATTCACGTATTTTCACCAACAAAGAGGCATCTTCAGAAAAACGTTCCATCAGGATATAGCGGGCACCATCCAATGCGGCTTTGGTATCTGCAACGCCTTTGTCAGCATCAACATAAGCACTTGCAGCCGATTCCGGCTCTTGCTGTGGGTCTTGCCACAGCAGGTCTGCTAATGGTTCCAGCCCGGCCTCAATGGCAATCTGCCCACGGGTACGGCGCTTAGGTTTATAGGGTAGATAGAGGTCTTCCAGTTCGGTTTTGCTCAGAGTGGTATTAATAGCTTCAGCCAGTTCATCCGTTAATTTTCCCTGTTCTTCAATGGATTTTAGGATAGTCTGGCGACGGTCTGACAGCTCGCGTAGATAACCAAGGCGGTTTTCAAGCTGGCGAAGCTGTGTATCATCCAGACCACCTGTGGCCTCTTTACGGTAACGGGCAACAAAGGGAACAGTATTTCCTTCATCAAGTAAGGTAATAGCTGCCAGGACTTGTTGTGGTTGAGCCTGTAGCTCACCAGCAATGATTCGACTTAAAGATTCATTCATGGTCTGTTTTCTTTAACTTTCTCAGCGTCTGTAGCTATCAGCAGACAGTGATAAATTTATCTGATCTACTCTTCATTCAAATTGCCTTTTGATGGCAGCAACTTGAAATCCATTAAGTACAGATGCTGACAGGGTTCAAACTTGACTCCATTATATACGTACAGAGCGCGATAATTTCCAGTTTATGCCTTTTATCTTTCAGGTTACTTGTTTTTGGGCTGTTACTTGTTGTTGTGATGCAGCTCGAAATCTATCAGGTATAGCACAATATTTCTGTCAGGTTGCGACAGAATTCATCGAATATCTGCACGGTTAAGATATAGTACTGCGCCATTAATCATATTTTCTCAAGTGGGGTTTTCATGGGCAAAAGTAACTACATTACCCGAGAAGGCTGGCTGGCGCTTGATCAAGAACTGAAGTATCTCTGGAAAATTGAGCGCCCAAAAGTCACTCAGGCTGTGTCTGATGCAGCCGCATTGGGGGATCGTTCAGAGAATGCAGAATATATTTATGGTAAAAAAAGGTTAAGGGAAATTGACCGCCGTGTGCGCTTTTTATCCAAGAGATTGGATGTTCTGCAAATTGTGGATGCTGATCCGCGGCAGGAAGGAAAAGTTTTTTTTGGGGCCTGGGTTAAAGTCGAAAACGAAAACGCCGAAGAATATATTTTTCGCTTAGTGGGGCCGGATGAATTTGACCCTGCAAAAAAATGGATTTCAATTGATTCACCTGTGGCAAGGGCGTTGCTTGGTAAGCAGGTCGATGATGAAATTACCGTCATGACACCTAATGGTAAGGTGGTTTACTGGATATTGGAAATTAGTTACCAGCCACTGGAAGCATAAAAATCAGGTGTAAATGGAAACAGGAAAACAAGGATGAAAAACAGAAACATAAGCAACCATTGCCAATATTATAGATATTCATAGAATACATGACCTTAATATCTTTTAGAGCATGGATTTTCTGTGAGAATAATGGATATTGCGAGCATGGAACATCTTGGGAGCTGAAACATGCAAGAGAGTTACAAAATCCTTGTTGTTGATGATGATATGCGTTTACGCGTATTGTTGGAGCGCTATTTATCGGAGCAGGGTTTTCAAGTTCGTTGTGTGGCAAATGCAGAGCAGATGGATCGATTGTTGACCAGAGAATCTATTCAATTGATTGTACTGGATTTAATGCTGCCGGGCGAAGATGGGCTATCTATCTGTCGAAGATTGAGAAGCCAGCATAACCCGCTGCCCATCATTATGATCTCCGCGAAAGGGGAAGAAGTTGACCGGATTGTTGGTTTGGAAATCGGTGCAGATGATTACCTTGCCAAACCTTTTAATCCGCGGGAACTATTGGCACGTATCCGTGCTGTCCTGCGCCGTCACTCTAATGAATTGTCTGGCGCCCTGACACCGGATAACGCGATAGTCACCTTTGGTAAGTTTAAGCTGGATCTTGGGACTCGTGAAATGTTTCATAAAGATGAACAACTGTCCCTGACCAGTGGTGAATTCTCTGTACTGAAAGCATTGGTATCCCATCCCCGCGAACCTTTATCACGGGATAAGCTGATGAGTCTGGCACGAGGCAGGGAGTATGGTGCGATGGAGCGTTCCATTGATGTGCAGGTTTCCCGTTTACGTCGTTTGATTGAAGAAGATCCTGCCCATCCTCGTTATATCCAGACTGTTTGGGGACTAGGATATGTTTTTGTTCCTGACGGTAGTAAGGCGTGAGCTATCAAGGTTAGATTAATAATTAGCAAGGTATATATAAATTGTAGTAAAGCATAACTGGAAAGAAAGCATGAAAAAATTCAGGCTCCAACGGCATAGTATATTCCACCGTGCCCTGTATTGGATATTGGCGATGCTGTTGGGCAGTCTGACGGTCAGTTCTTTGGCCGCTTATCTACTATTATTAGTACTGGAAAAATCATCGTTTCTAGAAAAATCGCCATTTATTAGTGTGTTACCGTATATCTTCATCAGTGTGTTGACGACAGTATTATCCGTTTCTACGGCATTCTGGTTTTATCTGCGTGCCCAAAAACAGCACCTAACCGCCATACAACAAGCAATAATAAAGATGGGAAAAGGGAAAGTTGTTACGGCATTACCTGAATCAGGAGCACCTGCCATCCAGTCAGTTATCCGGGCATTTAATCAAATGTCAGTGAGAGTTAAATCATTGGAGGATGAGCGTGTCATTTTTATGGCAGGCATAAGCCATGATTTACGTACCCCACTGACTCGTATACGGTTAGCGATCGAAATGATTGGTGGAGAAGATGATTTCCTGTATGAGTCGATTATTCGTGATATTGAAGAGTGCAACACGATCATTAATCAATTTATCAATTACCAGCAGGCCGGGCTGGATGCCATAATAGTCCGCTGTGAATTAAATCAACTTATTGAGGACGTGATTGGTGCAGAAAAAGCGGTAATGGCAGAGAAGACGAACACAGAAAATAATAATAATGCCGAAAAAAATATCGAAGATAACCTGTCCACTGCTCCTGTTTTCATTATGGCTAATCCGCTTTCAGTTAAACGTGTTCTGGCGAATATGTTCACTAATGCCCATCGCTATGGCAATGGTTGGATTCGCATCAGTAGTGGGGCTACTGAACAATTTGGCTGGTTTCAAATAGAAGATAATGGGACAGGTATAACACAAGAAGAAGCAACAATTTTGTTTCAGCCTTTCAGGCAGGGAAAACAGAGTTACAGTAATAAACTCCATCATCATAATAGTGGCGTCGGCTTGGGGCTTGCGATTATCCGCCGCATCATCGACAAACATGACGGTTATCTTGACATAGGCAGAAGTGAGAAAGGTGGGTTATCCATTCGCGCCTATATTCCATTGGCAACTGAACTATCCGCTGTAGAACCATCAGTCATAGATCGAGTCTGTTCATAATACGTAAGATGTTGGCATAGTGAAATAACTGCAACATAACGCTTTGGAGTCGTGACCAGCAATTCTAAAAATCAATTCTTAGAGAGCGATATTGATTTACATTAAGATATTCTGCTTTATATTTTTTATTTAAGTTAACGCGATACTCGACTTTTATGATGAGTTGAAATGACATAGCCGCTCCTTTATAACTTTAAGTCGTCAAAAATAGAGAAATAAAGGAACAAAAGGCTATGTCACAGCATTTGGGTTCGCTAAACAGATTTCGAATCTTTGGGTTGTTAAACAACAACTGCAAGAAAAGCTGGCGAAGTTATTGGGCGCGCTCGACAGGCCGGTACATATTATCGACGGATTTCCGCTGCCCGTCTGTGGATTTAAAAGAGCAAAAGGCAGTGCCAACTTCAGAGGACAAGCCGATTATGGGTACTGCGCTGTCAAAAACGAAACTTACTACGGCTTCAAAGGGCATCTCATGATAGACGAAATCGGCGTGGTAACCGGGTTTACACTGACGCCCGCCAATGTCAGTGAGCGTGAAGCAACCTGAGATGTGATCAGCTCGATAAAAGGCTGTTTGCTGGGTGATAAAGGCTATTTAAACAGGGAATGAAAGCAGAGGATATTGAAATGATTACCCCCGTGCGTGCCAATATGGATGATCCCATCCCCAGAAAAACGAGAAGGGTCATTAACGCCAAACGCCGTTTAATTGAAACCGTGATTGGTCAACTCGCCGGACAATTTGCTATCGAGAAGTGCTGGGCACGGGATTTGTGGCATTTGAGTAATCGAATTGCCAGAAAACTGCTTTCTCACACCTTGGGTATTTTTGCCAATTTTCAACAAGGTAAAAGTCAACGCGACTGGCTTCAACAAGCCAACGTTATAGGATGTTGAAGTCGAGCATCGCGTTATTTTTCTATTTTCAAAACATTCCCCTATAGTCCCCAGTGTGCAGAACTATGCACTGTAGTTGATGACATTGAAATATTGTTAACACCCACAACTAGCCCTATCGGAAGCGTTAGATTCAATAGAGAACACGGGCTGCTGATAAGTTCCACACTGGAAAGAACCATAATGTTGAAGCCCTTCGCCGATAACATCAAATAGCACACTATATCGACTGTTTTTTATCATATCAGCCGTATTACGACATACGGGTACAGCACGCCCAGTCTCAAAAGAATGACCAATGTCCAACATAAAACGGTCAGGTGCTTCCGGCAACTTTCCTTTATAGATAGCAACTTGACCGTAGTCCTCGCAGCCCTCCTCCAGATCCATCTTAAACAATCGCAGAGTAATAGAATATAATCTTGCTCCCCCAAGTTTAGCCGCAATTATAGGATTAGATATGGTTTTCAATGTCTTGGCAGTAACTCTCACATCAAGAAATCCGGCCTGTCGCGCCAAATGAATAAAATCCTCGAAATACAATGCATCGCCTATGCACTCACCCACGATGAGTGGATCTTGTTTCAATTCTGGTGCTAGCCTGCGATCTGAAAAAATATCGGCAAAGTAAATTTCCCCCCCAGGCTTGAGTAACTTTGCCATACCAGTCAATACATCCGCTTTAGCCATTGACAAGTTGATTACGCAGTTCGAGACAATGACATCGACACTTTCAGGTGGAAGGTTTAGCTTATCCAGTGCCTCAATATGGCCTTGCAAAAAACTGACATTGCTTTTGGCATAACCAAAAACTTCACGGTGATGATCGATATGACTCTGAGCGAAGGCAATTTGTTCAGGAGTGGCATCTATACCAATAACACTACCCTGCTCGCCGACTAGGCTGGATAACACGAAGCAATCTCTCCCTCCGCCACAACCTAAGTCAAGTACCGTTGCCCCTTCCAGTAACGGAGGGAATGGTATGCCACACCCGTAGAAACGCATTTGTACCTTGGGATGAATTTTCGCCAAAATGGATTTGATAGTATTAGTAGGTTGCTCTTCCACAGTACAAACCTTAGTAGCTAAATCCTCCTTATCTACTAGCGTATCACCGTAATAATGCTGCACTTCCTCTATTCTCTGGTCAAATTCATATTGTTTCATGCTTATACCTACTCCCCTTTCTTTGTTCTATCTTTCTTCTGTTCAGAATTGGAAGAACCGAGGTTGCTTTCTCTTACCGGTTCTATCCGTGTATCGCAGCAGGATGTCGGTTTTACTCCTGAATCTTTGGTGGATTCTTCAGACACTTCCTCGATACGTACCGCACAGCAGGTGGACATTTTTTGTTTGCCGAACAAACTAGCCCAGAAGCTTTTTTTCTCAGACATTTTTCATTCTCCTTACATAAACAACAGGTTAGCGATATAACCCACACCGATAGCAACAGTGAAAATAGTGACCACAAAAATACTAACTAGGCGGGGGCGAAAAATGGTGTTAAGCAAGGTTACCTCAGGGATGCTGGCACCTGCGCCGGCAATAATCAGCGCTGCGACCGCACCTATGCTCATTCCCTGAGCCTGCAAAGCCATACCTATAGGAATCAGGGTCTCGGCACGGATGTACAGCGGTACACCAATGGCTGCCGCGACTGGGACGGCAAATGGATTGTCGGCACCAGCTACGTTGGCAATCCACTCGCCCGGTACCACGCCGTAAATTAACGAGCCGATACCGGCACCAATCAGCAAATATGGCAAAGATGTCTTGAACAAACTGAATGCTGAGTGACCAGCACGGAACAAACGTGATTTGAAGTCTGTCGACTTCAATATGTCGACCTCACCGACCAATCTCACTTTTTTAATGTCTTTTTCCAGTCCGAAAAACTGCCAAATCACACCGACCACAACAGCTAGAATAAAAGTCGATACAGCATAGAATAACGTGAATTTCCATCCAAATAATGTGACCAGCAAGCCCAGAATGACAGGATTCAGAATCGGCGATGAAATCAAAAATGACATGGTAGCGCCAAATGGGGCCCCTGCGTTAAGCAAACCGACTGTGACCGGAATGGTCGAGCAGGAACAAAATGGTGTTACGGCTCCTAGCCCCGCACCAACGATGTTGCCGCGTAAACTACGGCCAGTTAACAAACGCTGGACAGTACTGGCTGGAACATATTCCTGCATCATCGCTACTATAAAGCTGACGATTAAAAATAACACGATCAGCTCTCCGCTAATGATGGCAAAGAACTTCATAGTCTCAGTGAAGGTGTTGAGGTTCATAAGCATTCCCGATCAATGCATAGATGATCTATGTATGTACTTAAAAAAAATCACTGCTGTCGAGTGATATGTGCAGTCACTTCCAGCCATGCCTCGACTGCTACAGCAAAGGCCTCGTTGCCTTTTTCCGTCAGTGTATAGACCTTACGCCCACGACCCGCAACCGTTTCAGTATGTACTGTGACATAATTACCTTGTTCGAATTCACGCAAGACTGGATAGATTGTCCCTTCGGTCGGCGCACAGCAACCTTTGGTAGAACATTCCACTTCGCGTGCGATTTCGTAACCGTGCATTGGGCGGTGTCGTAATACACTTAAGATGAAGAACTTGGACAAACTCATCTTAATAATGCCGTTCCAATACAAACGGTCGGTGTAATCCACCGGTACACGTTTCACAGCTTGAGAGGGAGTCGTTGATCTAGTCATACTGGAAATTCTACACCTCGACCATCAATGTATCAAGTCTAATCTCAGATTTCATGTATGCGTATATGTGTAGATGGCTGGAAATTCTGGCATACACTGGACTAACAGGCGCTTATAAGAAGACCCTATAGCAAAATCATATTTATATGACATAATATTCAGCTCCAAGATAATAAGGCATAAGATGAGATGGGTTACAGTCTGGATTTTCGAAAGCGAGTCTTGGCATACAAAGACAAGCATTCGTTGACTTTCGAACAAACGAGTACGCATTTTGAGGTTTCCATACGGACTTTGTTTCGGTGGTGCAATAAAATAGAACCTTGCATGACCCGCGCTAAACCCGCCACGAAAATTCCTGATGAAGATCTCATCGCAGATGTTCAACATTTTCCCGATGACTATCAGTGGGAAAGGGCAAAACGTTTAGGTGTCTCGCAGTCGGCTATTCATTACGCGTTGAAACGACTGCGACTCAGCCGTAAAAAAAACGTTAAAACACCCTCGCGCTAACCCTCAGCTCCGTCAGGCGTTTATTGAGCGCCTCAGCGACTATGAACAGGCAGGTAAACCGATTATTTATTTAGATGAAAGTGGTTTTGCGCAATCGATGCCACGTCTATATGGCTATTCGGAAAAAGGGCGGCGCTGTTTGGGTACACACGACTGGCATGCTAAAGGCCGTCTTAACGTCATGGGGGCTATTTGCGAAGAGTGTTTATTTCTGGTGCGACACTGGTTCCTTTAAGCGGACAGAATCCTTCGGGGGGAGTTGTGAACACCATTCTGTGTAATTATAATCGACTCAATTGGACTGGTTGGCAAAATCAAAGCACGTTGCGTCTTGTTATTACCACTCCGAATAATTCTGCTGCATGGGAAGCATTTCTGGATGTAGCCAGCAGCTCGACTACTGTCAATGCTATAGGATCGAATGTTCCAGCAGACTGTAGGATCACCCTGCAAATGAAAGTTGGAAATATCACGGGCGGGTTATATCAACCGCCGTATATTTCGACGTATGACTGTACGGTGTATTACAATTAATAATCAACACTAATTTCTATAATAATTTAGATAGGCACAAAATGCGGAAAAAGCATGCAAAACGCTATTTCTGCTATATGGATTTTTTTCAAAATAATAGGAGTATTCCTTACCTTGCGCGGTGCGCGGGGTAAGGAAACACCACATGCTGATACTCTCACTATTATGAAAATATATATGGGAGCGTAGATATTATGATTTTATAACACCATGCAATACATAATCAAAATGCATTGTAATTGACGTCTGTCTATTATGAATTGTTGAGTAAATAGTCTTTGCTTTTTGATGCAACATAAAATACAGTCTTTGCAATAATCTATCTATTTAAGGGGCATCAAAATGATTTGGTTATTTTTTACGATAATAATTCCATCTATAATTGCATTTTTTGCATTTAGTTATTGTTCCGATGATAATAATCACATGAAGAACAAAAAGAATTAAATATAATTTCTTACTTAACCCATTAATTAATAATATATATACGAATCATATTTCGTATATATGATGTGGATTTGACAACTTTCTCACCAGCATTAAATCCGAAGTCAGTTCCCGTCAGCGTTTGAAAACACGCTATGCCAACATCTTACATGTATTATGAACAGCCTCGTGCTGGCAAGGATACTCTTCCTGCACTATAGCTTACTTGAAATATTACGGTAATGCGACAAAACCTAAATTTTCGGATCACGAGAGGTGAACCAAACAACAGTCATAATACCCTTAAATTCAATGATGCTATCTAGATTGGTAATGGTGGCAGAATAATGCCCAAGAGATAACTCAAAATTTGCTGATTGACCCGACTCGGTTACATTTAATGGTTTGAGTTCGAATATAGTATAAGGATTACTATCGCAGATTCCCGGCCAGATACTCAGGCTTAAAAAAATAATAGTGACTTTACACCAATACTTGGACCAATTAGATTTCTGTAATACCTTCATCGTAGCACCTTAAACGCAATTATATTGTGAAAAACATTAACGTAAATCCGAAAAGAGATACAAACGTCATTGCAACATACCTGTAGCGCGTTTATCTGGGCGGTTCTGAACTTCACCAATTGCTGACGCATTCGGTGAAGTACCAGGATCGCCTGTTGTTCTTCTGCCTTGACAGCGATGAACTTGGCGGGTTACTGAACCCCAGATATTCAGCGATTACGTAGTGCGCTCAGCCGCATCGTCAGGATGAACAGGGGCACACCAATGAGTGTGAAGCTCAAACCGACAGGGAGAAAGACTCCTGAGGGTGCTGCTTTCGTCATGATATCCGCGGTGACGACCAGATTGCCGCCCACCAGAGCGGAAAGAAACAGCCGGGCACGGCCTGTGGCCGATGAAATAAAGCTGGCCAGATGCGGCGCCAGTATCCCCAGAAAGCTCAATGGTCCTACTGCGGTGACAGACGCTGCACTTAACAGGACGGAAAACATCATCAGCAACGGGCGGGAATATTTGATAGGCTCCCCAAGGGACATAGCAAGTTCGTTTCCAAGCTCATAGCGGTTTAAAGCGGGGCCAGTGATCAGAATTCCGATAATACTCAATAAGAATAATGGCATGAATGATACGATAATTGACCAACTGGCCTGAAACAACGATCCTTGCATCCATCCAGCAAGATTCAAGGATAACTCTGTCGGAAGATAGAGAATCAGAAAAGAGCTGACAGAACTAAGAACGGATGAGACGGCAATCCCCATCAGCAAAATTGCTAAGCCACTTGCACGATTATTGCCGACGAGCAAAGTCAAAAATAACGCAACAATCAGTCCGCCAGCCAATGCAGCAACGACGATCAGCATCTTAGGAGCGGAAGGAACAAACGCCAGTAAGACTATGATCATCGTCATAGATCCCTGACTTATGCCAAAAAGGCCGGGGTCGGCCAGCGGATTGCGAGCAATCGGCTGCAAAATAGCACCAGCAAGGGCTGCGCACCAACCCACCATCAGTCCCAATAAAATATGAGGTATCCGTACAACCCAGAGTGCATAAGACTGGTGGTGCTCAAGGGAATATCCGAAAAGCATATGCGTGAATTCACGTATACCAACGTTCGTAACCCCGACGTTTAAAGAAATAGCCACGAGTATGATCGTGATGGTAAATAGGCATAAACCGACTTTTATATCACGAGTACGCATCTGCAAGCCATTGGCGAAACGTAATACCCTTTGTCCGTCTGTTGCCTGATCGAAGTTCATAACGATCTCTCCGATGTTGTTGAAAGATAGCGCTTTCTGATGATCCAGATAAAAAACAGCCCTCCCAAAAAATCCATCAGAATACCGGTATGTATGACATAAGGCTGGAAGAGTGTCTGCGCACAGAGATTAGCAATCAGGCAGACACTTGCTCCCGTCAGAGCACAAGCTGGCAGCGATAGCATAAAATTCTGACCAACCAGAGGCTTGACAATATGGGGTACAACCAGCCCGACGAAACCAATCGGACCGCATATGGCAACGGCAGAACTGGATGCAACTATGGCTGAAATCAGCGCAATGTGTGAAACAAGCATTGCATTCGCGCCAATCGAAAGCGCCTTTTCGTAACCGAGCAGAATAAGTGTCAGTGGACGTGCCAGTAATAAAAGTACCATCAAGGCCAGTATACCGAACCACCAGAAATGGTGAAGTCTTGTGATATAGGCATGATTGATAGCTCCTGCTAACCAACTCAAATATTCGGTTCGTAATGCAGGATAGGCAAGAAGAACAGCATTGCTTATCCCAAGATAAAGCATCGCTATTAATGTACCTGACAGTATCAGTAGCAAGTTGCGAGAAACGCCGTTAACGCCCGCCAGGCGAGATACTGCAAGAGATGACAGAAAGCCGAATAACCCGCCGACAAGGGCTGCTATGCCTTGTAATGTCAGATCGAACCCAAAACTGATTGCGCCTATTATGACAAACAGTGTCGCACCGGCATTGATTCCCAATGTTGATGAGGAGGCCAGTGGATTGCGGATAAGCCCTTGGAAGACGAGACCACTACATGCCATCACTGCACCGACATAAACAGAAATCAAAGCTCGTGGCAGTCGCTGGTATAAAATAACGGCTTGCTCATAGTCTTGCGGTTCGGACTGTGTTAAGGCTGCATAAATTTGCGAAACTGACGCAATATTCACGCCAAAAGAGAGACTAGAGAAAAAGATCAGCAGCAATACAAAAGGTGCGAATATAAAGAACAGACTGGATTTCATCGTCATACTCCGGACTGATTTCCAGGGTGGTTTATGCCCGGATAAGGCTGACAGATAAGGCTGCCGTTGTAACTGAAAATATCGGCCGGAATATCGAATACGCGCCGGATATTATCTACTGTTATCGTTTTATTAACAGCACCTGCTGCAATAACGCTGCCAGTATTCAGCATCACTACATCATCGGCAAAAGTCGTTGTTAGATTTAAATCATGTAACACCACAACGATGGTTTTTCCGTGCTGGAGTGAGAGATCGCGAACCAATTTAAGCACCGTGTATTGGTATTTGATATCTAGGTGGTTCACGGGCTCGTCCATAAGAATGATGTCAGTGTCTTGTGCGAGCACCATCGCCACCCAAGCGCGCTGGCGTTGCCCTCCTGAAAGGGAGTTGACTTGAGAGCCTGCCTTATCGGCCAAGCCGACGATTTCCAGTACATCTTGAAACAATTTGCGATCCCGTGAGGATGGCCCGCCGAAAAGCGAATTGCGCCCACAAGCTGCCAGCTCGATCAACTCTCCCAGTGTCATGTAATCCGGGCAGTGGCATTCCTGCGGCAGATAAGAGATTTTTCGAGCCAGCGCTTTGCGACCTATCCCTGTAATCTGTTTACCTTCCAACAGAATTTCTCCGCTTTTCAGTGGGATGAAACCCATGATCGACTTCAGAAGTGTCGACTTACCGCAGCCATTAGACCCGACGAGTGCAGTGATACGCCCTTGGGCAAAGTCTACTGACAAATCATGCAATACGGTTTTCTTGCCGTAAGTTGCGGTGATATTTTTTGCTGTAAGCACCAAAGGCTCCTTCAGTTTATCTTATATAAAATAAATTACAGTGTAATAGTTATGATTTGGCTAGCATACCAAAATCACAGGGCACCCCCCCAAAGTAGTTGTTTTTACCTCTTACATAACAGCATCCATGACAGCATCCTGCACTTGAATTATCTGGCGCGATTCAGCAATGACATCGTTGATTAATGCATCGATTTTACTACTGTCGTGATGATGTGCTGTGGTGATAAGGTGTGCAACATCTCCCGACGTTGCCAGACAATGCTTCTTCCAGACGGCTGCCGACGGGCATGGAAATACCACCGTAATAGAGTTGTCATGACGCCAAGCGTTTATCCTGGCAGCACGGAAACACTTGACGGCATATTCTGCCATCTCTAGGCAGTGTTTGGTGCGGCGTTGCCAATCGGCAAACGAGTGACTGCGAATGGCTGCCCACATCATTAGTGGTGTCTGGCCATTACGTGACCCTGAGATGGTCTTGTCCTGAGCCGAAATGTAATCAACATCGACTGTAATACGCTCAACGTTTTTCCGTTTTGCAACAACAACCCCGCAAGGAATGGGGGAACCTATCATTTTGTGCCCAGAGACACAGATAGAGTCGATACCATCTGCAAAGGTAAAAGGCTGCGGGTTCTCTACGAATGGCAAGATCATCCCACTTAAGGCAGCGTCAGCGTGCAGATAGTAATTCTCGCGAGCGATACCGACTTGCTGCATACTTTGTTGAATGATCTTTATATTATCCACCGCACCGCGCAATGTCGTGCCGATATTGGCAAAGATGATGGGATGTGGTTCTTTATGAGCAATGATCTTCTGTATCAGGTCATTATAATCTATCTCACCAGTGGGTAAGGATTCTACTAAACAAGATTTGATACGCAGTAATTTAACGATTTTTGCCACCGAATAATGCGTATCTTTTGAATAATAAAGCGTCCCCTCCGGGAATAGTTCTCGCCCAAGATAACAGCCGAACATATTACCCTCCGTTCCTCCGTTGGTAACATAACCCCAACTGTCTTCGAAAGGGATTTTGAACAGTTCAGCAAAGTATTTCATGACCTCTTTTTCGAACTCAAAAGAGTTTAAGAGATAGTTGCATTCCGCTCCCCAGTCACCACAATTGTTGATAGAGAACTGCATGAATCTCTGTAAATAAGAATAATCAAAGTCTGAGGACTCAGGATAGCCGATATTAAAATACTGGTTTTTAACACAGTAATGCCAAAACGCATCTAGCCTGCTCTTATCGGCAACGGACAATGTCATTTTTATCTCCGGTATCGTAACACTCTGGCAGACCAAAGCGCTGGAATGACGAATTTTGAGGCAAGCGATAATACTCTCGTCCAAGAAGCTGGTTGGCAATAATCCCATTGCGATATGCGCCAAGCCCCAGGTCGGGAGAGCCAATACCATGCTGAAAAATCTCAGCATTCTGGACGAAAATAAGGCCTTTTCCTTTGTCAAGGCGCTGAGCACTAAAGTCCTCTTTTACAATAAAATCGCCATAATCGTCGGTTGCAAGCACTGTATTTTTGAGTCCTTCTAACCATTCGGGGCTGGTATGCTCATAACCTGTTGCGGCGACAATAGCATCGGTTTCAATGACGCCGACTTTATCGAGATGCCGATGACGAAAAATGACCCGCAATGCCTCAGAGTCTCCTGTGTTTTCCACCTGCTCGACTTCGCAATTTGAAACAAGCAAAAGTCCTGGATCACGACCGCCGATGGAGCCTTCATACAAAATGTTGAAGATATCTGCGATAGTTGAGAAGCTGATACCTTTATAAAGTCCTCCCTGACCCGCTACGATCTTGCGGCGTTTCTCTCTTGTTATACTGTGAAAATGGTTCATGTAGGCCGGCGTGAAACATTCCTGACCGAGTTTCGACGATTCCATAGGATGAAAACCAGCAGATCGAGTGATCCATTGGATTGAAGCACCGGCCTCTATCATTTCAGGCGTCAACGCTTTGTAGAGCGCCAGTACGCATTCAGCAGCACTTTGCCCTGAACCAATTACCGTGATACGCCGACACGTTGAGAGCTGTGCACGTCTGTTTATGAACTCTGCCGAATGTAAGATAGGCGCTTTGGTCTGGATTTTAGCCCACTCAGGCAGAAACGGAGCGGTTCCTATACCGATAGCAAGGTTACGACTGTAATACTGATGCGTCGATCCCGTATGAGACTGACTTTCAATAATGAAATGATCGGAAACCGGATCATAAGCCACATCAATGACATTTTCACCGAACTGGCAGGAGGGAAGCTGTTGCGTCACCCAGCGGCAATAATGGTCATATTCCTGGCGTGGGATCTGAAAGTTTTCATAATAGTAGAATTTGTAAAGACGATCATGCTTATGAAGATAATTAAGAAAACTCAGAGGGTGTGTAGGCTCTGCCATTGTTACCAGATCCGCCAGGAATGGAACCTGCAGCGTTGTACCGGGTAACAGGAGACCCTCATGCCAGCGAAACTCAGGCTTACGTTCGAGGAAAAGGCTGGTCAGATCAGTGTGTGACGAAAGCAGCGCCGCCAATCCCAGATTGAAGGGGCCAATACCAATACCGATCAGGTCAATATCGTTCATATTAATAATCCGGACTGTTTTCTAAAGTTTTTTCATTAAGATGCTGTTCGACTTCTGCCACGTTACGGCAACGCAGCAGTTGCGAGAGCGGAAGCACGATCGCAAATTCCTCACAGATCCGTGCTGAAATTGTTTTCAGATGCTGAGGACGCAGCCCCATGCTGATGAAGTCGCTGGCTCCATCGATGTGGCTAGCGTGCGATTGGCCGAGTACGTCCAGATAGATTTCCAACACTTTCTTTTTCATCGCTGTTTCTCGCGTAGAAAAAGAGTCGTGCCGAATAGGCGGTTGCTCATGCACCGATTCCATCAGCAGGCAGCGTGCTTTAGAGCGATCAGGCTTGCCATTTGGTGAGAGCGGTAATTCGGTGACCGGCAGGATCCTTGTCGGGATATGCGATGGTGGCAGACATTGGCAGGCATATTTGCGTAATTCTGCTCCTGACAAAGTATCCTCTTGTAGCGGCACATAAAGTACGCCGATGGAAGTCTCACCGTGAATTTCCTCGCCATAGTCCACCACAAGAACATGCTTAACTGATGGGTGGCGAACCAGTTCATTCTCGATGTCCGGTAATGAAATACGTACTCCACGCACTTTGACGTAACCGTTGACACGGCTATCGAAGACAATGATGCCATCACGACGATAGTGCCCATGATCACCGGTCCGGAACGCGCGGATCTCTTCTCCGTTCGTATCCTTGATGGTCACAAAATTGGTCTGGGTGAGGCTTCCGTTTTCCAGATAACCCAAGGCGACATTGACGCCTGCCGTATGAATAAGGCCAGTAACACCCACCGGACAATGATCGCCATGCCTGTTTAGCAGAAAATAGCTGTTAGCCGGTAAAGGCCTTCCATAAGGGATCAGACTAACGTCGTCCAACCCTATTTCATGCCATATACTCCATATAGTCGTCTCTGTTGGTCCCCCCAACGAAATCAACCGAACTGACGGCAAGAGTGTACGCAAGCTACCAATAACAGCCGGTTTGATATAATCGCCACCCTGAGCAATCAGCCGCAGGCTTTTCAATTCATTCCCCTGGCGGCACGCGAGAAGCATTTCCAGAATAGCGGGCACAGAGCACCATAATGTCACCTTGTGCTTGGCAACCAACTGGTTCCAGCGTAGTGCATCCTTTTCTTCACCGATAGCGGGAAGAACAAGGGTCGCACCTGCAGTCAGGCAGCCAAAAACGTCGAAGACCGACATATCATGATGCAAAGGCGTGACAGAAATGAAGACATCCCGATGCGTTACGGACCATTCGTCAAGAGTGCTGGTAATGACATTCGATGTTGATTTATTGGATAAAACAACGCATTTCGGCCTTCCGGTTGTTCCGGATGTGTAGAGGTAGTAGGCGGGCGCTTCGCTTGATGAGAGAGTGTCAAGCATAAGCGGGAGTTCCGCCAAGGGCTCGGCAGACAAGAGTTTTTCAGGTGTTTCTGCTGGATGTTCAATCTCTTCTCTTTTTGTCGTTACCACAAGGTCTGGATGGCAGTTTTCAAGGAGATAATGCAGTCGCTCTGAGGGCGAATCTGCGTCTATCGGAACCCAGATCACCCCCGTCAACGCACAGGCTAGGGTCACAGCCGTGTGCTCAGGCCCACGGTGCATACAGAGGGCAACGACGCTGCCTTTGGCAAGCCCCTTCTCCATGAAAGCTCCCATTATTCGACGCACATTACGCCCCAGTTCGGCGTAGCTGACATGCCTGTCGCCATTGATAAGTGCCGTTTTGGTGTTTTCGCTGTCGAAGATATTGGTGGCTATCCGGCTGAGAAATCGTCCGCAGTGAAAATCAGCTTCAATGCCGTTCAATCGATAGTGGTTCGTATCGATAATATCCTGCGCCGAAATTGCGAATACGCCTGAAGCTGCGATGGTCTGTATTGCCTTGTCTATAGCGCTTAAAATATCTCGAACGAGAGCCGATTCAATCGCCGCAGTGGCATAATCGATGTCAAAGACAAGCGCTTTGTCTGTATTGATCGAAAAACGAATATCCATTGCAACTTGTGGTGTCTGCGTCAACCCACTGTGCAACTGCATACAACTATTCTGACCTGATACTGGCCACGAAAGCCCGTTGGTAATCACCACTGGTAAAACAGGGCCAGCACCATGCTTTTCAACCAGAAGCCGGGTAATGTCTATACCTGAAAAGGCAAGATGTTCGAGTCCTTCCAGCACATCATTCTGTAGGGTGTTAGCTCGCTCAGAAAGGTTGCCCTGCTCAGCGTTCCAGTTGACCACAATAAAACTTGAACGATTGCACAAAACGCCGGATACCTGCGGCGCGACGGGAACACCGATGAATAAACTCTTCTCTTCGCTCCAATGGGACATGACCTCAAGTACCAGCGTCATGATGGTAGAATTCTTGAAAAGCATTTGCTTGGCGCCGGCTTTCGACACTGCGATATAATCTTCCTGTGCTACAATCAGGCTTTGCCGTGCATAGAGGGAAGTACCTATTTGTGCCAGTGGTTTTGTCCACGGGAATCGGAGTGGACCGCTGACTGCCTCAAGCTTTGTTTTCCAATACGCTTCATCCATCTTGCGTTTTTCAGAGATATCTTCCCCATCCAAGGGGGCATCAGTATCCGCGACGATTGATACCTTACCCTCGAAAAGCTCTACCATCAGGGCGGCTATCGACCGTCCATCAAGGATCAGTGCGTTGAAACGAACAAACGCGATCAGATTATCCTCTTCCGGTTTATTTTCCGGCAAACGGAACAGCGTGATGCCCCACGGAGAGCGATCCAAATCGAAAAGCGAATGCGCAAATTCTTCACGGCAGTTTTCCACATGACGGAGTGCCTCTTCCCGTGACATGGTGCTCAGGTCGATTTGCTGTAAATTGATATCTGCTTCTGCGCTAACATATTGGACGAGTCGTTTTGCATCTATACGGGTGCGCAAACTTTCATGTCGCTGAACCATATCCGTTAGGTGATTTCGCAGATGTGCCAATTCCATGCGTCCGCGATATTCGCGAAATTCTTGCATCGCAACGCCACTAAGCGGTAATTCTGCTCGCCGCCCAAGCAGATATGCCAGTTGCAGGGAGGTTAATGGTTTTTCCATGCTGTTCTTCTGGTCGATTTTTACAGTAGAGCCAGTGGCGCTGATTCTGGCTGTCGGTGATGGGGCTGCTACTTCATCGGGTGAATATATTTCATCGGGTGAATGTATTGCCTCATCGAAGCGTTGCGGATATGTGGCGATTTCACGGACGAAATTGACAAAACTGTCGAACATTGGGGTTATCCATTCTTCTGGCAGCATATCCAGACGAATGTCCCAGTTGATGAGAATACCACCGTCGGCGGAAGCAACTTGTGCATCGAGCGCAACTTGAGGACCTTGTGAGATAACCCAGTTCATGGGACCAAATGCGTGCCTGACGCGATCTGAGAGGAGCTCGCCCCTTGGTATATCCAGTGCCGCGGTGAAGACGACAGGAGTCAATTGCGTCGCACCATGATGTCGGGAAAGATCGCGCATCAGATTCACACCCGGATAAGTCGAATGGGCGAGCAAATCTGTCAGTTGCCCGCCAAGCCGTTTACAAAGATCAGCAGGGCTTTCTGTTTCATTGATACCCACGCCGAGAATGAGCACATTAGAGAAATCGCCGACAATCCTCTCCACGTTATCCACAAGGGGGGAACGCCAGAACATCGGCACATTGAGCCGAAAGCATTTATCTCCGGTATGCCTTCCAAGAACAATAGAGAAAAGTCCCAGCATCAAGCTTGACATGGTTATACTGTGTGTTCGGGCAAGCCTTTTCAACGCCTGACGCTCGTCTGGCTGGAGCCAGGCTGCCAGACGATGGCTGCGAGCTTGATTGGTCAAAGTTTTGTTAATAGGCAACACGGGGGCAGGCGGAATGTGTGGAATACGTGAGCGCCACCAGATTCTGTCCCTTTCACGGGCAGCTTTTAAATAGGGATCGGTGCGCACTTGGTCGCACCAGTCGAAATAGGACGCGATGACCGGAGCCGGCTGATCCGGGTTATCATAAAATATCGCCAGATCCTCCATTAATACCCTGAAACTCGAAGGATCGATAGCTATCATATCTGTATCGACATGCAGGCGAAATTTCCCGCCATCTCGCAGACTGAGCGAAAAACGGGACGCCTGACCAGAAGAAAGATCAAGCTTCTGGTGAGTCCACTCCATGCGTTTAACAAGAAGTAACCTTGCCTCCTCCTGTTCTGGTAATCCCCTAAAATCCTCAATCTCCAGCAACAACGACTCATCGGATGGAATAACAGACTGAAGCCCTTCAGCGTTGACACAGAGTCTTAGCATGGGGTGCAGAGAACAAACGCGTTCCAAAGCCTGTTTAAATTTTTCTATCTCAATGTCATAGCCGTCGAATTCAGCATAAAGATGCGCGGCAACGCCTCCCAAATCGGTCTGAACGTTACGTCCGACCCAGCAGGCTGCCTGCATTGACGTTAATTCTCTCATAGTTTATTCACGTGGTTGAAAAATCTTGATTAATGGAGCAAGTATAAAAATATGTTGAATTCACACAGCTTCTGGCGGACGAGATCATTTTATTGCTTTGTCTTAGCCCATTCTCCCACGGCTTTGAGAGTATGTTCCGCGCTGGCAAACGTGGGGGTAAAAACTTTGCCTGCGTTAAGAAAAATAATCCGTTTTTCTCGAGCGGGTTTCATATAGTGAGCCCACCCAGGCACGATACGATCAAGTGCGGAGCGAATAGCGTTTTCATCGTGCTCCTTGCTGCCCCAACTGTTGAGTACGACCAGAACGTCCGGATTGAGTTCGCCTAATTTGTCGGCACTCAACTGTAAAAGCAGTTGAGATGAGGTGACAGAAAGACCGCCTTGTGCCGAGAGATTCAGGCGAGTGAAACCAAGATCTTCCAACGCTTGAGTGAAACCAGTTGCTTCGCCGACGACATTGATTTGATCGGTTACAAGGATCGGTAGATAGGTCTTATTCGCCGGATTTTCCGGCAAAAGGGCGCGCGTTGCCGCTACGCGTTGTAAATACATATCCCGTCGTTCTTGAAAATTCTGTTCACGTCCGGTCAGTTTGGCCAGATTTTCTTCAATATTGAAATTATGGAATTTTCCAGAAAGGAAATTTTGCAGATAGACAGGAGCGACCGTTGAAAGCTGTTTTACCTTGCCGATATCGAATTCTGTTCCAATAATGAGGTCGGGTTTAAGCGCGTAAAGTTTTTCCAGATCTATTTCCTGGCCAGCACTGATACCTTGTGGTTTTGTGTACCCTTCACCGAGCACAGTATCGACAAAATCTGTACCAAACTGATAGGTGCCATCTTCCGAACGACCATAACTGCCGACCGGTTGAACGCCCAGCTCCATCAGGGGCAGACCGATAGCTGGCTCGCTCATCACCACAATACGTTGTGGCTCCTCAGGAATAACGATTTCCCGTCCCATGGTATCCGTGACCTGCCGCGTTGCGGCAAAGGCCGATGCCCCTATTAAGCACAGTAATATGACAGTAATAGCAGATCGCATAACGTTTTCTCTTTCAAATCGGAGTAGGATTATATGGTTCGGTCAGGCACAAACCGCCCCTGACCGCACCCATAATGGTTGGTTCATCACCCCCATAGACATCACACAGGAACTTGAGCAAGGGGAAGGCTTGAGACCTCAGGTGCTGTGAAGAATGCGAAAACTTTATCTATTGTTTCACGGATGCGTTGGACATGTTCTTCAGGATAACGATCCGCACGGTAAGTTATCACCAGTCGCATTATTCTTTCTCCATCAATGACATCCTCCATGATCTCGAATTGAAGACCGAACATGGATTCTTTTTTATCGGGATCGATTTGCCGATAGCGTATATCGTTGCCAGACGGGGTTTTAAGGGCGCCATTCAGCGCATTATTGGCATGAATCTGAATATAAACGTCGAAGATTAGACCATCTTCAGGTGTCATCCCCAACGATTGTTGAATAATATCGAGCGGTACATCTGCATACGGCATTGAATTATTGATAGTATCTCTGGTGTCTTCGATCAGTGTGACGACGGGTTTTTCTGGATAGAACTGCAACCGATGAGCAACCATAGTGGTAAAATAGCCTACTGTTTCATAGGTATTGGGATCGGTACGACCCGACGCAGAAGTACCTATCACGATATCCTTCAGATTGCCAAGCTTGTGCAGCGAAAGCGCAATGGCAGCGTAGACGACACTGAACAGGGATGCATTATTTTGCCGAGCAAAGGAATAAAGACGATGAGTGATTTCAGGTTTAGGTTTGTACTCAATCCAGCCGGCTTCTGACGAACTTTCATGCGCAGCGATAGTCTTCCGGTTGTCAGATAAGGCGAGTTCTAACCCGCGCGTTGCATCACGTAACATGTTAGTCCAGTAATCGAGATGCTTTTGATTAAAGCCATCTGCCCGCTGTTGCTGAGCAAACTTATGGAATGACAATGCGGGTTTTTTCCACACAGGAGCCATACCTGTAGAACGCGCTAAATAAGCCTGGGCAAGTTCCTCCATCAGAACGTTCAACGACCATTCATCAATAACCATATGATGAACGAGGAATGACAATATTTGACGTCCGGTTTCTGGATTGCGGATCAGCCGTATTCTGATCGGCAATTCTTGGGAAAGATCGAACTTATAGGCAGCTTCGTCATCAAGATGTACACCTTTGCTTTCGTGACTGCGCCAGAACCACTTATCATTGGTCACGTCCGACATGGCGACAATCTGTTGACAGGCCTCACCATTTTGAACTTGGAATCGGGTGCGCAAGCTAGGATGACGCTCGATAAGATCAGAAAAAGCCTGCTCAAGGAGCGTTTCGTCAACCTCATCAAGAAAGTCCAGCGCGAATGGCAGGTTAAAGATAGTGCCAAATTCATAAGCGTTATAGGCATTCCAAAGAGAGGTTTGTGCGAGTGCCAAGGGCGCCATCAAATGATCGTTTTGTGTCTGCGCCGAAGGCTCCGCGTCCTTGCTCTGATTTATTATCACTGCGCGTGATGCCAAGGCGGCAGCTGAAGGGTGGCTGAAGAAATCACCGAAGTGCACTTCCAGCCCGTGCGTGCTAAGCAGTTTACCGATAATGCGCGTTGCCAGCAGAGAATGGCCGCCACAGTCAAAAAAATCATCATCCAGCGTCATATCTGTAACGGCCAACGTTTCACGGAACTCTGACAATATGATCGCTGCTATTTCATCAGTGTCAGCGGAGATCTCCTTGCCGGGGGCGTTGTGAACGGAATGCACAGCCGTGCCAGACACAGATTTCGTGACTAAACCCGCAATAGCATCTTCACCACTTGTAATAAATGCCACAAAACGATTTAGCAGGAACTCGCCGGCATGACTGGAAATCGCCTGACCAGTTGTTAATACAAGGCTAATTTCCTCTGTACCTTCACACTCTGTTGCTAGTTCAAAATCGGGCCGCATTTCATAGGTTGGCAATAGGATAGGCTGGCTCAGTAAGCTCTGTTGTCCAACTAGGCCGTTCGGACGAGATAGCAACCGAACATATACCCAGGACTCATCACTCCCTGTTACGGGAGCACCGGAGAGAAGATTGTCTTCGTCTGGTTGCGCCTGAAGCCTATCCATGACGGATTTGATGATCTGTGTTTCCGCCATGTCACACTCGATAATAATGCGGCGGAAACCGTCCGACTGTAACAGACAAAGTGCAATCTTATCTTGATCGCCGAGCAGGCCAATGAATTGGGCAAATCTGGCTGAAATCATAGCCGACACACAGTGGGTCAGTTTGTCGTGAGGAAGAGACGTTTTCAGCTCATTAATTTTAAGTCCTGTTTTCCAACGCAGTGCAAGCCGATCTTTACTCAAGCCGGCTGTTACACCAAAAGAGGAATGAATGATGCTGTTCTCACTGTTGCAACAGCGCAGCCAGGATATGAGAGAAGTCGGCTTTCCGTCGAAAGGTAGTAAGGAGACACGTTTTAGGGATGGGGGTTCTACCCAGTGACCGGCATAGGCGCGGATCAGTATTTCGAGTATCTCGTTTTCATGACAAGTTTGTGCCAATATCTCGTGCAAAATAAGAGATAAAACAACTTCATTATTTTTTTGTATTATTAAAATCTTAAAGGGTGGATGTTGTTCAGGAACCCAAGCATCTGCTTGCACAGCTAGCATCTGATTGATCATGTCTGTATGTGAGCTGGCATGGAAAAACTCAAGGCAGGCTTGCCAGCCCACGATTCGGGTTTTATGCAACTCACCGTCATCATTTAACTCATAGCGTACGTTCAGATCCGGTATTGCCTCAATAACAGTCTGAATAGCATGTACCATCATTGAAATATTAACATTGTCATGAAGCCGCCAGGCTGAGAGCTGCTTGAGAATTCGGCCAGGATTCTGTTGCTGTAGCAGCCAGATATGTTCTTCATAACGGGATACGGATATGTGCGATGATTTTCCTGAATCAATATTCAACATGGATTTTCTCGTTTTATCAAACTGAACAGTCTTTTTTTACAATGCATTAATACGAGCCAATATCCATTAAATGCCACATAGGGGGACTAATGCTGCCCGCAGGACGTGCGTTGCAGTGGCTGCTGTATTTGGAGCGAACTGACAAATATGCAATTGACAAATAGGGAGATTAACATAATATTTGGCATCCTGTGAATATTAATGATAATGATAATGATAATGATAATCATGTCCATAAAGACGGTCACGCCTATTGGTATAAAGATGGGGAATCTGCTTTTTTCACGCAGAAAAGTGTTACTTAGCAGTGCGATTTTGTTTTCCTTATCATCCTTAGGGGGCCAAGCTACCGCTTTGACTCAAGCAGAGAAAAACAAAACGGGGAGCGATGAGGCCGATGTCATCACGGTAACGGGTGAAAAAACAGAAAGATCTCTGCAGAGAACGTCAAGCTCAGTCACGGTTATCTCCGGGCAGGAGATACAGAGTAAGCCTGAGGCGACAACCCTCGTTGATATTTTGCAGGGTAAACCCAATGTGCTTTATACCAGCAATACAAGTGCGCCGAGTATTCGCGGTATTGAGACAAACGGGCCTCTCGTAGGAGGGAATACTTTTCTTTCCAAACCTATACCGCGAGCGACTATCAGTGTTGATGGGCGCTATATCAGCTCCGCAGAGTTTAGTTTGGGGAGAGGGCCTGTTTGGGACGTCAATTCAGTAGAAGTATTCCGTGGCCCACAAACGACGACACAGGGGGCAAATAGCATCGCCGGTGCGGTGATTGTCAAAACTAACGATCCCACCTTTACCCCCGAATTCGATGGGCAGATTTTGTACGGAAGCCGCCAAAACAAACGTGCTTCCTTTACTGTCAATAGCCCATTGACAGACGATCTCGCAGTACGTCTCGCCATGGATTACAGCGGCAGAAATACGTTCATTAAATATACCAATCCCGGTTTCTTCGATTCTGATAAGAACAAAGATTTCGAAAATCTGGATGTCCGTGTGAAGGCACTTTGGCAACCGCTGGATAGCCCTTGGTTGGCCAAACTGACTTACTCCCATATGGCAGCAAAAAATCCTGACAGTGAGTTGGCGTCATTGCCCTACCGTGATTTGAAAAATGAGACGCTAAACCTTGACAGAGCCAAAACTAACAGTGATGTCGGTATCTTAGATCTTCAATATACGTTCGAAAACGATATGGTGCTCTCCAACCAGCTCCAATATTCTGTATCGAAGTACCGCTACACTTTCACAAATCAGTTTCCAGGTATTGCCAATCGCGATTCGAATAATGTTTCCAATGAAATGCGTTTGAACTTCGGTGATGAATATTCAACCTGGAGTGGAGTGACAGGTCTCTATTACTCGCGTGATAAGGCCACGAATGTGCTTGATAATTCGCTGGGCAAGGCTGACGCCGATCTGACTAATACTAGTGTTGGTCTTTTCTCAGAAGCGACGAGGCGTTTTGCGGAAAAATGGTCTCTGACTGGCGGTTTGCGTTATCAGTATGACCAAGTCAAGCATGAAGGGGTCACCAGCTATGTGCCTGGCGTCTATCATGCATATAGTAAAGGGTTCCATGCTGTTCTGCCAAAAGTTTCTCTCACCTATGATATTACTAACGATATAACCGTCGGTACACTGGTAAGCAAAGGCTATGGGCCGGGCGGTACAGGTGTGAATTTCTCTGGGAATTCCTATTACACCTTCGCTCCGGAGAAGGCTTGGAATTACGAGTTGTTTGCGCGTGGTAGCGCGTTCAATAACCGATTACTGGTAACCGGTAATATCTTTTATACAGATTATAAGGGGTTCCAGAGTGCTGTAACGGATTATACGAAAGACAGACCGAACGGTTCTATCCTTGTCAACGCCGACAACGCGGTAACCTATGGACTTGAGCTGGGAGCCGATTATCAGGCGCTGGACAACCTTCGCTTACGTGGTGGGCTTGGATTACTTCATACCGAAATCAAAAAATTCGCTGATTATCGCGGCAACTCGTTTGAAGGAAAACAATTCGCTAAAGCGCCTGGCTATATGTTTAACGTTGGTGTTGACTGGAATATCACCGAAAAAGTTCGTTTGAGTAACGATCTTCGTTACATGGATCATTACTTCTCCAATGATCAGAACGATCCCAAGTTGCGAGTCAGTGCCTATTTAGTGTCCAATCTCCGTTTATCCTATAATCCGACCAACTATCTGGAACTCTTTGTTTACGGCAATAACATCTTTGACAAACGGGTGCCAACATACAAACAAAATACTCGTGCAGGTGGAATTTCAGGATACATGCTGGAGCCGCGTGAAGTGGGTATCGGTATGAAAGTACGCTTCTAAAAAATTAGCATCGGCTACGCCGGTTCGTCGGTGGTAGAAACAGGGGGAGCTATTCAGCTCCCCCTGCATTATCTCAAATCACATGTGGTATTTATTATCTGAATTCACAACCTGACAATTTTTATTAAAAATTTATTGGCCTGAATTTGTGACTACATAGGGTTCTATTAATAGCAGCTTGGTTAATTCTTTAGACGAAGGCTTACTTTCTTCCCCTTTAGGCACCACAAAAAACTCACCTTGCTTTATTATTACGTGATCATTTTTAAAATCTATACGGAGTTCACCTTCAATAACCATAAACACCTTGTCTTCATCTTCATGTGTGTGCCATATAAAGTCACCCTTAGCGAGCAATATGATTATCTTATATTCGTTTGTTTGAGCTATCACCTTTGGTGACCAGATTTCTTCTATTAAATCAAATTCTTGTTTTAAATTGTTGACTTTTCTCAATGCTGCAATATGGCTCATGTTATATTCCTTTCCTTTAACTAGTGTTTAGTTTAAATTTTTAATAGTTAACCTGAATTCTGGATAAGAAATTGACGAGAGGCCTGTTCCAGGAGCAAAGTTTTGGTGAAAGCCTAAAACGACTCCGGGGAGGAACAGGCCATGGACAAGTTAGTTGAAATTTTCTGCGATGTCGACGACTTTTGTCGTCTTTTCATCCCCCAGTGGGCGCAGTTTTGTCTCGATAACGGATACCGCCTGCGCCGCAGACAAGGCCGCATGTATCCCAGTGAAATCATGACAATTTTAATCCTCTTTCAGCGGTCGCATTACCGTGATTTTAAAAACTTTTATTTGGAGCATATCTGGCAATACCATCACCGCGACTTCCCCTCCTTGCTCAGTTATACCCGTTTTATCAGCGTTGCCCCGTCCGTTTTGGTCCCCTTATCCAGTTATCTGACTCAATTAAAAGGAAAACCGACAGGCATTGCTTTTATCGACTCCACGAGTTTGCGCGTTTGTCATAACATCCGTATTCCTCGTCATAAGGTCTTTCAGGGCATAGCGCAACGCGGAAAAACCTCAATGGGATGGTTCTATGGGTTCAAATTACACCTGATTATTAACCATCTGGGCGAAATTTTAGCGCTTAAAGTGACCCCGGGTAATGTGGATGATAGGGAGCCTGTACGCGAATTATCAAAAGATCTCACGGGTTCTCTTTACGGCGACAAAGGATATCTGAGTCAGGAATTGGCGGATGATTTAGCTAAAACGGATATCACCTTTATCACGAAAAAGCGCCGCAACATGAAAGCGCTTGCACTGGCTGAGTGGGATAAGGTTATGCTTAAAAAGCGTTTTATCATTGAAACGATTAATGGACAATTAAAAAACGGCTCTCAATTAGAACATTCTCGTCACCGAAGTATAACCGGTTTTTTGTTAACCATTTTAACGGGATTGATTGCTTACTGCCTTAAAGAGAAAAAGCCATCACTGAAAATTTTCTACTCAGAAGAAGATATTTCAGTAATAGCTTAAGCGGAATTGGGGTTAGTTACCCATTCCATGGAATTATAGTCTTTCCGTTTCTTATAGTGGCATACAGGTAAACAGATTTAAACATTCGGTTTATCAGGCACCGAGCGTAGCGCCTCCATCAATGACAATATCCTGTAATGTTATGTGGCTTGCTTTGTCGGAGGCCAAAAACAAAATGACGTTGGCTATTTCGTCGGGCTGGGCAATTTTTCCGAGTGGAATGCCGAGCTTAAATTGTTCGGTAAGACCATTAATCAGACGTTGATGTGCCATATCATCGTTAAGCATTCCCTCCAGCATTGGAGTCAATGTGGAACCGGGTGAAACAATGTTACATCGTACCCCAAAAGGTGCCAGTTCCAGCCCCACACTCAGGCACAAGCTACGCATCGCAGCCTTAGAAGCGCAGTAAACTGCCATATTAACGCGTGGCACGTGGGCTGCATTGGAGGCTATCGAGACGATATTGCCGCTGCGCTGATGCTGGAAGTGTGGAATGAGGATTTTAAACAGATTGAATGCTGAGCCTGCATTAACGTTGATTGAGCTTTCCCAGTCTTCACGGCTTAACGTTTCTGCGGAGCCGAGGCGCAGAATTCCCGCACCGTTAACCAGCACATCCAGCCCATTTGCTTTCAGCAATGGAGGGCAGGTTTTTTGCACCGCATGAGCATCGCTGACATCCAGAATGAGCGTCTCGAACGGCATTGAATCAGGAAACTTTAGATCGAATCCAAAAACCCTGGCTCCTGCCTCGTGAAAACGGACGGCTGTTCGGGAGCCGATACCGCTCCCTGCTCCCGTCACCCAGACGGTTTTTCCCTTGAATTCGTTCATTTCTCTTCCAGATCGTTGTTCAGCAGTGCGAGCCAGTTTCGTAACGTTGGTTGTTTCATCAGCGTGATAAAATCAATTTCGTACCCTTCATGGCGGCACTTTGAGACGAAAGACATTGTACGTAGCGAGTCTAAGCCGTAATCAAGCAGGTTTTCGTCATCATCAATGTCGTGTGCATCTTCGTCCAGTGCGGGTTGCAGTATGGCAAGCAGACGTTCGCGATCCCATCTATTTTCTGCTGCGGGAGGGACGAGCGCTGACAGCGCCATAGAGGTACTCAATACCCGTCCGGAACGGCCCGCAGTATAGCGGAGCGCCATCATATGCTCTTCCCGGCTGAAGTCTGCCAGCGCATCGCTTATCATAAAAGCCTGTATATCGCGCATAAAGGCATCAGTGGCAGTGGTTAGACAGCCGATATGCGCGTACACGCCGCAGATCATAAGCTGGTCACGCTTGCGTTCTTGCAGATGGTTTTCCAGGTCAGAACGTTGAAACGCGCTGTAGCGCCATTTCACCAATACAGTGTCCCCCAGTTTGGGGGACAGTGCTGCCGCGATTTTTTGTTGTTCTGGATAGTGGTTCAGGCCAGGCCCCCACATATCATTCAGTAGCGCTCGATCGACGTCGTTTTGTTGGTTCGGCTGTGCTGTGTAAAACACGGGGATGCCGAGCTCATAGCAACGTGCGCGTAGAGTAGCTATGTTGTCGATAACCTGCTGAATCATTTTGCTCTCCTCTCCCCAGAAGTTGAGGAAATATTCCTGCATATCGTGAATCAGCAAAGCGGCGCGTTGCGGCTCCAACCTCCACTCGACTTTATTGGCAGGTAAGGCAGTTTCATCGGGCAGGGTATAGTCTTGAAGTTTAGGAATGCTCATGGCGTATTTCCTCAATTTTCTAAGGCGGCGCTGGCAAGTGCACGTAACGCCTGTTTGTTGATTTTTCCTACCGGAGTGAGCGGCAGCTCAGGTAGGCTTTCAAAACGATCAGGGATCTTGTAATCGGCTATACCCTGCTCGCGTAGCCAGCGGCGTAGCACGGCTGGTTTCACGGATTCGCATTCGCGCGTTACCACATAGGCGCAGGTTTTCTCGCCCATTAGACAGTCAGGAATAGCGACCAATGCGGCGTGCACCACCGTTGGGTGGCGCAGCAACAGGTGTTCAACCTCTTCAGCGGCAATTTTTTCGCCACCACGATTTATTTGATCCTTCTCACGTCCAACTACTTTCAGATATCCGTCGGGAAGCTGAATGACTACGTCGCCAGAACAATAAAACCCGTTACTGTTGAACACCATCTGGTTATGTTCTGGGCTTCGGTAATAGCCTCGAAAGGTGTATGGGCCTCGGGTCATCAGCAATCCAGGCTCTCCGTGTGGCACCGGGAGACCTTCTCGGTTTGCGACCCATACCTCATCATCCTCACTGATGGGGCAGCCCTGAGTTGTGAAGGTATGCGCGTCGTCATCGTCTAGTCGGGTGTAGTTCACCAGACCTTCTGCCATACCAAATACCTGTTGAAGCTGGCAGCCCAGCTCCTCTGGAATGCGTCTGGCCAGCGTTTCTCCCAAAGGAGCACCACCGACCTGCATCACTTTCAGACTGGAGAGTTCGTTAACGTGACCTCTGATATTGGCATATTCCAGCCAGATGCTGACCGCAGGTGGCACCAGAGCGGTAATATTGATCTGATGACGGGCTATGACCGGAAAACATCCGTCCGGGCTTGGATCGGGGACGAGAATGACCTGACCACCTGCATAAAATACGCCCAGCGCGCCCGGTGAACTCATAGGATAGTTGTGTGCGGCTGGCAGTGCGCAGAGATACCGGGTTTTACTGCTGATGTCGCAGATCGGATTGCTGGCGCGGATACTGTAATAGTAGTCGTTGTGGGTGCGAGGAATCAGCTTGGGGGTGCCAGTGCTGCCGCCGGAAAGCTGGAAAAATGCGACCTCATCCGCTGGCGTTGGTGTGGGCGTGAAGTCTCCCGGCTCTTCCGATATCAGGCGTGAAAGCGAACGGTTCGAATCTGAAGCCTCATGGTGAAGCACCACTATATTCAGTTTCGGGCACTTGGCGACCAGAAGATCAATAAGAGCATCATCATGAAACTGGCGATGCTGGCGATCGGCAATGAGTATCTCTGGCGTAATCTGGAGCGCATACGCAGTTAATTCGCTGCTCTGGTGGCTATAAAGCGCATTAACCGGCGTGACACCCAGGCGCAGTAAGGCAAAAAAGACGATATAAAACTCAGCCTCGTTGCCAAGCTGCACCAGCGCGGTTTGTCTCTGACGCACGCCGCGTCGGTGCAAGGCGGCGGCGAGCCGGTTTACTGCTTCATTAAGCTCTCGATAGCTCCAGCACCGCTCCCCGCAGAATAGTGCCACGGCATCGTTCTCGCGGTGAATATCGAGAATATCGCTCAACGGGCGATCAATCCAGTACCCTTTCAGGCGATAACGTTCAGCCAGATCCTGAGGCCAGCGGTTGAATTCAATCATAATGTCTGCTCCTGTTGCGTTGCAAAACCAAGTGCACTCAGCATGGTGTTAAATTTGGTGCAGGTTTCCAGCCATTCGTTTTCCGGAACAGAGTCCGGAACGATGCCGGCGCCGGCGAATAGCTCAATCTGATGAGGCTGAACTTTGCCGCAGCGGATCGCCACAACCCATTCCCCGTCTCCGCGGGCGTCACACCAGCCGACAATACCGCCAAACCAGCCGCGGTCGAATGGCTCCAGCTCGCCGATCAGGCTGCGGGATAAGGTATAAGGAGCGCCGCATAATGCGGGCGTGGGATGAAGTAGGCAGGCAAGAGACAGCGCGTTATCGCGATCATTGTTCACTATACCCTGAATCTCAGTAGCGAGATGCCAGAGCGTAGGCGTGCTGAGCAGCGAGGGTTCTGGGATCGTCAGAGACCAACAGAGATCTGTCAACTGGCGACGGATAGCCTCCGTGACCACCAGATGCTCGTGGAGATCCTTTCCGGAGGCCAACAGCTTTTCCCTGGCATTTCTGTCACTGGCGTCATCGTCGCCTCGCCGTGCTGAGCCGGCAAGAGGACAGGAGCGCAGGATCTTGCCCTCCTTACGTAGCAGCAGTTCAGGGCTGGCACCAATCAGAATGCCATCCGCCAGCGGTAAGTGAAAGTTGTAGCTCTCCGGATTCTGTTTGTTGAGTTGCAGCCATAGGCTTAGAGCGCTAAGCGGGGGGATGCTTTCAATCTGTAGCAGACGCGACAGCACCACTTTATTCAGTGCACCGATACGTAGCGGATTCAGGGCGCTCTCCACCATGGCGCAAAACGCATCATGATCTGGAATGTAGTGAGCTTGGCCCTCCACCTGCACCGGAGAGTCAGAAAGATTAAAGGCGTAGCGATCGAACCAGTAGCAGGTCTGTGGAATAAACAGTGAACAGGGTTGACGCTTATCAAACGGAATAGCCCCCACGACAATGGGATTTTCTACCCCGGCCTGCTCAGCTTGACGAAACAACTGTTGTACCTTCTGCTGGAACTCGCCCTCGACGTGATGTCCGGATGCAGCGGGATGTGTCAAGGTGGCGAGGCATCCCCGGGCGAGCAGGCTTTTGTGGGGCGATAGAAAGATAAAGTCATCTTCTTGCAATGTTAGTGGAAGAAGGTTGTTGGTGATACCAGACAAAATCAGGTTCCTCTTGTTGGTGTAGGGGCTAGCTTTTTCCCCCTTCCGGAGGGGAAAATACCGACGGCAATGTGAGAGTGAGCCGCCAGTGGTGCTGGATACCGAGTGTTATCAGCTATAGCTGACCATGGAGAACATGCCGTGGCCGTAGCTGTAGAAACACGTCTCTTTTCTGCAGCAGAAGGCGACATGGTGAGGTTGTTGACGTTAAACTGCACGGATGCGCCTTTCAGGTTGGAAGCATTTTCTCTTAGATCATTGCGTGTTATGTAGCAAAAGAGGCGGATTACGACTTCATCGTTGCGGTTAGATGAACCTAGATAATGGGTGAAGGCACTTTTGGTGTAATTTAGTGCGTTGGATATGAAAGCCGTTTTTTGGTGATCCATCTGGTCACGAGTAACCACGGAGATTGTCTGCTGTGTTTTGAGAAGTAGAATCGCCGTTTTGGTGACTGATACGCGACCTTTCACTACAATCCCTTTCATTGGTAGCGTTACGCTTTTCAGCTCCGCGGCGGTATCCCTCATGTTCTTTTCCCCACCGCTAGCTGCATATGCCCCGTCAGATAACGTGGGTGTTGAAAACAGTGCCGCCTGAAACCCAAACCCTGTGTGTCTGGCGAGGGTTTTCACCACAAGTTTTTTTCTTCTTATTTTAAACATAATCAAACACCGTCTGATTTGCCTTATAAAAATATTTAATAACAATTAATTTGTGCTGCTTACAGGCGGCGCCGGAAATCCAATTTGACAAAACGTTCATCAGGAAGAGATATGAGATCCTGAGAAGGAAAATGGCGTTACAATATTTTAAATAGAAATGATTATCAATATAATTTACATTATTAATTAATTGGTGTTTTCTTGTAAAAATTTCTATAAATATGGCAATGAAAAGTCATGCAGGTTATGTATTAAATGGTTAGTTATTGTGATATGTTTCCGGCTTTTTAAGGGTGAAGCATGGCTAAAGCTGACGTCTATTGCCGTTATTGTCACAAATCAGAACATGTCAAAGGACATGGCGGACATCCTCGCTATCGCTGCTATGCTTGTTGTAAGGTCTTTCAGTTGGAATACACCTATCAAGCTTGCAAACCCGGTGTTAAAAAGCAGATTGTCGACATGGCGATGAATAACGGGGGAATTCGTGACACCGTTCGAGTCCTGAAAGTCGCAACAGCCACCGTCATGAAAACGTTAAAAAACTCATGCTCCGCAACGTAACAATATTTCCTCTTGATGGAATAACGTTCCGCTTATCTGTGAAATAGAGAACCCGCTTACTTTGATATAACTCCTGAACACTATATTTTCAATTGAAAATAAATATTCAAAACAGGATTAAATATGAAGCCAGTTCCTGTCAGCGTTTGAAAATACGCTATGCCAAAATCTTACATGTATTATGAACAGCCCGGTAGATAACAAGTCATGACATTGAATTGGTGAAATTCAGGCTATGAGATATGAGTATGAATGCAATAATAGCGGGAATTTATGAATGGCTGTCATAAAAATGTCATAATTTATACATTTTAATGTCATTAAGTTGACTTATTTTTCCTTCCTGAACCAATTTTTACCTAAAAACTAGATTGTTGACGTTGTTGAAAGTTGTTTTTAATGAATGATGTGTATCTCAGCAGGAGGGTGTATGAAATCAATACGTATCACCGTGGCAGGCATCATGGCAACAGTATTTGCTGTGACGTCTTTGTCTTCATTTGCTGCAACTACATTTGTTGCACCTACCAGCTTGACGGGAGCCGGTGCGACATTCCCGGCACCGGTATATACCAAGTGGGCAGATTCTTATCAAAAAGAAACCGGTAATAAAATCAATTATCAGGGGATTGGTTCTTCTGGTGGTGTGAAACAGATTATTGCCAACACCGTTGATTTTGGTGCATCAGATGCCCCACTTGCTGATGACAAACTGGCTTCTGAAGGTTTGTTCCAGTTTCCGACCGTAATTGGTGGCATTGTGCTGGTAGTGAATCTTCCAGGTATCAAATCCGGTCAATTGGTGTTAGATGGCAAAACTCTCGGTGACATCTATTTGGGAACCATCAAAAAATGGAATGATCCCGTCATTGCGAAATTGAATCCGAATCTCAAACTACCTGATCAAAATATTGCGGTGGTACGCCGTGCGGATGGTTCTGGTACTTCCTTTGTTTTCACCAGCTACCTGTCCAAAGTAAACAGTGACTGGAAAGCAAAAGTCGGGGCAGGTTCTACAGTGAAATGGCCGATCGGACTGGGTGGTAAAGGTAATGATGGCATTGCTGCGTTTGTCCAGCGTTTGCCTGGTTCCATTGGTTATGTTGAATATGCTTATGCGAAGCAAAATAACCTCGCCTATACCAAGTTGGTAGCCGCTGATGGAAAAGTTATCGCTCCTACCGAAACTAATTTCAGTGCAGCAGCAAAAGGGGCGGATTGGGACAAAAGTTTTGCACAGGATTTGACGAATCAGCCCGGCGAAAATGCTTGGCCGATCACTTCAACAACATTCATCCTAATCCATAAACAGCAGAAAAATGCCACACATGGGACAGAAATTCTGAAATTCTTTGACTGGGCCTATGAAAAAGGCGGCGAGCAAGCGAAAGCGCTGGATTATGCTGTGTTGCCAAAAACCGTCATTGAACAAGTACGTGCAGCTTGGAAAAATGACATAAAAGATAAGCACGGCAATGCCTTGTATTAACCATTCGTTGTATTAGCGATGCTATTGAAGGGAAATAACCCAAATGGGAATTGAGCGCATGGTCGAACATAAGACTATACATAGAAAAACCATGCATAAGACAGTACAGAAAGCACCTGGTAAGCACGGTGATATTATTTTCAGTGTGCTAGTCAGGCTGGCGGCCTTGATGACGTTATTTCTACTGGGAGGCATTATCATCTCGCTGCTTATCGCTGCCTGGCCGAGTATGCAGACATTTGGTTTTGCTTTTCTATGGAATAAAGATTGGGATGCACCTGCGGGGATTTTCAGCGCCCTGGTCCCGATTTATGGCACATTAGTGACTTCATTGATTGCCCTGATTATTGCCGTTCCGGTTAGTTTTGGTATCGCTTTGTTTTTGACAGAGCTGGCACCAAACTGGCTAAAACGGCCGCTTGGTGTGGCAATTGAATTATTGGCGGCGATCCCCAGTATCGTTTATGGCATGTGGGGGCTATTTGTCTTTGCCCCGCTTTTTGCCACCTATTTCCAGCAACCTGTCGGTGATGTGTTGTCGAGTATTCCTGTCGTAGGAGAACTGTTTTCCGGCCCGGCTTTCGGCATCGGTATTCTGGCTGCGGGCATTATTCTTGCCATCATGATTATTCCCTATATTGCTTCTGTGATGCGCGATGTTTTTGAACAAACTCCCGTTATGATGAAAGAGTCGGCTTATGGGATTGGCTGTACAACATGGGAAGTGATTTGGCATATCGTACTGCCTTACACCAAAAATGGGGTAATCGGCGGTGTGATGTTGGGCCTGGGGCGTGCACTGGGAGAAACCATGGCAGTGACTTTTATTATCGGCAATACCTATCAACTGAACAGTTTCTCCCTCTATATGCCCGGAAACAGCATTACTTCGGCATTGGCAAATGAATTTGCCGAAGCGGAATCTGGTCTGCATACCTCTGCATTGATGGAACTGGGGCTGATTTTATTTGTGATCACTTTTATTGTTCTCGCGTTATCAAAATTGATGATCATGCATCTGTCCAGGAACGAGGGGCGTTGAAATGGTAAGAATTGATAAACGCCATAGGTTACAAGCCTGGCGGCGTCGGAAAAATCATCTCGCCCTGTTTCTGTCTATGGCAACAATGGCGTTCGGTTTGTTCTGGCTGATTTGGATTTTAATCTCCACAATCACTAAAGGCATTGATGGTATGTCTCTGGCGTTATTTACCGAAATGACGCCACCGCCCAACACAGAAGGAGGCGGGTTGGCAAACGCTATTGTTGGCAGTGGACTCCTGATCTTCTGGGCAACGGTGTTCGGTACGCCATTGGGAATTATGGCGGGTATTTATCTTGCTGAGTATGGCCGTCGTTCTCCGTTGGCTGAGGTGATCCGCTTTATCAATGATATCCTGCTTTCTGCCCCTTCCATTGTTGTAGGGTTGTTTGTTTACACGGTAGTTGTGACGAAAATGCAGCATTTCTCCGGTTGGGCAGGGGTTATCGCGCTGGCTCTGTTACAAATCCCGATTGTTATCCGTACAACGGAAAATATGTTGAAACTGGTGCCGGATAACCTGCGTGAAGCAGCTTATGCACTAGGAACCCCGAAATGGAAAATGATCTCCGCTATTACGTTGAAAGCCTCAATATCAGGTATTATTACGGGTATGTTACTGGCCATCGCCCGTATTGCAGGAGAAACCGCCCCATTGTTATTCACTTCGCTTTCCAACCAGTTCTGGAGCACTAACCTCAGTCAACCCATTGCTAATCTGCCTGTCACCATATTCAAATTTGCTATGAGTCCCTTCTCTGACTGGCAACAACTGGCGTGGGCCGGGGTTTTACTGATTACCTTGTGTGTACTGTTGATTAATATTTTGGCGCGGTTGTTATTTGCCAAGAAAAAATTCTGATATTAGAGGTACTGATATTGAAGAGAGAAGCGTTGATGAGTAAAGCCAATGATGTTGCAGGAAGTAAGATTCAGGTACGAAATCTGAATTTCTATTATGGCAAATTCCATGCACTGAAAAATATCACGTTGGATATTGCACAGAATAAAGTTACTGCTTTCATTGGCCCGTCGGGATGTGGCAAATCAACATTACTGCGTACTTTTAACAAAATGTATGAACTGTATGGAGAACAGAAGGCAGAAGGCGAGATCCTGCTGGATGAAACGAATATTCTGACCGATAAACAGGATATTGCCTTGTTACGAGCCAAAGTAGGCATGGTTTTTCAAAAGCCGACGCCCTTTCCGATGTCGATTTACGACAATATCGCTTTTGGCGTGCGTTTGTTTGAAAAACTTTCAAGGGCCGAGATGGATGAGCGAGTCCGATGGGCGCTGACAAAAGCTGCATTATGGAACGAAACCAAAGACAAGTTACACCAGAGTGGTTACAGCCTGTCTGGTGGTCAGCAGCAGCGTTTGTGTATTGCCCGTGCTATCGCTATCCGCCCGGAAGTTTTGTTGCTGGATGAACCTTGCTCTGCGCTCGACCCAATTTCTACAGGACGTATTGAGGAACTGATCAGTGAACTGAAATCGGAATATACCGTAGTGATCGTTACACACAATATGCAGCAGGCGGCACGTTGTTCTGATTATACGGCTTTTATGTACCTCGGTGAGTTGATTGAGTTCAGTGACACTGACATCTTGTTCACCACACCGAAAATGAAACAGACCGAAGATTATATTACTGGTCGTTATGGTTGATATGAGCAGATACGAGGTAGCGTAAAGATGGACAACCTGAATTTCGGTAAGCACATTTCTGGTCAGTTCAATGCTGAACTGGAACATATCCGTACTGAATTAATGGCAATGGGGGGATTGGTAGAAGAGCAGCTCAGTAAAGCGATTCTGGCAATGCACAATCAGGATAAACAGTTAGCCCAACAAGTCATTGAAGACGACCAGAAGGTCAATATGATGGAAGTGGCGATAGACGAAGCCTGTGTTCGTATCATTGCCAAACGTCAGCCCGCAGCAAGTGATCTGCGCCTGATAATGGTTATCTCAAAGACCATTGCCGAGCTGGAGCGTATTGGTGATGTTGCGAATAAAATTTGTCAGACGGCGCTGGAGAAATTTTCTCATCAACAGCAACCATTGCTGGTCAGTCTGGAATCTTTGGGCCGGAATACCATCCGGATGCTGCATGATGTATTGGATGCTTTTGCCCGTATGGATTTGCAAGAAGCCATCCGTATCTATCGTGAAGATAAAAAAGTAGATCAGGAATATGAAGGCATTGTGCGCCAGTTGATGACTTACATGATGGAAGATCCACGTACTATTCCAAGCATCATGACCGCGCTTTTATGTGCCCGTTCTATTGAACGTATCGGCGATCGTTGTCAGAACATTTGTGAATTTATCTTCTATTACGTCAAAGGACAGGATTTTCGCCATGTTGGGGGCGATAAACTGGAAGAATTGCTTACTAAAGATGAATAATTTTTATGACTATGAAACATGGGTATTCTCTTCAGTGCAGTTAGGGGCTCACTTTAAAGATTTATTCCAAAATGGTATAAGTATAGTGTTTTATATTATTTCAGGTGCTATGATGAAATTGATAGTTTTTATTGGACAATAAATAATTATTAACAAATTAATAATAGGGGTGTCCAATGAAATTCTGCAATCAATCTCGGTTGGCAGTGACTGCGTTACTAACCAGTTTGGTATTAGTTTCTGGCGTAGCGAAAGCAGACAAACTTGATGATATAAAAAAAGTGGGTACGGTTCGTATTGCGGTATTCGACAGTAATCCTCCTTTTGGTTTTATCGATCCTAAAACGAAAAAACTTGCTGGTTATGATGTGGATATCGCCAATGCAATCGCCAGTGATCTGGGTGTGAAACTGCAATTGCGCCCAACCAATCCCGCAAATCGTATTCCACTACTCTCTTCCAAGAAAATTGACTTAATTGCTGCTAACTTCACGATCACCGATGAACGGGCAAAACAGGTCGATTTCTCCATTCCTTATTTTGCTACAGGGCAAAAATTCATTGCCCGTAAAGGTGTCCTGACTAATCCGGATGATATCGCTAAATTGCGTATCGGTGCGGATAAGGGAACGGTACAGGAAATTACGCTGCGTGAGCGTTATCCAACTGCGAAAGTTATCTCTTATGACGATACTCCGCTGGCATTCGCGGCGTTGAGAAATGGTAATGTTCAGGCGATCACTCAGGATGATGCAAAGCTGGTGGGCTTGTTGGCAAATGTTCCTGAAGCGCAAAAAGCAGATTTTGAAATATCACCTTTCAGTATTACCCGTGAATATCAGGCTGTAGCGGCTTCCAAAGGAGAAACCCGATTGGTTGAAGCGGTTAACCAGACATTGTTGAAACTGGAGAAAGAGGGTGAAGCAGAGAAAATTTATAACCGTTGGTTTGGCCCTGACACAAAATTTGCTCAGCCGCGTGGTGATTTTAAGTTTGCTCCATTAAATAGTCAGGCAGCGAACTAACATACGTCTGGGAAAATGGTATCGGATACCAGCCTCGTCTTTGTGCGGGGCTTTGCCATTTGTTGATGTGGTGAATAATATGTTTGAGCAATTTATTGACGAGCACTTATTGGCTCCTGAATATCTGCAATGGCTCTGGCAAGGGTTCTTGATTACATTATGGATCTCTGCCTGCACCATTGTTTCTTCCACCTTACTGGGTTTTGTCATTGCGGCAGCGCGGGACAGCCAGATCAAGCCATTGCGTTGGTTGGTTACGCTGTACACCTCGGTATTCCGCAATACCCCATTGCTGGTACAACTATTTTTCTGGTATTTCGCTTCCGGCCAGATTTTGCCTCAAGATGCCATGATCTGGCTGAACACCTCCCATGAGACTGCGATTGCAGGTTTTACTTTGGAATGGCCTTCATTTGAGTTTCTGGCTGGATTTATCGGCCTGACACTTTACTCCGCACCTTTTGTGGCAGAAGAGTTAAGAGCAGGAATGCAGGGTGTTGGACGCGGCCAAAAATATGCTGCTCGCGCATTAGGTTTAACTGGCTGGCAGGCCATGCGCCATGTCGTACTGCCACAAGCATTGAAGATTGCTATGCCACCACTTTTGGGGCAGTACATGACTATCGTCAAGAATTCATCATTAACAATGGCGATTGGTGTCGCTGAACTTTCCTATGCTTCCCGTCAGGTAGAAACACAGTCTCTGCAAACATTTGAAGCGTTTGGCGTGGCGACAGTACTCTACATCGCCATTATTGCTGTGATGGAAGGATGGGGGCAATGGCGTCAGCAGAGAATACTGGCAAGAGGGTACTGATATGGACTTTACTGTTATAGCAGAAAACTGGCGCTATTTGCTGTTGGGAACCTTTCCCGACGGGCCGTTGGAAGGCGCAGCTTTGACACTGATGATAAGTATTATGGCCGGAGTGATCTCGATTGCCTTGGGGACAGTGGCAGGAATCGCATTGGCGATGTTGCGTGGTTTTTGGGTAAATTTGCTGGCAGCGGTATTGGGATTCTTTCGTGCTATTCCGGTTATTATGCTGATTTTCTGGACTTATTTCTTGTTGCCCGTGGTTTTGGGTATGGAAATACCTGAAATCACCACTGTAGTTTGTGCACTGGCATTGATCACGTCTGCTTATCTGGCCCATGGTGTTAAAGCGGGCATTCTGGCGATTGGTGAAGGTCAATGGCGTGCAGGACTGTCTTTGGGTTTCAATCGTTGGGAAGTATTGTGGTATATCGTTCTGCCACAGGCATTGCGTATGATGGTGCCTTCGTTCATAAACCAATGGATTGCGTTAATCAAAGACACTTCATTGGCCTATATTGTTGGCGTAGCTGAACTGTCATTTTTGGCGACACAGGTTAATAACCGTAGTATGGTTTATCCGATGGAAGTCTTTTTATTTGTTGCGTTAGTTTATTTTGTGATGTGTTTGTCACTGGAATTAGCCGCTAACTATGTCGCTCGTCATTTTTCGGTAAGACGTGAGAAAACCGCATTCTTGCGATTTTGGGGTATACCCGACAGGCTTCGCATTGTATTTAGACGGCAAGTGAATGGTTCTTCAGAAACCTGTTAGCTTTATGTTTGTAATGGGATTTTTTACTAGTGATATATCCCGGAAAGGAACGATTGTATTTCTGCACTTAATATGGCTTGGTATTTTTCCCTGTCGAACCCGGCAGGATCCTGTGACGGAGGAAAATCAATACTCTTCATATGTGATGGAAATGGGCTTTGAAAAGAGTGATGCCCTGCATTTGTGACAATTTTATGCATAACATTAATATGGTTTTCAATAACTGATGTACACAATATGTCAGATAAATGGTCTTTTTCCGCAGTTAATAATAATATTGGAACATTGACTCTATTTAAAGAATCTTTGTAATTAAACCATCCACATGCTGGAGATAATAATATAAGTGAACAGATTCTGTTATCATACGGAACGGTAATTTCTTCAATCGATTGACCGCTTGTTATATCAGGAATGGCAACAGGTATACCACCACTGATAGCAAGGGCTGTATATCCTCCCATTGAATGCCCAATTAATGTTATTTTATCTTTTAATAAATGGTTACTCACCATTTCATTATTAACGATATGATCAATAATTAATTTGATGTGTCGGGGCCTGTTTTCTAAATTGGCTAATGTCCCAGCCAGAGAGTCATCAAAATAACAGTTCCCAGGATGTTCTAATGCTAATACGGCATACCCGGATTTAACAAGTAAGCACATAAGATCCCGATGAGTTAGAGATGAGCTACCACTACCATGGGATAAAACAATTAAAGGTATTTTAACACCGTAAATTGGGGCGTTCATCGCAACAGAGATATCATAAGGTCCGAACTTTTCTGATTTCTCAATTTCCCGTGTTGGATAAAAAAAGTGAATTGGTATAAATTTACCTTGTTTATCATCATAAACTTCATTACTTATATATCCTATAGTTACCATTCTGTGTCCTATCCTTTTTTCTGTTCAATTGAAATGTTATCCCTATGATATTTTGGTGTCCATGATAATTGGACTGCTACAGAAAGAAATATCTATATTTGGGCCTTACATGGATTTCTCTAAGCTTTGCTGCGCTTGCTCTCTTTTACAGAGAAAGATGTGAAAGCAGGACGAACTGTGTCTTTCATCAGTTGAGGATGACACATCCTGGTGCTGCTAATATTGATTTTCAGGCTATTGCTGATGCATTGGATTGCCACCGTGATTTTTATGGTGCTGGAATTATTTATTCGGATGGGTTATCTAAGCGTTATTTGGTTAGACCCTCAAAAAGACGTGGAAACTGAACTACTTCAGAGTTAACACATATTATTATCTTTAATCTAGAGTCGGAGACAGTTGCTCTGGAAGTAGAGTTGAAAAAAACGGTTTCTGAGCCTAGTTTGGTATGGGAAATTGGATCAACAGCGCTTTCGTGTGGCTCTGCATTGGCATTTATTGCAGTTGAATTTCTTTCAGCAGCTTTAAAGGAAGCGTACCATACTTACAGAATAATGAAGTCTACATCTTCCCGTAATGCATCAGAATGGTTGAAAAACATGCCAAGACATGAAAGAAAACGGTTAACAGAGGAGATTATACGATATAACAATCCCGGCATTTCTAATCAGGCTATAAAAGATGCAATAACAAGAGGAAAATATCCTAAACATTATCCAACAGAAGAAATTCGCAGGACTTTGCGAAACCACTTGATAAATTCTCTTTCTGCTGCTGGTGGATTTTTGGGAAGTGGAATGACTGGCAGCATTAGGAATCCTGAAAATATAGTTAAATCAGCCAATTATGCTATTGGTGCAATTTTTTCTATTGTGGATGAAAAACCAGCAGGTTATCTTCAAAATGGTTATTAATAGAAAAGTGTTTTTTACTGAAATTTGTATGAAGATTTTGAATATTCAACTTATTATAAGATGATTACAGAAATAAGGAGTAAAAAAAGAGAAAAATAATATTAAGATTTAATAAATTTGGAAAAATAATATGAACTTAAAAAATATTTTAACAAACAGGCAACTCAGAAGTATTATACATTTGTATAAAAATACAGATGATAGAATTGAGAATAGTGATTCTTCTCTATTGGATGAGCTAAATATTGTTAGGCTTAAAGATAAAATAACCATCAGTCGCTCCTCAGAAGAAAGTGTATTGATGGCCTTGTTTCCGATACTAATTTCTGTTTCTTATGTAATATTACTTTTTGTATTTTATAATTTCTATTCTTCTTCTGATGCTGCGCGTTTTCAACGTTCTGCCAATATATTTATTATTTCTATAATCTCGTTATCGACACTTTATGCTTACAGAGGAAATCTCTTTGCGTTAAAAACACTGAATGGGTTGAACACATTCAGTATTATTTTGGCAATTACTCTTATTCTGCTTGATTACTTTGCCTATTATATGCACCACGAATGGTATTTGTTGACCATTGTTTTCTTCAATTTCCTCTCGAATAGGATAATCATTAATAGTGAAACATTTTCTCAAGCTATGAGAGAAATTCTATGGTTTAAAATAAAGAATTCTATTCTGAAAAAAAATATAGTTGAAATTTCAGAAGAAGATATTGTTGGGTTGCATAACAGTTCGAGAAAAATAAATGTCTTCAGTATGTTTTGGCAATATTGTGTATTAAATACCAATCTCTCTAATACACTTAGAGAAAGTGATGCGCTTAACCAAAGAGTAGAAAAAAATGATGCTAGTCTACTGGCAGAAAAGAGATTAAATAAGTATCGGTATTTATTGGACTTTGGTATTCCGAAAAAAGCATTACTGATAACATTATTTTCTACTATTTTACTAATTAACCTGAATTCTGGATAAGAAATTGACGAGAGGCCTGTTCCAGGAGCAAAGTTTTGGTGAAAGCCTAAAACGACTCCGGGGAGGAACAGGCCATGGACAAGTTAGTTGAAATTTTCTGCGATGTCGACGACTTTTGTCGTCTTTTCATCCCCCAGTGGGCGCAGTTTTGTCTCGATAACGGATACCGCCTGCGCCGCAGACAAGGCCGCATGTATCCCAGTGAAATCATGACAATTTTAATCCTCTTTCAGCGGTCGCATTACCGTGATTTTAAAAACTTTTATTTGGAGCATATCTGGCAATACCATCACCGCGACTTCCCCTCCTTGCTCAGTTATACCCGTTTTATCAGCGTTGCCCCGTCCGTTTTGGTCCCCTTATCCAGTTATCTGACTCAATTAAAAGGAAAACCGACAGGCATTGCTTTTATCGACTCCACGAATTGGGGTTAATTAAAAAAATCTTGGACAATGTAGAAATGACCTAACGTTCATATTGTTATCTCATTTGGATAACAAAAATGATCTGCCAATTTTATTTTTTATTGTCGCTTTGGTTTTAGTATTTGCTTTCTTATCCATTTCATTAACTCATAGGGGAATAACGTTGGGGTTCAGGATGTTAACTGTAGCACGTTATCTCTTCTTGGTACTCTTTATCTCTCTGATAAGTTTAAAATTCATTGCTAGTATATTGGATTATAGCAATGTCTCTTTGTGTATTATTGCCGTGGATTTTTTACTGACATTCTTTATGCTAAATACCCAATATTACAGTCACTACCTTAAGGAATTACATTGCTTTCGGGCATGGCATAAAATGATCAGAAAAAATAGTCAATAGAAGAAAGTCATTCAATATTGAAATGCTTTTTGATGCCAAACTATTCGACAGAAAGAATCGAATAATTTGGCTGGTTCTAATAATAGTTAATCGTGTTGCCTTCTTGCAAACAGCACGATCACCGCAGCGCTTAGTAGTAACGATGTTCCCGCCACGGTTAACACTGATAGGAATGAGCTATCAAAAGCCTGTTTTGCTGCCCGGATCAGTGACAAAGCCGCTTCACCTTTTAAACTCTCTGCAACGATAAGTGCTTCATCAATACTATTTTGTATCGCGCCACTCTGTACAGACTCAGGTATGACAACCTCGGCCGGTAGGGTGAATGAGGCCGTATAGATCGCTACCATCAGGCTACCGAGAACGGCTATCCCAATCAGACCACCAAATTCATAGGCGATTTCTTCAATTGAAGCGGCTGTACCTGCACTGTGCTCAGGAGCATTGAACATAATGGATGTAGAAGCTGCCGTCATAGCGGCACCGATGCCAAACCCGATCATGGCAAGCGTAGTGATCTGTACTAACATGCCGGATTGGAAACCGATGAGATAGCCAAAAATACCAAATCCGGCAAAGATGAGTGAGAGCCACATCATTCTTCCTGCGCCAAATCTGGGGACGGCAATACCAGCCAAAGGCCCGGCAGCAAAAGAAGCTAAGGGAATAGGCAGGATAAACAATCCTGCCTGTAAAGGTGATAAACCTACCACAAGTTGAAGCCGTTGACTGATTACAAGCTCCACTCCCACGAGGGCTGCTGTGGTAACAAAAGCTGTCGCGACGCCAGTGGCGAAGCCGTAAGAACGTAACAGGTTAAAGTCGATAATTGGTGTGGATGAACGACGTTGCCGACGAACGAACATAACTATAAAAACAATCCCGATAGCGCTGGCTATCATGGCAGTTTCCAGTGATGGTGCTTGTTTACTCATTTCCTTGATAGCTAAGGTAATGCCAATCAGCCCGATCATGATTTGGATAGAAGCAAGCAGGTCAAATGAGCGACTCGGATTACTTTGACTTTTGTTAATGATGATCGGAGCAAAGATAAACGCGATGATGACGAAAGGAACGTTGATCAGGAAGACAGAGCCCCACCAGTAATATTCGAGCAGTATCCCACCAATAACGGGGCCAAGCGCCGCTCCACCCGAAGCAACCGCTGACCAGATGCCGATGGCAAGAGCACGTTCATTCGGATCTTCAAAAGCCTGACGGACTATTGCCAGCGTTGCGGGCATCATCATTGCTGCACCAATGGCAAGTACCACTCGTGCACCGATCAAAGTGCCAGGATTGGGAGCAAACGCGGCGATAAGTGATGCTATGCCGAATACAACCAGCCCGGAAGTAAAGAGTTTCTTAGCACCGAAACGGTCACTTAACGCTCCTGTACCGGGAAGCAGGCCAGCAATGGTCAATGAATAGGCGTTCATGATCCACAGTTTTTCGGTAGAAGAAGCGCGCAGGTCATGTGTCAGGCGAGGCAAAGCGGTATAGAGAACAGTCATGTCGATAACGATTAGAAAAAGTGCGCTGGAAATGACAGCCAGCACGAGCCAGCGAATATTCGATTTCATGCGAGAACTCATCAAAATGGTTGAGGGATTCTGTGCCGTTCAAGCCTTGACGGTACAGAGTCCTTAGTATTATAAATACATACGTATTGAATTAAAAGGGGGCTTCAATGGGACGACGTAAAACAATTGACCGGGAAGTGTTGTTGGATGCAGCGGAACAAATTGTGACAACACATGGTGCTGCGGCTCTGACTATTGATGCAGTGGCAAAATCGGTGGGGATCACTAAGGGTGGGGTTCAGTACAGTTTCAATACGAAGGACGCACTCATTGATGCGATGTTTGAACGTTGGGAACTGAGTTACCAAGAGCAGTTTTGCACAATAGCCGGGGAAGATCCTGATCCGTTGACAGCAGTACGTGCGCATGTTGAGGCCAGCCGACATTCTGATGAAGTGTCATCTGCAAAAGCAGCAGGTTTACTGGCTGCTTTACTTCAAACACCTGAACATCTTGAATCAAGTCGTGCCTGGTATAGTCAGCGTATAGCTGGTCTGGATACAACGACGGAAGAAGGGCGTCGGGCGCGCTTAGCTTTTCTGGCCACAGAAGGGGCATTCGTCCTACGTTTCTTTGGATTAATGGAAGTTGGTAAGGATGAATGGGCGGATATTTTCACTGATATTCTTGACATGATGCCCTGCAAAAATAACGAATAAAACGGAGTCAATTAATAAGGGGCGTTAATAATAACTTTGTTATATAACTTATTGATTGTGCTCATCGCAATCGTTTTCTTTTTTGACCTTGGAGGATAACGATTTGTTCTGATTTCCGGTAGGATAGGGCGAAAACTTCATCTTTTAGGAAATAAAATATCAATGAGCACACCCAATTCTGGCTCTGTAAATCGTCAGGGCTTACTTCAGCGCGTGTTTAAATTAGAAGAACATGGCACGACAATTCGTACCGAAATGATCGCTGGGCTTACAACCTTTCTAACCATGGTTTATATCGTCTTTGTGAATCCACAAATTTTGTCTGTTACAGGAATGGACATCAAAGCCGTATTTGTTACTACCTGCCTCATCGCTGCACTTGGCAGTATTATGATGGGAATAACGGCAAATTTACCGGTTGCTGTTGCTCCCGCAATGGGGCTGAATGCTTTTTTTGCTTTTGTCGTAGTCGGCGCTATGGGTATTTCATGGCAGGTTGCAATGGGAGCGATTTTCTGGGGCGCAGTAGGGTTGTTAATCCTGACTATTTTCCGCATCCGTTACTGGATGATAGCTAATATCCCCGTCAGTTTGCGTATCGGTATTACCAGTGGTATCGGGCTTTTTATTGCCATGATGGGGCTGAAAAATGCCGGCATTATCGTACCGAATCCAGATACTATCGTCTCCATCGGCAATTTTGCTTCCCACAATGTACTGTTGGGGACATTGGGCTTTTTTATCATTGCGATCTTAGCAGCACGTAATTTTCATGCAGCAGTATTGCTTTCCATCGTAATAACGACGGGGGTCGGGTTTATGATGGGGTATGTGGAATATCAGGGGGTTTTTGCTCTGCCACCCAGTGTAATGAGTGTTGTTGGTAATGTTGATGTAAAAGGAGCTTTGGATATCGCGTTAGCCGGGGTTATTTTTTCTTTTATGCTGGTAAACCTGTTTGATTCGTCCGGTACGTTGATTGGTGTAACCGATAAAGCCGGTATTGCTGACAGTAATGGTAAATTTCCGCGGATGAATCAGGCCCTGTATGTTGACAGCATTAGCTCAGTGGCTGGCTCTTATATCGGAACGTCTTCGGTAACCGCTTATATAGAGAGTTCTTCTGGCGTCTCTGTTGGTGGGCGTACCGGATTAACTGCCGTTGTTGTCGGTATTTTATTCCTGTTGGTGATGTTTATTTCTCCATTGGTTAGTATGGTTCCTGCTTATGCTACAGCAGGTGCGTTGGTTTATGTGGGGGTTCTGATGACATCCAGCCTGACACGGGTGAAATGGCATGATCTGACTGAATCCGTCCCGGCATTTATTACCGCTGTTATGATGCCATTCAGCTTTTCTATTACCGAAGGTATCGCATTAGGATTTATCGCCTATTGCACTATGAAACTGGGAACAGGGAAATGGCGTGAAATTGGCTCTTGCGTTATTGTCGTTACTTTATTGTTTATATTGAAAATGGTGTTTGTGGATGCCCATTAAACACAATGCTGGCTAACCTGATGTTGTGTTGAGAAGAAAAAGCCTGACGGTATACCCACTTTCAGGCTTTTTTGCGGTAACTAGAAAATTATTGAGGGTATTGACTGTTTTTGGGCGCAACAAAGCCGATGCAGACAATCTCAGGTTCCGCACTTGGCTGAGCTTGAAACATAAATTCTTCTTTGTGGCTGATCGTTAATTCAGTCCAGGTTATCAGTGTTTGCTGAAAGTTTTCCTGTGAGCAATTTGTTCCCCTTTTTCCTACCAGTAAAGCACCATATTTCACAATATCGCTCTCTTTAATATGGCGGTTGTATATATTGGGTGGTGCACCATTGTCCATTTCCCACGGCTGTATAGTTTGAGGACGATAGTGACTGTAAAACGTCAGCCATTGGTGCAGATATTCTCCTCCAACGTAATGCAGTGGTGTTGGGTTCAACTCATTCCAGCGCTGATCAAGTTGACGGGTAAAGGTTTTTATCCCTTCAAACTTTTCGCCAGCGCCCCGGACATTTGCCAGCATGACACTGGCATAGCCGATAAGAACCAGCACACCAAGCAAGGCCAAGCCTCGCAATACTCCCAGTAAAGATTTATGGGGTGGTACAATTATTGAACCTACCAGTAGTGCAGGTGCAACTGCCATGAATGGCTGGAGCCATTCAGTCATCCGTCCACCCTGATTAAAAGAGAACCAGGCATAGATAATCAACAGGGGTAACAGAATAACGATATTAACCAGCTTGTTGGATTGCTGTTTTGGCCAGCCAATTTTTCCGCCTGACAGATAAATTATCACTCCTACGATGATGAGAGGATAAAACACCGAAAGTACCGCGCGTGTAGTATGCAGATTAAATCTATGCTCGATTTGGGAGTCTACCCATTTAAATGCAGAAAAATCGTTATGTGCCAGCCACCAGGCGTTAGGTAATATCAGTATAAGCCACAATGCAATGGCAAGATAAAAGAGCGGTTCCCGATAATGACGGCGTACTTTGGGAGCAAACAGGGAGAGCAAAAAGATTGAACCAACGATCGCCAGTGAAGAATATTTGCCCATTGTAGCCAGCCCTGTTGCTAATGCGAATGCCAGCCACCATTTCGGATGGTCATCAATGGCTTTCAGGAAGAACAACAGTGACCACGGCCACAGCATTACCAACAGGTAATTATCGTTATAAGGAATGATATCGAAATTAATAATACCAGACAGATTGAGTGTCAGCATGGCAAGCCAGGCTAATTCAACTTTGCCTGTTAACCGAAAGGCCAGACGCCAGACGCCAAGCATACCTATGGCAATGGCAACAAAATGGGTGAAATACCAGTAAAAGCTGAGAGAAATATGACTAATATAGATCGCTGGTAACATCACAGTGCCTACCAGCCACGGATTTTTCGGAGATCCCCACTCGCCATTCAGGCCCCAGTTTAAGGCCTCTACAGCATCATACGGAACAGTCGGATCCAGTAAATAACTTGCTACTATCCATAAGACAGCATAACCAATGCACCAAAGGTACAGAGGAATACGATAAGCAGTATCGAAGAAACGCATAGGGAATCAATGCTCATAATACTTAAGTTAAGATAACCTGAAATATTAGTCGAACTCGAAAGAATAAGTAAATGACGTTGGATGTTATAAGTGGATTCTGTTAGATTCCGCCGAAAATATCTTGATAACACGAGTTGGGTCACAAGCTATGAGTCAATTAAAGAAAAAATCCCCTGCAAAAACGTCAGTGGGTAAGCAAAAAAGAAAAAGTCGTGAAGAGTTGAACGCTGAAGGACGTGAGCGTAAACGCCAGAAAAAACAGCGTGGTAATCCAGCCGGTAGCCGTCACCAGGATAACAGTAATCAGAAAAAACAGTCTGGTACAAAGCAGGAACGAGATCCTCGCATCGGCAGTAAAGCACCGGTTCCTTTGATCATCAGCGAAAAAGCAGCGGTAAAAAAACCAGTAGTAGAGAAATCTAAAGCAACGCCAAAACCTCGTTTATCTCCGCAGGAAGAGCTGGAAATGCTGGAAAATGATGAGCGTCTGGATAGCTTGCTGGCACGCCTTGAGCAGGGTGGAAAACTCTCTCAGGAAGAGAATGACTATGTTGATAGTATGCTTGAGCGTATTGATATTCTGATGGAACAGTTGGGTATTGAGCTGGAAGATGATGGCAGTGAAGAAGAACAGCAGGAAGATATCATGCAGTTGCTGAAAGGGAAATAATTCCTGAGAAGTAAGCAATTTCTGAGAAATAAATCGTTCCGGTTATAAGTTGTTGTGATCATAAAGGCGGGACAGCCCAGAATATACTCAATGATAAAGTTTATAACCATAGTATTTACATGGTATTTACTATAGTAATTGGGTAAACTACGGTGGCTATTTGGTGGGCTAAAACAGCGGAAGGAGTAAGCATGTCAGAGCAAGCCATTGTCTGGGATCTGCCTTTGATCCAAAAATATAATTATTCAGGGCCTCGCTATACTTCATACCCAACAGCATTGGAGTTTAACCAACAGTACGATAATACCGTGTTTGTACAGGCCGCTGCGCGTTATCCTGATCGCTCTCTTTCCCTTTATATCCATATCCCATTCTGTCACAAACTCTGTTATTTCTGTGGCTGCAATAAGCTGGTGACTCGTCAGAAACATAAAGCAGATGAGTATCTGCAAGTTTTGGAAAAGGAAATTACGGCGCGGGCAAAATTGTTTGCCCAGAGAAAAGTCAGCCAGATGCACTGGGGAGGAGGGACGCCAACTTATCTGAACAAGACACAGATCAGCCGATTGATGGCAATATTGCGTAGTCACTTCCACTTTCTGTCTGATGCAGAACTTTCCATTGAAATTGATCCACGTGAAATTGAATTGGATATCATTGACCATCTCCGCCATGAAGGTTTTAACCGCTTGAGTATGGGTGTGCAGGATTTCAATAAGGAAGTTCAGCGTCGGGTTAATCGGGAACAGGATGAAGATTTCATTTTCGAACTGGTTAACCGTGCCCGTGAAACTGGCTTTACCTCCACCAGTATCGATTTAATTTATGGTTTGCCGAAACAGACTGCGAAAAGTTTCGCTTTCACTCTGCAACGAGTGTTGGCGCTATCTCCTGATCGTCTGAGTGTATTCAATTATGCTCATATGCCGAATTTGTTTGCGGCACAACGTAAAATTAAGGAGATGGATTTACCGAGTGCGGCTCAGAAACTGGATATTTTGCAGCAGACAATGACTACTCTGACAGGTAATGGTTATCAGTTTATTGGTATGGATCACTTTGCCCGTCCTGATGATGAACTGGCTATTGCTCAGCGAGAAGGGATACTACATCGTAATTTTCAGGGATATACCACACAAGGAGAGTGCGACTTACTGGGAATCGGTGTTTCTGCTATCAGTATGCTGGGTGACAGTTATGCGCAGAACCAGAAAGATCTGAAAACCTACTATGCAGCAGTAGAGGCGCAGGACCATGCGTTGTGGCGTGGGTTGAATCTGACGCAAGACGATTGTATCCGCCGTGATGTGATTAAGGCGTTGATTTGTAATTTCCGGCTGAATTTTGCTGATATTGAACAGTGCTACGGAGTGAATTTCACGGATTATTTTGCTGAAGATTTGCCATTATTGGTGCCGCTGGCGGAAGATGGATTGGTCAAGGTCACTGAAACCCAGATTAAGGTATCACCGCAAGGACGTTTGTTAATCCGAAATATCTGCATGTGTTTTGACCACTATTTGCGTAATCAGATGCGTCAGAGACAGTTTTCGCGGGTAATATGAATAAAGCTCAGGGTTGAGTATACGGTTTATTACTGCCTGTAGCGCTGATATGCCGCCAAGATGCTAATTGGGCTCTCGGCGGGGTTAATACCAACCTGACAGTCATTTGGGATAGCAAAGCTATTTGTTAACTTATCCCAACCCCAATTCCTTCAATTTCCGTGTTATTGTATTCCTTCCCCAACCGAGTAAACGGGCGGCTTCCTGTTTATGTCCATTCGTATGTGTCAGGGCACAGTTAAGTAAGGTACGTTCTAACCGCGGTAATATATCAGAAAGGAGATCAACCCGGCCTTCCTGTAAGGCTTTTTCTGCCCATGCAGCCAATTGCTGTGACCAATCTCCCGATGATAAAGGGAGGGAAGCAGGAGGATGATTTGTTTGCTTAGAGGACTGATTTTCAATTAAATCAGACGGTAAATCTTGTACCAGAATTTCCTTACTGGCTGCCATCACAGTCAACCAGCGACAAACGTTCTCTAGCTGACGGACATTTCCAGACCATGACAGGTGCATCAGCGCGCTTTCGGTATCAGGATGTAGTGTTTTCGCTTCAACACCCAGCTCCTTGGCTGTTTGTTGCAGAAAATGTTGTGCCAGACGGGGGATATCTTCTACACGATCCCGCAAAGGCGGCAACTGTACGCGGATCACGTTCAGACGATGATAGAGATCTTCACGGAATTTACCCTCTTTAACCCGTTGCTCAAGGTTCTGGTGGGTCGCTGCAATAATTCGTACATCAACTTTTACTGGTGCATAGCCACCTACGCGATAGAATTGCCCTTCTGCCAGAACTCGCAAAAGGCGCGTTTGGATATCTAGTGGCATATCGCCGATTTCATCCAGAAACAGCGAGCCTCCATTGGCTTGCTCAAAACGCCCGTGACGAACCTGATTGGCACCAGTGAAAGCGCCTTTCTCGTGACCAAATAGTTCTGACTCAATTAAATCTTTTGGAATTGCAGCCATATTCAAGGCAATAAAAGGGGCTGTGGCTCTTGGACTATGGCGGTGCAGAGCATGGGCAACCAATTCTTTCCCTGTGCCTGATTCACCATTGATTAAGACACTGATGGAGGAGCGAGAAAGCCGTCCGATAATCCGGTAGACCTCCTGCATGGCAGGAGCTTCTCCAATCATTTCAGAGACTGATGACGTTATCTTAGAATTCCGGGATGAGTGCTGTTGTTCCCAGGAATGACTTAAGGCACGTTCAACCAACGCGACAGTTTCATCAATATCGAATGGCTTCGGTAGATAATCGAATGCACCGTGTTGATAGGCGCTGACGGCTGCATCCAAATCGGAATGGGCAGTCATAATGATGACCGGAAGTTGTGGATAGTTCTGTTTGATTTGATTGAGTAAACTTAATCCATCCAGGCCCGGCATACGGATGTCTGACAGCAAAACTTCGGGACAATCTTGTGATAGTGCTGCCAATACGGAATCTGCGTTTTCAAAACTGGTGCACTCCATACCTGCGCCATTCAGTGCGCGTTCAAGTACCCAGCGGATAGAGCTGTCGTCATCAACGATCCAGATTTTTCCTCGTTGCATAGTATCCCCTATTTCTTGATAGGCAGGTAAATAGAAAACTCCGTATGTCCCGGCCAACTGGTAAATTCAATTTTTCCAGCATGTTGATCAATAAGACTGCGGGCAATAGATAAACCTAGCCCGGTTCCTCCCTCATGCCCACTCACCATTGGGTAGAATAGTGTATCTTGAATACCGGGAGGAATACCTGGCCCATTGTCTTCAATATCAATTCTGGCAGCTAAGCGATAACGCTCACCATGTAAGGTGATTTGGAATGCTGTTCGGGTTCGTAAGGTGATTATGCCACCTTGACTGCCTAATGCTTGTAGAGCATTGCGGGTAATATTCAATAAAACCTGTTCAATCTGATCAGGGTAATGGGACAGCTCCGGCAGGCTAGGATCATAGTCCTTGATTAATGTGACATTGTCGGGCATTTCCAGTGATACCAGTTGATAAACCCGTTCTACCACATAGTGAATGCTCTGGCGGATCTGGGTTCCGGGATGTTGTGGCCCCAATAATCGATCCACAAGGGTGCGAAGCCTGTCTGCCTGTTCGATAATGACTTGAGTATATTCTTGTAGGGAGGGATCTGGCAGTGTTTTTGCCAACAATTGTGCAGCTCCCCGTAAACCCCCCAGTGGGTTTTTGATTTCATGTGCCAGCCCCCGAACCAATTCCCGCGCAGCCGCCTGCTGTGCCTGTTGTATCTGCTCTTGGCTTAAACGACGCTGGCTATCCATAGGAGCGAGTTCCAGCAGAATAAACTGTTCGGAAATTGGTTGGGCACTGAGCGACATAACATGTGAGTGATTGTTGATCACTAATAAGACTTCGTTATCCGTAAAACCATGCCTACGTATCAGACTGGAACGCATAAATTCCGTATCTAATGAGATATAGCTGAACAATACCGGAAGAGGAGTGCCGAATAATTTATGTGTACTTTGTGCCAGAAGTTGCATGGCGGAATGATTGGCATAGTGGATAATTAAATCGTTATCCAGTACCAACACACTGTTTATCAGTGAATCAAGAATCTGTTCTGTTTTGGGAAAATCAGCCATTTCTATCCAACCTTTCAGCCTTTGCACTTTTTTGGTGCATTGTATCTTATTTGATCATGAATTGGTCACCCACTCTATCGAGAAGGAAGGTTCAGAGGGAAAAGAGCCCATCCGAAGATGGGCCAAAAGTTTCACGGCAACAAAATAAAAAGGAAAAATGGTAATGCTTTTAAGCACTACACACTGTAATACAGTTCAAACTCCAGAGGATGCGGAGTCATACGGACGCGTTCGATTTCACTGTTCAAGACACCAATATAAGCATCAATTGCATCATCAGTGAAAACACCACCGTGGGTTAGGAATTCGCGATCGGTATCCAGTGCAGCCAGTGCTTCTTCCAGAGAAGAGGCTACAGTTGGGATCTCTTGGGCTTCTTCGGCTGGCAGATCATACAGGTTTTTATCCATCGCATCGCCCGGATGTATTTTGTTGATGATACCATCAAGGCCGGCCATAAGCAGAGCAGAGAAGGCCAGATAAGGATTGGCGGCCGGATCTGGGAAACGTACTTCAATACGACGGGCTTTACTGCTGGCTACAACCGGAATACGAATAGACGCAGAGCGGTTGCGGGCAGAATATGCCAGCATCACGGGAGCCTCAAAACCAGGTACTAGACGCTTATACGAGTTAGTAGTTGGATTAGTAAAGGCATTCAGAGCACGGGCATGTTTGATGATGCCGCCGATATAGTAAAGAGCCAGTTCAGATAACCCACCATATTTGTCGCCGGCGAACAAGTTGACCCCGCCTTTAGCCAGTGACATGTGACAATGCATTCCTGAGCCGTTATCTCCGACCAGCGGTTTTGGCATAAATGTCGCTGTTTTGCCGAAAGTATGGGCGACATTATGGACCACATATTTATAAATTTGGGTTTCATCCGCTTTTTTGGTCATGGTGTTGAAACGAGTTGCGACTTCGTTCTGACCCGCCGTTGCCACTTCGTGGTGGTGGGCTTCCACAACCAAACCCATTTCCTCCATAGTCAGGCATATTGCTGAACGCAGATCCTGAGAAGAGTCCACCGGAGGCACAGGGAAATAGCCACCTTTAACTCCTGGGCGATGGCCTTTGTTACCGCCTTCATAGCGAGTGCCGCTATTCCAGGCTGCTTCGGTATCATCAATATGATAATAAGAACCTGAAATAGAACTGCCGAAACGGATATCATCAAACAGGAAGAATTCCGGTTCTGGCCCAAACAAAACAGTATCTGCAATATCACTTGCACGCAGGAAATCTTCTGCACGTTTTGCAATAGAGCGAGGGTCACGACTATAGCCTTGCATTGTGCCGGGTTCTAAGATATCGCAACGTATAATGAGCGTGGTATCGTCAAAGAAAGGGTCAAGCATTGCGGTAGATGGATCTGGCATTAATACCATGTCGGATTCATTGATACCTTTCCAACCTTTGATAGATGAACCGTCGAACATTTTGCCATCTTCGAAGAAATCTTCATCAATTTGGTGGGCAGGAATAGTGATGTGCTGTTCTTTACCTTTAGTGTCAGTAAAACGTAAGTCAATAAACTTCACCTGATGTTCTTCAATCATGGACAAAACATGTTCAACGGACATATGCGTTCTCCTGGTTTACGTAAGCTGGATAAGGTGCAGGCTGCCTTATCTTAAGTGGCTGATAGTGTCTTTGTATACAGCCAATTTTTATTGCAATTTTCAATGCCAGAATACAATGCGAAAAGCGTGCCAACTTTTAAAAATCATTGAATATGAATGTGTATATTTATAAACAGGTATAAAACTCAGCAAATGGATAAAAGCACAGAGGGATAGTTAAGTATATTTGCACCAAATGGGTGAATAAAAAGTTAATAATGCACCATTTTGGTGAAAATAAATAAGGTTAAGCCGTTACAGATACTGTTATTATCACTTTAAGTTATGACACGTTTATATTCAGAAAATAGATAAACTTCAAAAGTGATGCACTTCACATTTATTTCACTCTGTAGCTATAACGTGTAAAATAGCACCATATTTGTGTTAAATGAGAGTAGCGTTGCGAACTGTCACGCTGTCTGTATTTAATATTTCTTCAAATAGCTAAAACGGTAAAAATACTTGTCAATTAATAATTTAAGAAATATTGCCATTATCGCTCACGTTGACCATGGCAAAACTACGCTGGTTGATAAACTCCTACAGCAATCTGGTACATTTGATGAGCGTACAGCGGCAACCGAGCGCGTGATGGATTCTAATGATCTGGAAAAAGAACGTGGTATCACCATTCTTGCAAAAAACACCGCTATTAAATGGAATGACTACCGTATCAATATCGTAGATACCCCAGGCCACGCCGACTTCGGTGGTGAAGTAGAGCGCGTGATGTCAATGGTCGACAGTGTTTTGCTGTTGGTAGATGCGATGGATGGCCCGATGCCGCAGACTCGCTTTGTCACTCAGAAAGCCTTCGCTCACGGTTTGAAGCCAATTGTAGTTATCAACAAAGTTGATCGTCCTGGTGCTCGCCCTGACTGGGTAGTCGATCAGGTATTCGACCTGTTCGTAAACCTTGGTGCGACCGATGAACAGTTGGATTTCCCTATTGTTTACGCATCTGCACTGATGGGGATTGCCGGTAACGACCACACAGATATGGCAGAGGATATGGCTCCGCTGTATCAGGCAATCGTTGAGCATGTTGAGCCGCCTAAAGTTGATCTTGATGGCCCATTTCAGATGCAGATTTCTCAGTTGGATTACAACAACTACGTTGGGGTTATTGGGATCGGTCGTATCAAGCGCGGAACAGTAAGACCAAACCAGAACATCACTATTATTGATAGTGAAGGTAAGACGCGTAATGGTAAAGTTGGTAAAGTTTTCAGTCACCTGGGATTAGATCGCATCGAATCTGACAAAGCGGAAGCGGGTGATATCATTGCGATTACCGGTCTGGGTGAACTGAACATCTCTGATACGCTGTGTGAGGTTAATGCAGTTGAAGCTTTGCCAGCCTTGGCAGTTGATGAGCCTACCGTTAGCATGTTTTTCTGTGTTAACACCTCACCGTTCTGTGGACGTGAAGGTAAGTATGTGACCTCCCGCCAGATCCTGGATCGTTTGAAAAAAGAGTTGGTTCATAACGTTGCACTGCGTGTTGAAGAAACTGAAGATCCAGACGCTTTCCGTGTATCTGGTCGTGGTGAGCTGCATCTCTCCGTCCTGATTGAGAATATGCGTCGTGAAGGTTTCGAATTGGCGGTTTCTCGTCCAAAGGTTATTTTCCGTGAAATTGATGGTCGTAAGCAGGAACCTTTCGAGCAGGTAACACTGGATATCGAAGAGCAGCATCAGGGGGATGTGATGCAGGCGCTTGGTGAACGTAAAGGTGAAATGCGTGATATGTTGCCGGATGGCAAAGGTCGCGTGCGTCTGGATTACGTGATCCCAAGCCGTGGTTTGATCGGTTTCCGTACTGAATTCATGACCATGACTTCTGGTACTGGTCTGCTGTACGCAACCTTCAGCCATTATGATGATATCCGTCCAGGTGAAATTGGTCGTCGCCAGAATGGAGTACTGATTTCCAATGGTCAGGGTAAAGCGGTTGCTTATGCTCTGTATGGCTTGCAGGAGCGTGGTAAGTTGTTCCTTGGTCACGGTACAGAAGTTTATGAAGGCCAGATCATTGGTATCCATTCCCGCTCCAATGACCTGACCGTAAACTGTCTGACAGGTAAAAAACTGACTAACGTTCGTGCTTCTGGTACAGATGAAGCGACAACGCTGACTCCACATATCAAGAAAACATTGGAGCAAGCGCTGGAGTTCATTGATGATGACGAACTGGTTGAAGTTACACCACAATCAATTCGTTTGCGTAAACGTCATCTGACTGAAAATGATCGTCGTCGCGCAAGCCGTAGTAAAGAAGTTTAATTTCTTTTGAATAGCTTAGGGTGCTTTGGCACCCTGAGTTTTATCAGCGCTCTTCTGTCCTGACCAAACTCTTCTCCCTGTCGCTTACCTGCATTAGCCTGCTAGTATTACGACTTAGTTAAATTGTTAACTGTTTCAATGACGCTGACTCAATAGCGTAATTTGTCTGTTCTTTGTCGTCTTACCCTTTTTTCTTGATTAAATTATGATAAAAGTACAAAACCATAAGCACCAGTCAGGAGGGATTATGCTGTACATTTTCGATATGGGTAATGTGATTATTGATATTGATTTTAAAAGAGTACTGGCTGTCTGGAGTAACTTAAGTGGTACACCACTGGCAACGTTGACGACCAAATTTACAATGGGAGAAGCATTTGAAAAGTATGAATGCGGACAAATCACGGATACAGAATTTGTTGAAGTACTGTGTGATGAAATGGAAATCTCACTCAGCTTTGAGCAATTCTCTGAAGGTTGGAATGCGATTTTCATTGGTGTCAGGCAGGAAGTCATTGAGTTAATGAATAAACTGAGGGAGCAGGGGCACAGGGTTGTTGTATTATCCAACACAAACCATTTGCATCTCCAGTACTGGTCACAACACTACCCTGAAATCACTGCATCGGCAGATTTTCTTTATCTGTCCCAAGACCTGGGAATGCGTAAACCGAATCAGAATATTTTTAAATATTTGCTTGAAAAAGAAGGTGTAGCTGCTGAGCAGGCAGTTTTTTTTGATGATGTTTTGGAACATACTGATGCAGCAAAAAAATTAGGTATCAATGCTATTTATGTGACTGACAGGAAAATCATTCCTAATTATTTTAAAACACATGACTTCTCACTTCCCAAAGCAACATAGTATCTTTCACATAACCGTTCTCATTTAACTGTTTCACGTAACAGTTAACAGGTTCTAAATGGGATGGCATCTTGGCAAGCAAGGTTCTATCCCTACAGGTTACTCTATCTCTTATGGATCACTCACAAGAAAAATGATTGCATTAATTCAACGTGTAACACAGGCAGAAGTTGTTGTTGAGGGTAAAACTGTTGGAGAAATTGAACAGGGACTGTTGGTTTTTCTGGGGGTTGAAAAAGAAGATGATCAACAAAAAGCTCAGCGTCTGTGTGACAAAGTAATGGGATATCGCGTGTTCAGCGATGAGTATGGGAAAATGAACCTGAATGTTCAGCAAGCTAATGGGAGCTTATTGGTTATTTCCCAATTTACCTTGGCTGCTGATACTCAAAAAGGTTTAAGACCGAGTTTTTCTGGTGGCGCTGAACCTCAAAAAGCTGACCAACTTTATCGCTATTTTGTTGAACGGTGCCGTGCAACAGGTATAAAAACAGAAATGGGGCAATTTGCTGCGGACATGAAAGTGAGTCTAACAAATGACGGGCCTGTGACTTTCTGGTTGCAAGTATGATATGTACCCAAATGGATTTCAGGATGCAGTGAACAAAGCTGTAATTTGAAAGACACCGGGTATAAGTGCGTACCTTTTTGGGAGCGATGAATATAACAAAATAAGATAACCATCATTTGCTGTATGCATTTTTTTGACTACACATGACAACACGCAAAGAAGGGGCTGTTTCTATGTATCACCTCAGAGTACCTCAAACCGAACAAGAGCTGGAAACTTATTACCAATTTCGTTGGGAGATGTTGCGTAAGCCACTTCATCAGCCGATTGGCTCAGAAAGAGATGCTTATGATTCGATGGCTCATCATCAAATGGTGGTGGATGAAATGGGCAAACCAGTTGCTGTTGGGCGTTTATATATCAATGCAGATAGTGAAGGTGCCATCCGTTTTCTGGCCGTTGACCCTAATGAACAGCAGAAAGGGTTAGGCACACTGATTGCAATGGCATTGGAATCTGTTGCCAGACAAGAAGGTGTAAAGCGGATTGTTTGCAGTGCACGTGAGGATGCTGTTGATTTCTTTAGTAAGTTGGGATTTCAAAACCGGGGTCTTATTAATGGTGCTCAGTCGTCTCCTATCAATCATTTCTTGATGATTAAGCCGATTATGAGTCTTGATGATATTTTGCACCGCCCGGACTGGTGTGCGGAATTGCAACAGGCGTGGTACAAGCACATTCCCTTGAGTGAAAAAATGGGGTTGCGTATTACTCAATACACAGGGCAACGTTTTATTACCACAATGCCGGAAGCAGGTAACCAGAACCTTCACCATACTATTTTTGCCGGTAGCTTGTTTTCTCAATCGGCATTAACAGCGTGGGGATTGATCTGGTTGTTATTACAGGAGCGTCAATTGGGGGGAGATATCATTCTGGTTGATGCGAATATTCGTTACCATAAACCAATCATTGGCCGTCCTAGTGCTGTTGCTGACCTCAACAATATGAGTGGTGATTTAGCTCGACTTGCACGTGGTAATAAAGCGCGTGTTAAGCTGGAAGTACAAGTAAGCGGTGAACTGGGCGTGGGTAGTGTGTTCACCGGTACTTATATTGTATTGCCTGCTGAACGCGCTTCTACAACCTGAATCTGCTATAACCGACGCTATAACCGAATAGTAGTACAGGTTTTAGCTTTTTCTGTTTCTGTGGTAGAACTGTTTGCGCTGTCTTTTTGTAATTGCTCTGTATGAGATTGCCCTGCTTCGTTAGATTGGTCTGCATAAGATTGTCCGGCAGGGCAGTTATCGGTTGAAATTATCCCTTGTTTAATCGATTGTGACTCTTTATTGGATGATCTGTCTTCGGCAGCCAATGTGCCACTAATGGTATCTTTAATATTGTCAGTTGAGAGATCACCAGTGATAGCCAGTGAAAAATTGCCATCGCCATGTACATTGAGCGGTATCCAGCCCCATTGTGGCAGAATACCCAAGTCCACATTCATTCCCTTAAAGTTGAGCTGAAAAGGTTTTTGAGAAGCCGACTGTTCAACCGCACCGTTAAATTGTAGTAATCCATCACCCGTGAAAGCATTTATTTTATCAATCACGACTCTGTCATCTGTAGCATGTAATTGCAGGTAGGGACGAGCGATTTCTACTTTATTGAATGTGCCACTGGCTGCTTGTAACGATGCTTGTCCATTCCATAGTCCCCAATGACCATTTTTCAGGATATCCATAGCATCGATATAGCCTGATAGTGTGGTGAGCTGAAATGGAAAATCAGGATTCGCATCAATCAGGAGTGTATTGTTAATACTGACATTGTTTAATTTTAGTGCTGAAATCCATTCTGGTGCGGGATTTTTGATATAGTCATGCCACTCTGCTGGCAGGAAGTAAATCAAGCCCGTCACTGAACTGTCGTTGAGGGTTAACTGGCGGCTCTGGCGATCCCATTGAGCTTTAACATTGAATAAACCTTTCTGGTAATGAGTTGTCAGATTGGCGATGGTAAAAATATCACCGGAAAATCGGAATTTACCCAATATATCCCGGAATTGAGCGTCATTGAAGGTCATATTCATAGCATTAAAATCAATCAAGCCATCTTCAGCCTGCCAACGCCCATTAACTAACCCCAGTCCTTTGATGGTTGTATCAAGATAGTCGACAGACCAATCTTTCCCTTGTAGTTTGGCGTTAGTGAGATTGAGATCTTTAATGTGGATAGTCGGGAGTTGATGCGTTTTTTCTACAAGAGCAGCCAGTGCCATTGGAGACTGCCAGCGTATGTCATTGATCAGGATATTATCCCAGTTCCAACTGCCATCCGGTAATTGTTGTCCGTTTCCAGAGATGAAACCTTTCAGAAACTCTGAACCAAAGGAGCTTATGGTTAGACTGTTATTCTGGTAGCTCCCCTGCATGACGACCTTATTAAACGGGAGCCCATTTATACTGATTGTACTGGCACTGAACTGGTACTGCCCCGAACCAAAAGGAGAGTTGGTATCAGGTATCCAGGGGGTAATACCGCCGATAATATTTTTCCCCTGAATTTGCGAATGAGGGGTTGTTAACTGAATATCCATCTGATTCAGTTGTAAAATATCGGCTTTCAAAACAGGGGGATACTGATTGCCTGACAGCGCTAATTTACCTTGCTGTAACGTCAGCTTATGGAGATCTGTGAATTTGGGTAGGAATTGCCATTTGAGATCCAGAGCCACCGTATTGGCATTGAGCGAGAAAGAACTCTGTTTATCGCTGGCACTCACCTTATTGAGCATTAGGATCATAGGTCGGAGCCAACTGTGGTCGATATTTTCAATATTGACCTGATAATGGCCTTGCTTGTTGATCCACTGGCTTATTTGTTTGGCTCCCCAGTGTGTCTGGGCAACAAAATAAATAATGATAATTGCCAGAATCAGTAATAACAGTAAAGTAGCAACGCATTTCCCTAACCACTTCATGATCTCACCTCAATACGCTCGTCCTGAAAAGAATCTCTTTTATGCCGTAAAACGGATCGCTACTCAATAGGAAACACTGAAAAAGCACTCATTCCGGCATGCTGGTAAGAAAATTGCGAAGAATATTGCAAAAGAATATGCGAAGAATTACACCAAAAAAACTCCCGCGATCAGCGGGAGAAGGAGAGCCAGGCGAAAATTACGACGATTTTTCTTGAGGAAAAATCAGATTTAGGAGAATGGCTGTGAGCCCACCAGCGGCAATGCCAGAAGAAAGCAGATTTCTTACCCATTCAGGTGCATATTGTAAGATCAACGGTTGTTGAGAAACGCCTAACCCCACAGCCAGTGACAAGGCGATGATCATAATGGCACGTCGATTTAATGGTTCACGGGAAACAATTCTGACACCAGATGCGGCAATCGTACCGAACATCACAATAGTCGCGCCACCTAATACCGGTTCAGGAATATGCTGTACAAAACTTGCTACTGCCGGGAACAGCCCTAATAGAATCAGCATGGAAGCAATAATGTAACCGACATAGCGGCTGGCAACACCAGTCAGTTGGATTACTCCATTATTCTGGCCAAAGCAGGAGTTCGGGAATGTATTAAATACAGCAGAAACCATCGAATTGATACCATTTGCCAATACACCTCCCTTAATGCGCCTCATGTACAACGGTCCGCTGACAGGTTGTTCGGAAACATCTGAAGTTGCTGTAATATCACCAATTGTCTCCAGTGACGTCACCATAAAAATCAGGACAAGTGGGATCAACAATTTCCAGTCAAAAGAGAGCCCATAATACAGCGGAGAAGGAACAGTGATAATTGGTTTGTCTTCTGTTGTGGTTGAATGGGGTAGCATCTCCATATACCAAGCGACTAAGTACCCTACTGTCATGGCAATAACCAGAGATGCAATCCGTAAATAGGGATTATGTTGGCGATTCAGCAGTACGATAATGGCAAGAACAATGCCCGCCAGTAAAAGGTTTTCGGGGGCACCAAACGTACCTTGTTGAATAGCGGTATAACCGCCGCCGATAGAAGTTAACCCAACCTGAATCAGTGACAGACCAATAATCATCACAACAATGCCGGAAACTAGAGGTGTGATGATTTTTCTGGCCAGATGCAGTATGCGGGAAAGAAATATCTCAGTGGTTGCTGCAAGCATCAACGTACCAAACAGGGCAGCCATCATTGTTGGAATATCGGCTCCTCCATTTTTCAGGGCCAGGCCACCCATGATAAGAGGAGCTACAAAATTAAAACTGGTTCCTTGAATGGAAAGCAAACCTGAGCCAATTGGCCCCCAGGAACGGATTTGGATAAGTGAGGCCAACCCTGAAGCAAACAGAGACATGCTGATAATGCGTTGTGTATCTTGTTCGGGAAGCCCAAGAGCTTGACAGATCAATATCGCTGGTGTGATGACAGCGACAAACATTGCCAGCAGATGCTGACAGGCGGCAAACAGAGCATGTGGAAGAGGTGGCTTATCTTCCAGACGGTAAATTAATTCGCTACCCGATTTTTCGGGGGTTTCTGATGATGAGTGTTCGTGGGTTGAGGTAACCATGATGTGGAGTTTCGAGTCAACAAAAAACATATTTTATTGATCTGGTTTATAAAAGCAATCGTTTGCGTTAGATTTTACCTATGGGTTATAACTTTATTTCGTCACATTTTTAAATGTTTTATCTTGTGTTTATCAGTAATTTTTTTTCTAATCCAACCCTTACCTGCTCTTGGCGTTTTTATAGGATGATTATAACGTCGCATTAAATTCACATAATTTTAACAATAGATGGGGTACATAAATGTATCATTTGGATATTTATGGCACGCTCGTTGCGGCCACACTTGTTTTGCTCTTGGGAAGAAAACTCGTACAGTCAATTTCATTTTTTGAGAAGTATACGATCCCGGAGCCGGTCGCAGGTGGCTTGCTGGTTGCTTTTGTTCTGCTGATAGTTAAACAGTCCACGGGTTGGGAAGTCGGCTTTGATTTATCCCTCAAAGATCCTCTTATGTTGGCGTTCTTCGCTACTGTAGGCTTAAACGCTAACCTTGCCAGTCTGAAAGCAGGTGGAAAATCCTTGGTAATCTTTATCGTTGTCGTTGTGGGCTTACTGTTGGTGCAAAACACAGTGGGGATTGCATTGGCGAAAATACTTGGGCTTGATCCATTGATGGGGCTGTTGGCTGGTTCAATCACCCTTTCAGGAGGACACGGAACTGGTGCTGCTTGGGGTAAGGTATTTACTGAACGTTATGGTTTTGAGAATGCCACTGAAGTCGCAATGGCATGTGCAACATTTGGTTTAATACTGGGAGGCCTGATTGGTGGCCCTGTTGCCCGTCTGTTGGTAAGAAATAACAAAACACCTGGCCTGGAAGCTGAAGATACTGAAGTTCCGACTGCGTTTGAAAAACCCTATACCGGCCGTTTAATTACACCATTAGTGATGCTCGAAACCATCGCTTTAATATCTATCTGTTTGTTAGCGGGTAGCTATCTTGAAAAGGTTCTGGAAGGTACGCTCTTTTTGCCAACCTTTGTGTGTGTTCTGTTTACCGGGGTGATACTCAGTAATGGCTTGTCCTTGCTTGGTTTTTATCGGGTATTTGACCGGGCAGTGTCAGTGCTAGGTAACGTCAGTTTGTCTCTCTTCCTGGCAATGGCATTGATGAGTCTTAAATTGTGGCAACTGGCGTCCCTTGCGCTACCGATGTTGGTGATCCTTGCTATACAAACAGTGGTTATGGCTCTGTACGCTATTTTCGTCACTTACAGAGTGATGGGTAAAAATTATGATGCGGCGATATTGTCAGCCGGTCACTGTGGTTTTGGTTTGGGTGCCACACCAACGGCGATTGCAAATATGCAGGCGATTACTGACCGCTTTGGGCCATCACATGTGGCGTTTTTGCTCGTACCGATGGTAGGTGCATTCTTTATTGATATCGTTAATTCAGCCGTTATCAAGATTTATCTGTTATTACCAGTATTTCCATCTGTAGCAGGCTAACTTAACTCACCTTTGCTTTTGCCTGATATCTTGGCTAAATATGCCGCTGAAATTATCAGCGGCATATTTTTAATTATCTTATAAGCATGATAACTCATTGATTAGGCATGACTGTATTGCGAACGGTCGGACAGCCAGCGTTCAATCAGTGCTTTGGCATGTTCAGGATAGTGCTGGTGGATATAGCGGGCAATACGTTGCACTTCGGGGAGCATTCCCTGATCCCTTAATAAATCGGCAATCCTAAATTCGACGTTACCAGTCTGACGCGTACCAAGCAGTTCACCTGGTCCTCGAATTTCCAGATCTCTTTGGGCGATGACAAAACCATCATTACTATCCCGTAGGACTTGCAGACGTATTTTGGCTGTATTGGTCAGCGGTGTCTTATAGAGCAGGACACAGTGGGAAGCGACTGCTCCACGCCCGACGCGGCCACGGAGCTGGTGTAATTGAGCCAGCCCTAACCGTTCGGGGTTGTCGATGATCATCAGGCTGGCGTTAGGAACGTCCACACCGACTTCAATCACCGTGGTGGCAACCAATAACTGTAGTTCCCCTCGCTTGAAAGCCTCCATAATGGATTGCTTTTCCGCCGGTTTCATCCGCCCATGCACGAGGCCGATTTTCAACTCAGGTAGCGCCAGGGCCAATTCTTCACTGGTAACTTGAGCCGCTTGTGCTTCCAGAACTTCGGAGTCTTCAATCAGGGTACATACCCAATAAGCCTGACGTCCTTCATCTAAACAAGCACTTTTAATACGCTGAATAATTTCATTTCGACGAGTATCAGGGATAGCGACAGTTGTTACAGGTGTCCGTCCAGGGGGAAGTTCATCAATAATGGAAGTATCTAAATCGGCATAAGCGGTCATTGCCAATGTTCGTGGAATAGGTGTTGCAGTCATGATCAATTGATGAGGATGAAACCCCTGTTCACGTCCTTTTTCCCAAAGAGCCAGACGTTGATGAACACCGAATCGGTGTTGTTCATCGATAATGACCAATGCCAGCCCGGCAAATTTAACTTGCTCTTGAAACATTGCGTGAGTACCGACGACCATACTTACCTGACCACTGGCAATGGCTTCTTGTTGCGCTTGGCGCGCCTTGCCTCTTTGCTTACCCGCAAGCCATCCTACCTGAATACCTAGTGGTTCAAACCACTGGCGAAACGTGTTGGCATGTTGCTCCGCAAGAAGTTCGGTGGGAGCCATTAAGGCAACCTGCTTTCCGTGTACAATCGCTCGTATTGCAGCGAGTGCTGCCACCAGCGTTTTACCGGAACCGACATCACCTTGTATCAGCCGCATCATCGGGACATTTTTTTCCAGATCATGCTCTATTTCCCTTACTACACGTTCCTGCGCACGTGTTGGCGAAAAAGGGAGCCGATCCAGTAATTGCTGTTTTAATGAATTGTCTGCCGTGAGCGGTTGGGCATGGAAACGCTGAGCTCCGGCTCTGACCGCCAGCATACTTAAATGATGTGCCAGCAGTTCTTCCAGAATTAATCGGCGTTGTGCTGGATGTTTACCATTTTCCAAATCCGCCAGAGAAATATCCGGGGGTGGACGGTGCAGAGTACGCAGAGCATTGGGAAGGCTGATAATCTGCTGACTAAACTGATCTGGCAATAATTCATTAATTGCGCAAGTATCAAGTAATTCCAGAGCCTGTTCGATTAGTTTGCGTAGTGTGGTTTGGCGTACTCCCTCTGTTGTGGGATAGATAGGTGTTAATGTATCTTGCAATTGAATACGTTCAGCGTGTTGCTGGATTTTGTATTCTGGATGGATAATTTCGGCACCTTGGGAGCCGCGGCGGATTTCACCATAAGCAATGATATGCTTGCCTTCTGCCAGACTATTCTTCATGGCAGCAGTGAAATTAAAAAAACGCAGAGTTAATATGCCTGTTCCGTCGCTGATTTGACAGGTCATTATACGCCGACGCCCAAAAGTCACATTGGTACGCAATATTTCACCCATCACCGTAGCATAAATACCGGGTAATACATCGTTAATAGCATACAGGCGGGTTTGATCTTCATAACGGAGAGGTAAATGCAACAATAAATCCTGTAGATTGACCAATCCCAACCTGGCAAGTTTAGTCACCTGATTGGCTCCAACACCATGTAAAGTGGTTAATGGGATGGCATCAAGTAGTCGGCCTTTCATACCTATTCTCCGTCAGTGTGATTTATTTCCCTGTTGGTGGTGCGGTCGTTGCCTGCATTGTTGCCCACCAAGATTCACTTGCGATAATTTGCCCTTGTTTATCAATGAACGGTCGTTCCAACCCTTTACGATGCGCGACCGCAGCTAAAACAGGATATCCGCCATCAAACAGTAACTTTTGTTGCTCCTCTTCGGAGAGCGTACTTTCTTCCCGCTGATACATACCAGCGAGTTGGCGTTGCCGCTGTGCTTCATACAGGATCAGAGCAGAGGCAACAGAGACATTCAGTGACTGAACCATACCTGCCATCGGAATGATAATGTCATGATCTGCCAGCGCGATAGCCTGTTTGGAAATCCCTTTCTTTTCCTGCCCCATAATGATGCAGGTAGGTTTAGTGTAATCAATCTGACGGAAATCAGCCGCTTTATCAGAAAGATTGGTGGCTAATATCTGCATTCCGGCGGTCTTAAACTGGATAATAGCGTGTTCAATAGATGAGTGGGTTTCTACCTGAACCCAACTGTTACTACCTGCCGCAGAGGAGAGCTGAGTTCGTAACTGATGAGCAGGCCAAATGGCATGGATTTGATGAATGCCAACTGCATCTGCAGAGCGAATAACTGCGGATACATTATGGGGTTTGTGTACTTCTTCTAAACAAATCGTTAAGTCAGGTTGACGCATTGCCATCATCTGACAAATACGTGCATAACGTTTAGGATTCATAACCTCTAGTTTCGGTTACGGCTGACTCGCAGTACATCCGGCATAACACGTATTTTACGCATGATATTTGCCAATTGGATACGGTCTTTGGTTGTCAGCCTGATGAAAGCACAATAAACGCGGCCATCTTTTTCCTCGGTATTCATACTTTGGATGCTGGAATTTGCATCATTAATAGCTGCTGTCAGATTTGCCAGTGCTCCCTGATGGTTAAACATATCAACTTTAATTTCAGCGATGAAATCGCTATTGGCATCTTTATCCCATTCAACAGGCATGAATTTTTCCGGCTCTTTTTGATAACCACGGATATTACGGCAAGATTCGTGATGGATAACTAAACCTTTCCCCGGACTGATATGGGAAATAATCGGGTCACCTGGAATCGGTCGACAACACTTAGCAAAGGTAATCAGGATGCCATCGGCACCTTTGATTGGCAGCTTACGGGATTGACTGCTATTACCGTTCGGAATTTTTTCTGTAGCACCCAATAGATTATGAGCAACGACGACACTCATCGCATTACCTAATCCTATTTCTGCCAGCAGGTCATCAAGTGAAGCGAGTTTCATTCTTGCCAATTCTCTGTCGATATTTTCCTGCGGAATATCGTTAATTTTCAGTCCATTGCCAAGTGCATGATTGAGCAGACGCCGTCCCAGACTCACGGAATCATCCCGTTTAAGGTTTTTCAGTAACTGGCGTATTTTAGCGCGTGCTTTAGAGCTGACGACAAAATTCAGCCATGCCGCATTAGGGCGGGCGCTTGGGGCGGTAATGATTTCGACGGTTTGCCCACTGCTTAGGGTCTGAGATAGCGGGTAAGGCAGACGATCAACTCGAGCCCCGACACAAGCGTGACCAATATCCGTATGGACAGCATAAGCAAAGTCAACAGGTGTTGCACCTGCCGGTAATTCGACAATACGTCCTTCAGGAGTAAAAACGTAAATCTCATCAGGGAATAGATCAGATTTAACGCTTTCAATGAATTCAAAAGAGCTACCAGCACTCTGCTGAAGTTCCAGCAGGCTTTGCATCCAGCGTTGGGCACGGACTTGCGCTGTGGTGACTGATTCCCCTTGTTCTTTATAAGCCCAATGTGCCGCAACCCCCATTTCTGCCATTTGATCCATGTCTTCTGTCCGGATCTGGACTTCAACAGGTACTCCGTGTGGACCGATTAGAGAGGTATGCAAGGATTGATAGCCGTTGGCCTTAGGAATGGCAATATAATCTTTCACCCTACCGGGACGGGGTTTATACAGGCTGTGCATTTGCCCTAAAACACGGTAACAGGTATCAAGGTTGTCGACGATGACACGGAACGCGTAAATATCCATAATGGAATGAAAACGCTGTTCTTTCAGGTGCATCTTGCGATAGATAGAGTAGAGATGTTTTTCCCGTCCATTGACGGTACATTGGATGCCTGCATCCGTTAATCTACCTTCAATTTCTGCCAGAATTTTCTGGATCATTTCCTTACGGTTGCCACGAGCAGCTTTAACAACCTCTTTAATCACCCGATAGCGGTTAGGATACAAGGCTTCAAAACCAAGCTCTTCCAGTTCTGTTTTCAGGTGATGGATCCCCAGTCGATGGGCCAACGGACTGTAGATTTCTAACGTTTCCCTGGCGATGCGCCGCCGTTTATCAGGGCGCAGAGAACCAAGGGTTCGCATGTTGTGTGTTCGGTCTGCCAGTTTGATCAGAATGACGCGGATATCCTGTACCATTGCCATGATCATCTTGCGGAAGTTTTCGGCCTGAGCTTCCTTTTTATCACGGAAGTTCAGCTTGTCCAGTTTGGAGACACCTTCCACTAATCCGGCGACGGTGGTGCCGAATAATTGCTCAATATCCTGAAATGTTGCAGGTGTATCTTCAATGACGTCATGCAGAAGTGCGGCCATAAGTGTTTCATGGTCAAGACGCATTTCAGCCAGAATACAAGCAACAGCGACGGGATGAGTGATATATGGCTCACCACTGGAGCGGGTTTGCCCTTCGTGGGCATCCCGTGCTACGACATAAGCCTGCTTTAATAGATCAATTTGATCTTCAGGCAAATATTTAAGTACAAGCTGGTTCAGGCTTTCAAACAGGTACAAGGCAGACCTACCGTAAAGTTAACGACGACCGTCGGCGATAGCAGAAACAGCTTTAATTTCTGCAGCTTCTTGCTCCTGCTGCTCTTGACGTTCACGAACATCAAGAATTTTATTATTGATAAGACCTTGCTCGATTTCACGCAGAGCGATAACAGTCATCTTATCGTTTTCTTCAGGAACAAGAGGATCTTTTCCACCTACCTGCAATTGGCGTGCTCGGCGAGCAGCGACCAACACCAGGTCAAAACGGTTACCAATTTTTTCTACTGCGTCTTGAACAGTTACGCGTGCCATATGTGTGCTACTCCACAGATAAATAAATGACTGGGCATAATACTGAAACTTAGTTCAGTCTGCCAATAATTTGCTGATTAACGCATCATGTCGTCGAGTCTGCCTCTCTAATCGCAGACGTTCGGAACGAATAATGGATTGTAAATCGGCCAGAGCTGTATTGAAATCGTCATTGATGATGACATAGTCATACTCTCTATGATGCTCCATTTCTGTAACAGCCTGATACATTCGTTTAGCGATGACTTCTTCGCTGTCCTGACCACGGCCACGCAGACGGCGGAGTAATTCTTCCTTTGAAGGAGGAAGAATGAAAATGCTACGAGCCGCAGGCATTTTCTGACGGATTTGTTGCGCACCCTGCCAGTCAATATCAAGAAAAACGTCGACACCACTAGCGAGAGTATCTTCGATAATTTTGCGGGAAGTACCGTAATAGTTACCAAAAACACAGGCATGTTCCAAGAATTCATCATGGTTAATCATATTTTGGAATTCATCGATTGTGATGAAATAATAATGTTCACCATGATTTTCGCCAGGGCGGGCCGGACGAGTTGTATGTGAAACAGAAACCTGAGTGTCATACAAAGGCTGGGTTTTTAATAAAGCCTGAATAAGGCTTGATTTACCTGCTCCACTTGGGGCAGAAACAATATATAACGTTCCTTGACTCATGCTGATTTCTTGACTGATTGGGGTATTAATAAATGCAAGCGCAGGAAGATAAATCCCACATAGTATACACGGATACGCTAATCCATGCAGCGTTACAATACATGTCAACGGGCATTTCAACAAAATTTTTTCTTAACAAACAGATATTCAAGCAATATTTTGCAAAACATTTTCAGAAAAAATAAACGGTTGTAGAAATTGAACAATTATTTTTCGAAACACTTCGCAAACTCCTTTCTTCTATCTTGGTACAAGTCGAATTTCTTTTTATTCTCTGTTCGTGTTTAAGGGACATATGGAGCAAGGATGCTTAATTTTCTGATTATAATTTTGGTATTGCTGTTTGGAATGCCGATGGCATTAGCAGATTGCCCGATTTGGCCAAAGGAAAAACTCCAGCTTGAAATAGAACGCTTGACACCACAGATAGCGAAATGGGATCACCTTTATCGTCAGCAGGGAATCAGTGAAATAGATGATGAGATTTATGATCAACTATTGGAAACCTTGACGCTCTGGCAGGATTGTTTGAAGCAGAAACAAGACCATACCCTTGCTATACCTGCTTTATCAAATAAGACAGTATCAGACAAGGCTTTGATAGATAAATCATTCTCGCCAGTGGTGCCACATAAGGTGGATCTAACTAGTGAAAAACAGTTTCACCCCGTCCAGCATACAGGCTTGCATAAACTAAAAGGAATAGAGGAAGTTCGCCGATGGTTACAAGGACGCTCAGCCGTTTGGATACAGCCCAAAATTGATGGAGTTGCAGTTACGTTGGTTTATCAAAGTGGTTTCTTGGTCAGATTAATCAGCAGGGGGAATGGCGCAGAAGGAACAGATTGGCTGGATAAAAGTGAATTTATTTCCAGTATTCCTAAACAGATAGAAAATGCACCGGATCATATGGTGTTACAAGGAGAACTCTTTTGGCAACAGAATAACCATCGTCAATCTATTGCAGGTAGTCAGAATGCACGCAGCAAGGTCGCTGGGTTGATGATGCGTAAAACTCCTTCACCGGAACTCAGCCAAATAGGGATCTTTGTATGGAGTTGGCCGGATGGGCCAGATGAGATGGCAGTTAAACTAGAGAAACTGTCATCAATGGGATTTTCCATGACACAGCAATATAGCCATCAAATTTTCAGTGCAGAAGATGCGGAGGAAAAGTGGAAAATGTATTTTACCCATCCTCTCCCTTTTGCCACAGACGGTATTGTTTTAAGGCAGGAAACTGAGCCTGCTGGCAGGCAATGGCGTGCTGGTTCAAACAGTTGGTCGATTGCGTGGAAGTATCCTTTGCAGCAGCAAGTTACAACAGTAAAAGATGTTCAGTTCAAGATCGGTCGGACAGGAAAAATATCTGTTTTATTAGAGCTGGAAAAAGTGCAATTAGACGATAGACAGATCAATCGTGTTCATATTGGCTCAGTAAGACGTTGGCAGCAATGGGATGTTTATCCGGGAGATAAAGTGACCGTGACACTGGCGGGACATGGCATACCAAAACTCGATAAAGTGGTATGGCGCATTGCGGAACGTCAAAATATTCAGCCTCCTAATATGCGGCAGTTTCATTCGCTCAGTTGTTTTGTAATGAATAACCAAGATTGCCAACAGCAGTTTATTGCTCGTCTGACATGGATGGGAAAGAAATTGAAAATGAAGGGGGTTGGACAAGGTATATGGGCTGCTTTGGTAAGGGAAGGACGGGTAACACATTTGGCAGGCTGGTTGGGATTGAATAAGAAACAACTTGCTGAAATACCTAATATTGGTTCTAAACGTGCGGAGCTAATTTTCACCCAATTTCAGCAGGCACAACGACAGCCAGTCTCATTATGGCGTGAAGCGATAGGGATGCCTTATGCCAATAGATTTATGGATGAAGTAAATCAGTACAGGGACGTACAATTATCTGAAACAAAAATCGGCAGTATTTTAACAGCAAAACAAAGAATAAAAATTGAGGAGTTTTTACAACACCCCGAAGTTAAAGAACTGGTTGAAGCATTAACTTTACAGGGAATTAATATTAATGTGCATGGAATGGCTTTGCATGACGTTGATTTACATGTAGGGCCTTCACAGGAAGCGGTTTTTTTGCCGTAGTTCTCTTTGACAGGAAGTCGGGAAATGTAGAACAGAAAAATCCAGAAAAGAAAACGGTAGACAGGTAAACATGCAAGAGCGAAGGAGCAAGCATTTGCTCCAAACGCCCAGATTAATATCAATGGTCAGCACCATCATAATTGAAGATGGGTAACCCAAGACGATAGCGAATAGCAATCAAGCGGGCGGTTAGGCCTGCGATAAGGGTGATGATAATTACACTGTTTGGATGCAGTGGAGTCTGTAATAACGCGATATATAACCAAGCAGCCGCAAAAGAGACACCAGCGTAGATCTCTTTCTGGAATACTAATGGAATGGTGTTACAAAACATATCGCGCAGTACTCCACCAAAAACACCAGTAATAACAGCGGCAATGGCGGCAATGACGGGGCTGTAGTGCATATCCAGTGCGATTTGTGCGCCAATAATTGAAAAAACAATTAAACCAATCGCATCAAGAATAAGAAATAAACGTCGAAGGTGTTTCATCATTGGGGCTACCCAAATGGTGACTACTGCGGCGCAGGCAACAGTCACAATGTATTCTGGGTTTTTAACCCAACCAAGCGGGTAGTGGCCCAGAATAATATCACGAACGGAACCACCACCAATGGCTGTTACAGAAGCAATAATAATTACGCCGAATACATCCATTTTTCGACGACCTGCGGCTAAGGCACCTGTCATGGCTTCAGCCGTGATACCAATGATATAAAGGACACTGAGTAGCATAAATTTAATTAAATGGAATATAACGTGAAATAAAGAATAATGCTGAAATAATAATGTCTCGATTGAAATTTTTTAGTTAAATTTTAATAGCATTAGTTTTTATTATCCGAATCTTCGAATACTAAGGTAGAAAAATGGTTTTTAAGGAACGCCAGATTACATTCGACAACCGTAGCCATCAGATAACTAATATAAATATCTGGACCCCTGATAGCCAGTGGTTAGTCTATGATGTACGTCCTAATGGGGCAGACTTTACTGGCTTAACGATAGAAAAAATTCATATAAATAATGGACAGACAGAGATTATTTATCAGGCAAAAGACGGTGCGCATGTCGGTGTTGTAACAGTTAGTCCGCAGGAACCAGTTCGTTATGCGTTTATTCATGGCCCGGAAAATCCCGATGCTCACTGGCAATACGATTTTCATCATCGCCGTGGTGTGATTGTTTCCGATATTCAGCCAAATGTTACTGTTAATATTGATGCGTTAGACATTACCTCACCTTATACAGCCGGAGCCTTGCGTGGTGGTACACATGTGCATGTTTTCAGTCCTGATGGCAGCCGTTTAAGCTTTACTTATAACGACCACGTTATGCATGAGTTGGATCCCGCACTTGATTTACGCAATGTAGCAGTCGCTATTCCATTAAGAGCGGTGATATCAGCCAAAAAACACCCAAGAGAATATGATGGTAGCTATTTTTCGGTGGTAGTGAGCCGCACAACAGCACATCCACGCCCTGGTAGTGATGAGATCAATCGTGCATATGAAGAAGGGTGGATTGGGCAACAGGGTTATCTTAAAAAGAATGGACAATGGCAGCGTTGGGCTCTGGCCTTTATTGGTGATACATGCGCTGAAAATGGTGAAAAGATCCCTGAAATTTACCTTGTTGACCTGCCTGAGCATGATGAAGATTATGCGGTTGAAGGTAATCAACCATTAACCGGAACGGAAACGACCTTACCTGCACCACCTGCGGGAGTGAAACAGCAACGTTTAACATTTACCCACCAGAATCGTTGGCCGGGAGTAGTCAGTACTCCCCGGCATTGGTTAAGAACCTCTCCAGATGGCAACAAAATTTGTTTTCTGATGAAAGATGATAAGGGAACTATCCAGTTATGGTATGTATCCCCAAAAGGGGGAGAACCAGTACAGGTCACGCATAATGCACATGACATACAATCTGCATTTAACTGGGATAGCCGGGGCCGATTTATTGCTTTTGTCTGTGATAACAGTGTTATGCTCTGTGATAGCCAAAATGGTAAAGTTCAGCGACTAACAGCACGTAGTGACCTTGCTCCATGTGCTGATGCAATAGTGATCTCACCTGATGATCGTCATGTTGCTTTTATGCGTGACATTAATGGCTATCGTCAGATCTTTATTGTTGAAACAGGCATCGTTGCACCATCTTTGCGCAGTAACGATGCCTGAAAAAACATATTAAGACAATTTTCAGCACAATGGGTACTGGTAGAGTTGGGTTTGATAGAGCAATGAAGAATCAGTCCGCACCATTTATGGGCTCATCTGGTATCTGTTGTGTATGAGTTGAACTTTTTTCCGGTTTTTCAATACGAAGCTTAGGTGATTTCCTTGTTTGATCCTGATTTGAGAAAGCATAATCATAAGGGAGCAAAAGAGTGTCTAACAGGGCTGATAATGGTAGATCTACTGCGAGAAAAGGTTTCAGAAACCATCCCGTTTTATCATCTTTTAACATGTTAATATTAGCCTGTGCCCCAGAATAATATCCCTGATTGGGGCCACTATGTGTCATGATACTGGAACAGCCTATAAGCATAGAACATCCGAATATAGTTGCGGATAATAGAAGCAGTTTACTATTTTTCATCATTTCTATTCCATGAACCCAATGAGTTAATTTGCCGATATCCAAGTTCTTATATCTACTTTAACGTTACTTTTCCTAATCATAAAGATAACTCTATATGATTATTTACTATAGACAGGTTATATTCAGTTTGCTATAGCACTTATTGTTAAATGCAATGATTTTTGTCAGAAGATTTTTAAATAATTTCACATAGTAGAGGCAATTTAAAGTTAAAAAATCTTATCTATTCAGGCCATTAGATTTTTTATTTTCTGGTTAAATATGCCGAGTTCAGGGAAAGCGTATAAACAAGGATTGTTTTCCTTTCCTACTATGTGTGAAGAATTCTTTTGGGATTCTAATAACTACTGTCCTGTTCTCAGGTAAAAAGTCCTCGTTATTATTTTACTCCCTCACCTTAAATGAGGGAGCTTTTTTATTATTCCGGTTAGCGATCTGCTTCTTTATGAGCGATTTCAATTTCTTCGGATAAAATTCGGACACCTTCTTCGATTTTCTCTAAATCAGGGACATAGTTCATGCGCATACATTGATGGGCGTGAGGCCAGTTGTGTTCCAAACCAGGGAAAAAGTAGTGGCCCGGCACCATCAACACTTTTCGTTTTTTTAATCGCTGATAAAGGACTTCTGTCGTAATAGGCAGATTTTTAAACCATAGCCAGAGGAATATTGCTCCTTCTGGTTTATGAATAAGACAGTGCTCTTCTGACATATAACGGCGGATGATCTCAATTACGCGATCTACCCGTTTCTTATAAAATGGCTGAATAACATTCTGGGATAAACGGAACAGATCATTACGGCGGATCATTTCCAGCGTAATAGCAGAACCAACCCCGCCTGGTGCCAGACTAATAACGCCATTCATGTTACTGACAGCATGGATAATTTTTTCATTAGCAATGATGATCCCACAGCGAGTACCTGGTAGCCCCAGTTTGGACAGGCTCATGCACAAGATAATATTCGGATTCCAAAGAGGTGTTGCATTACTGAATACAATACCTGGGAACGGTACACCGTAGGCATTATCGATCAGCAGAGGGATTTGGTGTTGTTGTGCCAACGCGTCCAGGCGCAGTAATTCTTCATCGGTGATGACATTACCTGTTGGATTAGTTGGACGGGAAACACAGATCAAGTTGATATCTTCAGAAATATTCAGATGATCAAAATCAACCCGATATTTAAATTGACCATTGGGTAGTAATTCAATATTGGGCTTATTGGCAACAAATAAACCTTCATCCAGGCCAGAATCAGAATAGCCAATATATTCTGGTGCAAGAGGAAACAGGATCCGTTTCATTGAACCATCTTCAGCACGTCCCGCTAATAAATTGAACAGGTAGAAGAAAGCGCTTTGGCTGCCATTGGTCAGGGCAATATTTTGTGGGTGGATTTCCCAACCAAGCTTTTCTTGTAATTCTTGAGCCAACGCTGCAATTAAAGTGTTTTTCCCCTGTGGCCCATCATAGTTGCACAGTGTTTCGGTCAATTGACCGTTTAACGCTAGATCTGTCAATAGTTGTTGGAAATAGTCATCCATTTCAGGAATATGAGCAGGATTACCACCACCTAGCATAATCGCGCCGGGAGTTCTCAAACCTTTGTTGAGATCATTCATCAGGAGCGTAATTCCTGAATCTTGCGTGAACTTGTTTCCGAATTGAGAGAATTTCATAACAGCAGCTATGTCTTTTTTGTAGGATAAGAGGACACCATACCCCGCACCTTATTACATTGTCACCTGTTTTTATGCACTGATTTCAGTTTTTCGGTTTTCGATTTTTCGGCATAGACAGTTTGCGATGTGATCATCGACTAAACCCGCAGCCTGCATAAAGGCATAACAGGTAGTACTGCCGATAAATTTAAATCCGCGTTTTTTCAGTGCCCTTGAGAGTGCATCAGAATGGTCGGTTTTGACAGGTACTTCTGCCCGTGTTTTCCAGTGGTTAATTTGCGGATCGTTATCAACAAATTGCCAGATAAACTCACAGAAATCTTCTTCCTGTTCAGCCATTTTTAGGTAAGCACGAGCATTATGAATAATGGCATTGATTTTAGCGCGGTTGCGGACAATAGCAGGATCTTGCATCAGTTTCTCGACATCATCTTCATCCATTTCGGCAATTTTGACAGGATCGAATTGATGAAAACATTTTCGATAACCCTCCCGTTTTTTCAGAATGGTGAGCCACGATAAACCAGCTTGTTGTCCTTCAAGGCAAATCAATTCGAAAAGCTGTAGGCTGTCTTTTAGCGGTTTACCCCATTCATTGTCATGATAGGCCAGATAATCAGGATCAGATGTAACCCAACCACAGCGAGTTATTTCCTTATTCATGAATTGCACGTCTCCGCAGATAATGGTGAATAATTACGCTGATTTTAGCTGTATAAATATACAAATAAAGTGGCAAGGGTAAGATTTTTTTATACTGTGACAAAATTGGGCGTGATCAATGCTGTATATCTTAAAGTCAGAAGGTATACTGAACGCTTTCGTTTAAATTCATATGTATCGCGTGCGAATTCAACATGCAAAAGTTTGATACCAAAACCTTTCAGGGGATCATCCTGACATTACAGGATTACTGGGCGCGTCAAGGCTGTACCATTGTCCAACCATTGGATATGGAAGTCGGCGCAGGAACTTCTCACCCTATGACCTGCTTGCGTGCTTTGGGGCCGGAGCCTATTGCCGCAGCTTATGTGCAACCATCCCGTCGTCCAACTGATGGACGTTATGGCGAAAACCCAAACCGGCTCCAGCACTACTATCAGTTCCAGGTTATCATCAAGCCATCTCCAGATAACATTCAGGAGCTTTACCTGAGCTCCCTGAAAGAGTTGGGGCTTGATCCTACTGTTCATGATATTCGCTTTGTTGAAGATAATTGGGAAAACCCGACATTAGGTGCTTGGGGACTGGGTTGGGAAGTTTGGCTGAACGGCATGGAAGTGACTCAGTTCACTTACTTTCAACAGGTCGGTGGTCTTGAATGTAAACCAGTCACTGGCGAGATTACTTATGGTTTAGAACGTCTGGCAATGTATATTCAGGGCGTAGACAGTGTGTACGATCTGGTGTGGAGTGATGGTCCGTTGGGTAAAACCACGTATGGCGACATTTACCACCAGAACGAGGTTGAGCAGTCTACTTATAACTTTGAACACGCTGATGTCGATTTCCTATTTACTTGCTTTGAGCAATACGAAAAAGAAGCACAGGCATTATTGGCGTTGGAAACTCCACTGCCACTTCCTGCTTATGAGCGTATTCTAAAAGCGGGTCACACCTTCAACTTGCTGGATGCCCGTAAAGCGATTTCTGTGACTGAGCGTCAGCGTTATATTCTGCGCATCCGTACCCTGACCAAAGCAGTTGCTGAAGCTTATTATGCCTCCCGTGAGGCGCTTGGCTTCCCTATGTGTAACAGAAAATAAGAGGCCATCATGACTCAACAGACTTTCCTTGTGGAAATCGGCACCGAAGAGCTGCCACCAAAGGCACTGCGTTCATTGGCTGAATCCTTTGCGGCCAATTTTGAAGTAGAACTGCAAAACGCCAATCTGGGTCATGGTGAAGTTAGCTGGTTTGTTACTCCTCGTCGTCTGGCGTTGAAAGTGGCAAATCTGGCGGCGGCACAGGCTGATCGTGAAATAGAAAAACGTGGCCCTGCTATTGCTCAGGCGTTTGATACGGAAGGAAAACCAACCAAAGCAGCGGAAGGTTGGGCACGCGGTTGCGGTATTACCGTTGATCAGGCTGAGCGTATGGTAACCGATAAAGGTGAATGGTTACTTTATCGTGCTCAGGTTAAAGGCCATGAAGCGAAAGAATTGCTGGCGGATATGGTAAGCAGTGCGTTGAGCAAATTACCGATCCCTAAATTAATGCGCTGGGGTAATAAAGAAACCCAATTTGTCCGTCCAGTACATACCATCACTATGCTTCTGGGTAGTGAAGTGATTGAAGGCGAAATTCTGGGTATCAAATCTGATCGTATTATCCGTGGTCACCGTTTTATGGGAGAGGCGGAGTTTACCATTGATAACGCAGAGCAGTATCCGGCAATATTGCAGGAGTGGGGTCGGGTCATTGCGGATTATGAAGCGCGTAAGGCTCTGATCAAGCGTGATGCAGAGCAAGCAGCGACACAGCTTGGTGGTGTGGCAGATTTGACTGACAGTTTACTGGAAGAAGTTACTTCATTAGTAGAATGGCCTGTTGTTCTGACAGCAAAATTCGAAGAAAAATTTCTTGAAGTACCTGCCGAAGCGCTGGTTTATACCATGAAAGGTGACCAGAAATATTTTCCGGTTTACGATAAATCCGGCAAATTGATGGCGAACTTTATTTTTGTTACCAATATTGAATCTTCTGATCCTCAGCAGATCATCGCAGGCAACGAAAAAGTAGTGCGTCCACGTCTGGCAGATGCTGAATTCTTCTTCAATACTGACCGTAAGCAGCGTCTGGAAGATAACCTGCCACGACTGGAGACCGTTTTGTTCCAGAAACAACTGGGGACACTGCGCGATAAAACAGACCGTATTCAGGCTCTGGCTGGCTGGATTGCTGAAAAGATCGGGGCAGATGTTACTCATGCGACCCGCGCAGGTTTACTGTCCAAATGTGACTTAATGACCAACATGGTTTTTGAGTTCACCGATACGCAGGGTGTGATGGGAATGCACTATGCTCGTCATGATGGAGAAGCAGAAGATGTGGCACTGGCACTGAATGAACAGTATCAGCCGCGTTTTTCTGGCGATGATCTGCCATCTACCGGAGTTTCCTGTGCCATAGCGATTGCCGATAAGATGGATACGCTGGCAGGGATTTTCGGCATCGGTCAACATCCTAAAGGGGATAAAGATCCGTTTGCACTGCGTCGTGCCGCGCTGGGTGTGCTGCGTATTATTGTTGAGAAAAAATTGCCTCTCGACCTCCAGACTTTGTCTGAGGAAGCTGTGCGTCTGTATGGTGACAAACTGACCAATGAAAACGTTGTAGATGATGTGGTTGAGTTTATGCTCGGTCGTTTCCGCACCTGGTATCAGGAACAGGGCTATAGCGTTGATACCATTCAGGCCGTACTGGCACGTCGCCCGACTCAACCGGCAGACTTTGATGCCCGTGTGAAAGCGGTAACGCATTTTCGTACATTAGATGAAGCAGTTTCTCTGGCGGCAGCGAATAAGCGTGTTTCCAACATTCTGGCAAAATCAGAAGAGAAGCTGAATGACACTGTGCAGGCTTCAGTATTGAAAGCAGCGGAAGAGATCCAACTGGCGACTCACCTTGTTGTATTGAAAGAGAAGCTGGCACCTCTGTTTGCAGAAGGCAACTATCAGGATGCGCTGGTTGAACTGGCTTCTCTGCGTGAAGCTGTGGATGCATTCTTCGACAATGTAATGGTAATGGCTGAAGATCTGCAAGTAAGGGTAAATCGTCTGACGCTATTGAGTGAACTACGCGAGTTGTTCCTGCGGGTAGCGGATATTTCACTACTTCAGTAATTATTGATAAGTTTTATTGAGTTAGTGTAAGTTACCTTTAAAGCTAGTTACCTTTAAGACAGAGCCTCGCGGATCATCGCGGGGCTTTTTGTTGTCTGAAGTTATTACAATGTGTAAACTCTGGACGGAATATCATCAAATAACCACTTATCTTTAAAAAGATATTGACGATCCGTGATGCTGGCAGTAAGATGCGCTTCGTTTTCGGCGAGTAGCGCAGCTTGGTAGCGCAACTGGTTTGGGACCAGTGGGTCGGAGGTTCGAATCCTCTCTCGCCGACCAGCATTCTGAAACCCCGCTTTTTGAGCGGGGTTTTTTCATATGTGACAAATGAAAAATAAACCGCACTCTTACTCTTAAACAGGCTTAAATGTGTTTTGCCTCGCGCACATTTGCTTGAATAGTTATGCCTTTTCGCCTTTATCTAGTCAAATTAGCTAAGGATGAATTACGCTCAATTTGAGCAAAATTGCACCATTAGGTTCCATCATTTTCATAAATAGAATTTTCATATTAAATTGCTAATTTAATTGATGATGTTATTAATTTCATTTGAATTGAATAAATTTAAAACATTTATTTTTCTTGATTCGATTCGGCACCTTGTTCCACGTCATCCTTCTTATCATCTTTTCTGTTCATTATTTAAGTATCCGGTCACAAATTTAAAATTATAATTTATAGAGATTAATTATTTTAATAAGTGATATTTACAGTTTTTTTATCTATATTTGTGCCTGATGTCATATTTTTTAACCATAATTGTTAACGTTTTTTTTCTTTTATGTTTTTCTGGTGTTTCACGAGCCATGGTGATTATATTGACGTCAGGAATAACAATTGATTAATTGATAAGCGACAAAAATAACACAAGCCGGGGCAGTGATATTCAGGCAGGAAACTCTGGACTTGGCTAAGGCACAATAAACATCACAAACGGAGTTTAAGTAATGATTATCTCCAAAAAGAAAAAGCCCGGTTTATTGAAATTGGGTATTGGTCTTGTTTCATTGGCTGTAGCAGCCAGTGTGCAGGCAAAAACACTGGTTTATTGCTCTGAAGGTTCACCTGAAGGCTTTAACCCGCAGTTATTCACTTCTGGTACAACTTTTGATGCAACTGCCAGACAAATTTATAATCGTCTGGTGGACTTCAAATCAGGTACAACAGAGATTATTCCAAGTTTGTCTGAACGGTGGGAAATCAGTGACGATGGCAAAACCTACACATTCTATTTGCGCAAGGGCGTAAAATGGCAGAGCAGTAAAAATTTCAAATCCACACGTGATTTCAACGCCGATGACGTTATCTTTACCTTTATGCGCCAAAAGGATAAAAATCACCCGTACCATAAAGTATCCGGTGGCAGCTATGAATACTTTATCGGCATGGATATGGGGAATATCATCAGCAAAATAGAGAAAGTGGATGACTATACTGTCCGCTTTGTGCTGTCCCGTCCTGAAGCGCCTTTTCTGGCTAATATAGCTATGGATTTTGCCTCAATTCTCTCCAAAGAATATGCTGATGCCATGATGAAGGCTGGTACGCCGGAAAAAGTGGATCTGAATCCGGTGGGTACAGGGCCGTTCCAGTTAGTGCAATACCAGAAAGACTCCCGCATTCTCTATAAAGCGTTCAAAGATTATTGGCAAGGGCCGGCGAAAATTGATCGGCTGGTCTTCTCCATTACCCCTGATGCTTCTGTACGTTATGCAAAATTGCAGAAAAATGAATGTCAGGTCATGCCATACCCGAACCCGGCTGATATTGCGAGTATGAAGCAGAATAAGGATATTATACTGAAAGAACAGGCAGGGCTGAATGTGGGTTATCTCTCTTATAACGTCTCCAAGAAGCCAATGGACAACCTCAAAGTTCGTCAAGCGTTGACGATGGCGGTGAACAAAGATGCCATCATCGCGGCTGTGTATCAAGGCGCCGGTCAGAAAGCGAAAAACCTGATCCCTCCTACAATGTGGGGCTATAACGATGACATCAAAGATTACTCCTATGATCCGGTGAAGGCTAAAGAACTGCTGAAAGAAGCGGGCTTCCCGAATGGTTTTGAAACTGATCTTTGGGCAATGCCGGTACAGCGTCCTTATAACCCGAATGCCCGCCGTATGGCGGAAATGATTCAGGCTGACTGGGCGAAAATTGGTGTAAAAGCCAAGATTGTCAGTTATGAATGGGGCGAATACCTGAAACGAGCCAAAGATGGCGAACCTCAAAACGTCATGATGGGATGGACGGGGGATAACGGTGATCCTGATAACTTCTTTGGAACTCTGTTTAGTTGCGCAGCCAAAGAACGAGGTTCCAATTATTCAAAATGGTGCGACCAACAGTTTGAGGACATTATTCAGCCAGCACGTACAACGGCTGATATTGTCAAACGCACAGAGCTTTATAAGCAGGCTCAGGTAGTAATGCATGAGCAAGTCCCTGCATTGATTATTGCCCACTCTACGGTTTACGAACCTATTCGTAAAGAAGTGAAGGGTTATGAGGTCGATCCACTCGGCAGGCACCTCTTTTACAATGTAGATCTCGAATAATCCTGTTCTTGATTTGTTTTGATTGAAATTTGTTGTGATTGACCATCCCCCCGAATATTTCCGGGGGGATGGTTACGTTTCTCTGGTGGGCAAGCAGGTCTGTGTATGACACAAACAGCCTGAGAGCTGTAACTGATAACTAAAAAGAGAATTCAGGATATGCTGCAATTTATCCTCCGGCGTCTGGGGCTGGTGATCCCGACGTTTATTGGTATTACCCTGCTGACTTTCGCCTTTGTGCATATGATCCCCGGTGATCCGGTACTGATTATGGCGGGAGAAAGAGGTGTCTCTGCCGAGCGCCATGCTGAACTGATGGCAGCAATGGGGTTAGATAAACCTCTTTGGGAGCAATATCTTCATTATGTCAATGGCATACTGCATGGTGATTTAGGCATCTCCCTGAAAAGCCGTATTCCGGTGTGGGATGAATTTGTTCCCCGATTTAAAGCAACATTGGAATTAGGCATCTGTGCCATGTTATTTGCCATCTCTGTCGGTATTCCTGTTGGCGTGCTGGCAGCGATCAAGCGTGGTTCTGTCTTTGATCATACCGCTGTAGGCCTGTCACTGACGGGTTATTCAATGCCGATTTTCTGGTGGGGCATTATGCTCATCATGCTGGTTTCCGTTCACTGGAACCTGACCCCGGTTTCCGGCCGAATAAGCGACAGTGTATTTCTTGATGATAGCTATCCCCTGACCGGCTTTATGCTGATTGATACCCTGATTTGGGGGGAAGATGGTGACTTCATTGATGCTGTGATGCACATGATCCTGCCTGCTGTTGTATTGGGTACGATCCCATTAGCCGTGATTGTACGTATGACTCGTTCTTCCATGCTGGAAATATTGGGTGAAGACTATATCCGTACTGCACGGGCAAAAGGCCTGAGTCGTATGCGTGTCATTATTGTCCATGCATTGCGTAATGCGTTGCTGCCTGTGGTCACCGTGATTGGCCTGCAAGTGGGTATTATGTTGGCGGGCGCTATTCTGACTGAAACCATTTTTTCATGGCCGGGATTAGGGCGTTGGTTGATCGACGCTCTCCAGCGCCGTGATTATCCAGTGGTGCAAGGTGGCGTATTGCTGGTGGCGACAATGATCATTCTGGTCAATTTTGTGGTCGATCTGCTGTATGGCATTGTCAATCCACGTATTCGGCACAAGAGATAAGGAGCGCATGATGACTCAACTAACAGAGCCACAAGCAACTGAGCAAATAACATCATCAAGTGCACCGAAACTGATGACGCCGATGCAGGAGTTCTGGCATTACTTTAAACGTAACAAAGGTGCCGTCATTGGCCTTGTCTATATTGTTTTGATGCTGTTGATCGCGTTGTTCGCGGGGGTATTGGCACCACATGGCCCGGCAGAACAGTTCCGTGATTCCCTGTTGAGTCCGCCGGTATGGCAAGAAGGGGGAAGCTGGCAATTTATTCTCGGTACTGACGATGTTGGGCGCGATATCCTTTCTCGTTTGATGTACGGAGCACGCCTTTCCTTACTGGTTGGTTGTTTGGTTGTTGTAATGTCGCTGGTGATGGGAATTATTCTGGGATTGCTGTCGGGCTATTTTGGTGGAATTGTTGATACTGCCATTATGCGAATAGTCGATATCATGCTGGCCTTGCCAAGCTTGTTATTAGCGTTGGTACTGGTGGCTATCTTCGGCCCATCTATTGTCAATGCGTCACTGGCGCTGACATTTGTTGCACTGCCACATTATATTCGACTGACAAGGGCAGCAGTATTAGTTGAAGTGAATCGTGACTATGTGACCGCTTCTCAGGTTGCTGGTGCGGGGGCGATGCGTCAGATGTTCATCAATATCTTGCCAAACTGCCTTGCTCCCCTGATTGTGCAGGCCTCATTAGGGTTCTCGAATGCGATTCTAGACATGGCTGCCCTCGGTTTTCTGGGAATGGGGGCACAGCCACCAACACCAGAGTGGGGAACTATGTTGTCAGATGTCTTGCAGTTTGCTCAGAGTGCGTGGTGGGTCGTGACTTTCCCTGGGTTGGCTATCCTTTTGACAGTACTGGCATTTAACCTGATGGGGGATGGGTTGCGTGACGCGCTCGATCCTAAGCTCAAGCAGTAGGGGTATGAAATGGCATTGTTAAATATAGACCAATTATCGGTGCACTTCGGTGATGAAGATACACCATTCCGCGCCGTTGACCGTATCAGCTACAGCGTTGAGCAGGGACAGGTTGTCGGTATTGTTGGAGAGTCTGGTTCGGGCAAATCTGTCAGCTCACTGGCGATTATGGGGTTGATAGATTATCCGGGTAAAGTCATAGCAGAGAAGCTGGAGTTTGATGGCTGTGATCTGACAAAAATTTCCGAAAAAGAGCGCCGCCAACTGGTTGGTGCAGAAATTTCGATGATTTTTCAAGATCCAATGACCAGCCTTAACCCTTGTTACACTGTGGGATATCAGATCATGGAAGCGTTGAAAGTCCATCAGGGAGGAAACCGGAAAACCCGTTATCAACGAGCAATTGATCTGCTGACTCAGGTAGGAATTCCTGATCCAGCTTCTCGTTTAGAGGTTTATCCGCATCAATTATCAGGTGGAATGAGCCAGCGTGTCATGATCGCGATGGCAATTGCTTGTCGTCCGAAGCTGCTGATTGCCGATGAACCGACAACGGCATTGGATGTGACTATTCAGGCACAAATCGTCGAGTTGTTACTGGAGTTACAGCAGCAGGAAAACATGGCACTGGTCTTGATCACCCATGATTTGGCTCTGGTTGCAGAAGCTGCTCAGCATATTATTGTGATGTATGCAGGGCAGGTAGTGGAAATTGGTAAGTCGAATGAAATATTCAGAGCACCACGTCATCCTTATACACAGGCATTGTTACGGGCATTGCCGGAATTTGCGGTAGATAAATCCCGTCTGGCTTCGTTGCCGGGTGTTGTTCCGGGTAAATATGACCGTCCGACAGGATGTCTGCTCAATCCTCGCTGTCCTTATGTCAATGAGCATTGCTGCCAAGTGGAGCCAGAATTGAAAGTTGTTGGAGAACGTCAGGTTAAATGTCATATGCCACTGGATGATGAGGGGAGGTCGACAGTATGAATGCTCAAGAAGTAGTTATTCAACAACAAAACGGGCAGGAAAAAGACACAGTTCCTTTGCTGAAAGCCACTGAACTAAAAAAATATTATCCGGTTAAAACAGGCATATTTTCACCGGAGAGGATAGTAAAGGCACTGGATGGTGTCTCATTTGAACTGGAGAAAGGTAAGACACTGGCAGTTGTCGGAGAATCAGGTTGCGGGAAATCCACCTTGGGGCGCTTGCTGACCATGATAGAAAAGCCAACAGAAGGCGAACTTTATTATTTGGGGCAAGACCTACTATTACCAGATAAAGAAGCAGAAAAACTCCGGCGCCAGAAAATCCAGATTGTATTTCAAAATCCTTATGCATCCTTGAATCCGCGTAAAAAGGTGGGTCAGATTTTGGAAGAGCCTTTGCTTATCAATACATCACTGGCACCGGATGAGCGCAAGGAAAAAGTTCTGGAAATGATGGAAAAGGTGGGATTAAAGCCTGAACATTACCAGCGTTATCCTCACATGTTTTCTGGCGGCCAGCGTCAGCGCATTGCGATTGCTCGTGGGTTGATGTTAAATCCTGACGTGGTGATTGCGGATGAGCCAGTTTCTGCTCTGGACGTTTCCGTGCGGGCGCAGGTTTTGAACCTGATGATGGATTTGCAGCAGGAATTGGGGCTGTCATATGTATTTATTTCCCATGACCTCTCAGTGGTTGAACATATTGCTGATGAAGTCATGGTTATGTATTTGGGGCGTTGTGTTGAAAAAGGTGCGAAGGAAACGATTTTCAATAACCCACGTCATCCTTATACGCAGGCATTGTTGTCTGCAACGCCGCGGTTGAATCCGGTACTGCGGCGTGAACGTATCAAACTGACAGGGGAATTGCCAAGCCCGATGAATCCACCTCCGGGGTGTGCTTTTGCAGCCCGTTGTCGTCATGCATTTGGCCCATGCACTCAATTCCATCCTAAACTAAAGCAATATGGCGAGCGACTTGTTGCCTGTTTTGCTGTTGAGCAAAATGCAAATCCACCCGCATAATTGTGTCAGATCGTAGTATAACGTTATTTGATTCATATCGAATGGTCTTCAAGTGACTGTACAACATTAAATGAGCCACTCCCCGGAAGCTGAAGGTTATAGGATAAAGATTACAGTCATAAAACCTATGTGACCGGGGGGAATGAATGAATACAGTTAATAAAGCAGTAACTTGAAGATGAAAGGGATGAACATCACAAAAAGCAAATACTATATTGCAGTCATTTATCTCACTTGCATTTATCAAAACAAGACGATAGCAAGAAAAATCAAGTATACTCAGTCGCATTATTAAGGTGTGGTAGCCAGTCTTTGGTCAAGTATTGGTTTGGATAAAATGAAATTGCGAGTCAAACGTTCGTTAACCATTAAACAAATGGCGGCAGTGACAGGAGTCACTTTGGTCACGCTTGCTATTTTCATTACTATCCAATTATCGCATTTGTTGCAACAACGAAAAGATGATTATATTAATCAGCTCAATAATGTAGCAGCTCAGATCCAGGCTCCTTTGACAGATGCTTTGCTGAGCTCTGATCTCAATAAAGCGAAAACGCTACTGATTGGGTTAAAAACGTCGGGCATCTTAGGGCGAGCTGAACTGATATCGCAGAATAATTCCCAGATTATGAGTTTGGACTTCGCGACTCATCGGCCTATACCTGAACTGGCAAAGCGGGTTTTTGGTATTCCGGTTGAGTTAAATATTCCTTTACATGTTTATGGTATTTCATCAAAAGACATAGCGTCGCAGGGGCATCTTATCTTGCAGGTTGATTCCAACCGTGTGTACCGATTTGCTTTGAATACACTGGCATTAATGTTAACCACTTATTTATTGCTTGCACTTATTCTTACCGTGTCGATAAGTTGGTGTGTAAATCGTATCGTCATACATCCGTTGCGTGACATCGCACGAGATTTGAATGAGGAGCATCCTCCTGTCCCTATGCCTTGTCCCAAAAATCACCAAGATGATGAATTGGGGTTGTTGGTGAAAGGTTATAATCGTCAAGTTAATAAGCAAAAACCTCCATCAAAATGAAACCTTATCAGGTGAATAAGGGTCTAATTTTCGGTGATAATATCCAGAAGCCTTTTATTGGTTCAAACAAGGATAAAACTAAATAGGTAGGGGTAAGTAAGAATGCAAGGCAAGAAAATCGGATATCTTATTGGTGGCACCATTCTGGCTACGACTTACTTTGCTCAGGCGGAAACCTTACAGCCTGATCCAGCCTGGCAACAAGGCAAACTGGAAAATGGGTTCAGTTGGCAAATTCTGCAAACTCCGCAACGTCCCAACGACAAAATACAGTTGCGTTTAATGGTGAAAACGGGCTCTCTGGCAGAGAAAAATCATCAGCAGGGTTACACCTACCTCATTCCCAAGATCGTCTTATCCTCCAGTAAAGATTTATCTTCGCAAAAATTAGAAAATCTGTGGTACAACGCAGTTGATAGCAAAAACCCCCTTCCCCCCGCCATAGTTTCATATGATTTCACCCTCTATAGCCTGAGCTTACCCAATAACCGCCCTGAATTATTACAGGATGCACTGATCTGGTTATCCGATATTGCGGGAGGTGCAGTATTTACGTCACAGACTTTGGCTCAGGCTATGAAAACGTCTGAACATCTGGTATCGACTTTGCCAGCAGATGTCCAGGATCCGGTATGGCGTATGCGCCTGCAAGGTTCGACTCTGCTTGGTCATGATCCCGGAGTGCATGTATCAACATCTGTAGATGTGAAAAAAGTCGAAGAGTTCTATCGGCAGTGGTATACGCCGGATGCAATGACATTATATGTTGCCGGCAACGTTGATAGTCGGGTATTGCCAGAACGGCTCAATCAGGTATTTTCATCATTAGAAGGCAAACGTCAGACACCTGTTGTTGTTCCCATACTGTTGCCAGTAAAAGCAGAAGTATTGGGAGTGAAAAGTGATAAAGCTAAACAAGATCGGCTTTCTTTAGTTTGGAACCTAAACTGGCAACCGATTAATAACTCTCAGGCATTGCTTCAGCATTGGTCCAACGAACTTGCTCGTGAAGCTTTTTACCGCTACTTACAATTGTGGCTGAAGGAAAAGCAAAATGACGCAAAATTAGATCTGGATTGTCGGGTCGTTTACCAGCGGGCGAATTGCTATCTGAATCTGGACACTTCATCGGATAAATTGACGGAATCCACACTTTATCTGGCCTCTGCACTGGCGTCATTACGTGAAAACGGATTGCCACAAGAACAATTCGATGAATTGTATAATCAGAAACGTCTTCAGCTTCAGCACCTCTTTGCAGCGTATGCGCGTACAGACACGGATATATTGATTAACCAGCGTCTGCTTTCCCAACAAAATAATGTGATAGATATTGCCCCTGAGCAATATCGCAGATTGCGGCAGATGTTTTTGTCTTCCCTTACGCCACAGGTTTTGAACAACCAACTGAAAGAGATGTTATCTCAGGAAACCGCATTTATTCTGGTGCAACCTAAAGGTGAGGCGGCTGTTGATGTGAATCAGCTCAGGAACAGTTTTAATCAGATTATGAGACCAGGACCGCTGCCGGAAGAGCCGAAGACTGAGGTGTTTGAGGTCAAAAAAAACTGAAGGTGAGTCATTTCAACTAACCGTATAGCCTATAATATATAGGGTGAATATTAACTAAAAGGGCGGTTAAATTTAAAACTGCCCTTGTCAATATGAATGCGTAGGGTAAGATTATGCCGCTCTCTGCGTTAGGTAAAAATTTTTCCCACCAAATGTTTTTCTGTTCGGTTTATCGGGCGTAACTTCCCCCAGTTATCGGTGTCGTTGCCTTTGCCTAATACACGCCCCGTGCCTCTCACACTGAAACCATTCATCTTAATATCAATCACTTTTTCTTTATGCCGGGCTTATAACCATTATAACGATAGTTAATTTGGAAAGTTTTCTGGCAGTCCTTGCAATAATAACGAGGTAAATAAGGCTGCCAAAACGGAACGTTATTACACCGTGGGATACGTGCCGCAAAATGACAAGGCCAATGCCCTGCCTGCGATACACCTGAAAGGGCAGTGGCTTAAGCAGGCCGGGTTTGAGATTGGCGGCACACTGACCGTTAAGATTATGGACGGTTGTTTAGTGCTTATTCCTGACAGCAACGAGACTTACAGCCTCAAACAGCAATACCAGCGCCAGCGAGAGCAAATCAGTGAAATTAAGCTGAGAATGCAGGAACTGCTTGGCGACTATAACAGCAACTAAGGGCTGGGAATGAGCGGCTCTTAAAAAGAACAAAGCCGGAAGATCACGGGGATCTTTCCGGCTGTTTGAGGCTTATTCTCTACTCAAAAGTAATTCTTTCCACTTTTCAAGATAACCTTTGAATTCTTCGATAGTAGCTATCTTTAGGCTTTCTTCGGTGTATTCATTAAAGATCTCAACCCCATCCGGTTTAATAGTGACAGTATGAGCATTGCCAGTGCCTTCCCATAGGGGGGATTTGCCATTGCTAACAGAATCACATAATGAAATTAATTCATCTGTATAAGCGACATCCGCCTGCACATCACCTATTAAAAAATCAGCCAATACATGACGCTTATAATCAATTTCTACTGTAGGATATCCGTCTTCTGCGATTAAAAATTTCATTTCATTTTTTCCATCTATTTTTTTAATACAATGGGTAAGCTGTATTGATCTTTCCTGAAGCATCAAGCCACCCTTCTATTTTCACTCCGCTTGGAGATACACCAGTCCATTTTCCACTTGGATCAACTGCACCATTTTGGAAAGCACCTTTAATTTCTGCTGTGACTTGTTGAGGACTCCAAGATTTAGGATAAAACGTCGATTTGGCTATCTTAGGCTGCCACTCATTTGTTTTGGCGTTAAATATTTCAACTCTGCCACGGTAAACACCTTGAGCATTTGGAGGGTTTGTAATTTCAACGATCCGTGCTTTTCCGTGATGAAGACCTTCATAATGAAAACCAACAGCTTTACCTTTTCTATTGATCTCGCCGTGGAAAACATGTTCGTCATTTATCGGAGGAACAGGTTTTTTGGAAGACTGCTTAAGCAGCTTATCGCAATCATCACCGGCTAATCCTAGAGGATCTACCCACTTCGATGGATTATGCACGTAAGAGTACGGATTCACCCCGCCCAGCAGCCCGATGGGGTCTGGCGATATGTACTGTGCGGTTTCAGGTAAGTAATACCGATAGCGATTGTAGTAAAGCCCGCTTTCGTCGTCCTCAACTTGCCCTAAGAATCGGAAATTGCAGTTAACATGATAATCGGCATGGCCGGAGCTAACCACCTGAAAACTATCTGCCTGCCCCCATGTTTTTAGCCGCTGTGCCCAGACCAGTACGCCTTGTTCGTCTAGCATCTCGCGCGGCGTTCCCTGATGGTCACTCACCACATAGTGCAGCTTGCCTCGCTCAAAACGGGCTGACGGTGTGAGTGCGCCCGGTTCGTAGAGCCAGCGGATGCGTCTTTCTGCTACCGGCGTGCCATCGGCATAAATGGGCACTTCCTCAATAAGCTGGTCACCGCTCCACAGGTAGGCCTGCCCCATGATCGCATCCGGGCGTGGCTCGATATCCGGCTTACCAGCCAGCCACAATTTTAAATTTGTGGCAGCCAATTTTCCATCGTGAATTTTCAGTTTTTGGAGTCGCCTACCAAAAGGATCGTATTTATACTGCCAGCGCGAGCCGTCTGGGGTTTCGCAGTGGGTAAGCTGGTTTTGCGTATCCCAGCGATAGCGCCAGATTTGCGGCCGGAAGCCATCACGGTGTTCAGTTTTTTCGACCAAACGACCATTATCATCATAGCGATAACGGCTATCCCCTCGCTGCACGACGCGTCCGGCTTTCTGGCGTTGATTGATTTGTGCTACCGCTCCCCGTGCATCGGTGGGTAGATGTTGACTCAGATTGCCGTTGGCATCATAGCTGAATTGCTCTTCATGCGGACGCGCACCCTCGTACAGGGTATGGAGTATTTGGTCGTTAGTATTGTAACGATAACGGGTTTGCCCCCAGCGGCTGTCATCGATGACCCGGACATTGTGGGCGCGGTCGTATTGCCAGCTCCGGTTGACAGCGGTGGCCTGGGGTGGGAAGTGCGGATCGTTTTGCGCCAGCGTTTCCCGGAAAAATTGGGTAGCCTGACCCGCCGACTGATGTGCCAGCAGGCCAGTTGCGGTGTAGCGACTGGCAAGGATAAACCCGTTGGCACTTTCGCGCACCGTTTCCCGCCCCAGTGCATCATGCTGGAATGTCAGTGGCGCATGCTGGTTAAGCTGAAAGTGATTCAGACTCCCCGACAGGTTATAACCGAAGTGCAGGGTATTGCCGTCCACACTTTCGCTGACAGGACGTCCCGTCAGATTATCCCATTCGCGCGTGATTTCCCACCCATTGATACGCTCACAGGTCGGCAGGCCAGTGGTCTCGTCATATTCGTATTCCACCACGGCATCGGCATTGGTGGCTTTCACTAGTTGATGCCGTTTGTTGTACTCGTAAGTGGTAATATCCTTAAGCACCAGCTGGTTTTCTTCCGGTTGCCAGCTTTCCTGTTTGACCAGTAAACCAGCCGCGGAGTAATGCCAGCGAAGCTGCTGACCGTCGGGATATTGCGTCAGTGTGCGGCGTCCCAGTTTATCGTACTGATATTCAAGAGTACGCCCGGTAAAATCAGTTTCCCGGATAATCTGCCCCGCGGCATCCCGCTCATAACGGTAGGTTTCGCCGGTGGAGGCGGTCACTGAGTTCAACCGGGTCAGCCGGTCATAGCCAAAGTGTAATACCGTGCCATCGGGTCGGGTAACCTGAGTCAGCAGGTCAAACGCGCCGTAAGTATAGCGGGTGGTACGGCCTTCGCCGTCAGTCACGGCCACTACTCGCCGTTCACTGTCATAGGCCAGTTGTTGCGTGGTGCCATCCGGCAGTTCGACTTCCGTCAGGCTACCGTTGAGACTGGCATGGTCGTCGCTGTAACGGTAGTGAGTTTGTTGTTTGAGAGCATCGGTGAATTGGCGCAGGCGGCCCAGTTCATCCAGTTGCAGGCCGGTGGTCTGACCGTCTGGGGTCATCACGGCAGCCAGCCGCTGTTGTTCGTCATAGGCATAGTGCCACTGACGCCCATCCGGTAGCAGGCGCTGACGCAATTCACCGTGCGTGCCGTATTGGTATTCTTCTTTGTGCCCCAATGGATTAGTCAGCGCTGTCAGGTTGCCTTGCTCGTCATAGTGAAATTGCCAACATTCGCCTGTCGGCAGGACACTTTCTATAAGCTGCCCGTTTTCGTCATAACCGTAAGCAAAAGTTTCACCCGTCGGAAGCTTCATTTCTGTCAGCGCACCATCAGGGTTGTAATCGAATGTGGTGATAGCGCCTGATGGATCCGCTTCCCAGACGATTTGACTGTAGCGCCATTGGCGGCGTGTGACGCGCCCCAGCGGATCAACTTCACGGATCACCAGCCCGTTGTTATCGTAATGATATTGGGTTTCACCGCCTTCAGCATCAATATAAGTCGTGATACGGGATTGATCATCATATTGGAAACGATCGCACCAGTAGCCACTGGTGGTGGCCGTTGTGAGAACTCGCCCACGATCATCATAGGTAAGCGTGACATCTGTCTGATCGGTATCGTGCCAGCGGATCATCCTTCCTTGAGCATCATATTCATGCCACAAGTGGTTATGCTGGAAAGCCTCACATTCATGCAGGTAGTTCTGTGGGTCGTAATGGCAAGTGACCAGCCGTTGTTGCTTTTGCTGTTCGAGATAATCCACTGTCTGGAGCTGCTGCCCCTGATAACCTAAGATCAACCGGAAACCATCGGTGCGCGTGACTTCAATCAGTTGCGAGTGTTTATCGTAGATAAATCGAATAGCATTCTGTCGGCGATCGGTGATCGCGGACAGTTTACGAATAGACCCGGCAGTGTGATTAAAATGATAAGTGAGCTGGGACTGGCGATCGGTCAGTTGCAATTCACCATTCAATTCACCGGTCAGCAGGTAATGAGGAATATGCTGGTTACGGGCGAGCACCATGTTATCCGGTGTGCTGAAATCATAGATGACCCCGTCTGCATCGGTGAAATTGATTTTACCGTCAGTCAGTGCCAGCTGACGCGACCAGTCATCCGCCCATTTGGGACCAAACAGACCGTTTAATTTTGCGGTGGAGCGATAGGTACGGGTCAGGGTTATCGGCAATAATCCGGGGATAGCAATGACCGGCCAGACTTGGAGAAAGTCGCCAGTCGCCATATCGACAGGTTCACCGTTGACGCTACAAGTGCCATTGCAGCTACCATCTTTATCGGTGGATTTGTTGTCAACAGGGTCTTTTTCGGTGTTTTTGGGTTTGGCCGGCGCGGGGGTGGCGGTTTCTGGCGACTGGCCTTTGATTTTAGCCCCCGCTGCTTCGGCGGCCCTGGCTTCTTCAGCGAGTACTTTGCTTTCGGTTTTAGCGGCGGTTTTTGCCGCTCCTTTTGCAGCCCCCTTGATTAATCCGCCAAACCCTGTAGCAAAAGAAAAACCAGTAAAAATTAAATCGCCGCCTTTTTCAGCATCGCTTTTAATTTCCATCTTAATCGCATCAGCATTGACCATATCAATGGCCTTTTGCTGCAATTCAGACACACCGACAGGAGAGCCCCCCATATATTCCCAGGCTTTTTCGGCAGCAACGGCCGGTGCCGTTGTCATGATTACGGCTCCCTTGCCAAGCAATTCCCCCATTTCAGGAACGGTATTCCAGAGTGCTTTTCCTGCCCCGATAGCCGCTTCGCCCGGACTGTCCCAGGCGGCTTGCAGATGGTGTTTACTCTCATCCACCCATTTGTTGAAGTCATCGGCGGTTTCCTGAAACCAGTCAACGGTTTTATCCCACAGCCCTTTTTCCGCCGGGGCCTCTGGCTTAACGGCCGGATTAGCGGCATGCGGAGGAGAGGCGGACTGGGGGGCCTGTCCGACAATGCTACCAATTGTATTCCCTTCTCCGGTCGGGCTATCGTCTCGTGGCTTTTGCGGCAACGCAGCATTGGGTTTGGGATGATCGTCGTCGTCTTTCTCTTTTTCCCATTCTTCCTTTGGAAATTCACCCCTTTTGAATTTTCCAACGGTATCCTGAGCCGTTTTCTTAAAAGCCTGAGCTTCGAAGTCAGCGTCTGCCTGATTATAGTGAACGTCTAATTCCGGGTCGTCGCCGTAATCGCCGTAAAAACGGGTGCTTTGCCGGTATAGTGTCTCTGCATTGCTGAGCGCTTTCTCCGCTTCAGCCTGTGTGCGAATGTTAAATTCTTTGCAATATTCTTCGGCTCTGACATCGTTGCTATCTGATGTGACGAGCATCTTATCTGACATGGTTTCCCTCCTTATGCCCCGTTCATCCAAAATTTATCCCCGTGGCGCAGGTAATCCCGTTCCTGCTGAAAATAAGATTCAAATAAATTCAAATCCACCTCTTATCAAGATTAATTTGGTAATTAATAGAATGATATCTTGTCTGTTTTATTTTCTATCATTCGAAAAAAGGCTATTTGGTAGATTAATATCCATGTTATTTAGCGATAGTATTTTAAATAATTTATTTTGTTTATTTATTATTAATGTTTTTATTATATTCAATAAAAAATAATAACCCTACTGATTAAGGTTTTGTTAATATTAAAAAAACAAAAGGGCGATATATTCGCCCTAATCGTTTATTTCATTTTTTAAATATGTGTTACTTCTTTGCAGCAGCCCGTACTTCCGTCACACTATTGCCACCAATTCCCCAGTTATCCGTTTCCACTTCATCAATAATGACGAATGTTGTTGCCGGATTCTTGCCAAGTACATCCACCAGCAACTGGGTTGCACCTTCAATTAGTTGTTTCTTCTGTTCAGCAGTTGCGCCTTCGCGGGTGATTTTGATGTTTACAAATGGCATGAATAACTCCTTTTTAGGTTTGTTATAAAATGATTCTGATGATGCGTTTTGTTTTGTTACTCTTTTTTCTCTGCTGTGGCGATCCAGGCAGCGCAAAATAGGGTCAGCCGGGCAAAGAAATAGAAAAATGCCATCAGGCCAATTACTGAGCCAAAGGCTGCGCCAGAAGGTGAACTGGCAAGGCGTGGCAGCATCATAGTCATAATCGATTTAATGATCTCAAACCCAATGGCAGCCATTAATGTTCCCTGAAGCAGGGCTTTCCGCTCAGGCCGATGACGAGGTAAGATCCACAGTATCCATAGAAATAACAGATAATTGGCAGAAATGGAAATCGTCATGCCAATGGATGTCCATACGGGGCGCAGCCATTCGATACTTTCTAAGCCAAGAGCATGGACTATGGTTGCCTGAGCAGAGCCAGCGATGGAATTCAGTGAAAGTGTTATCACTAATGCGAATAGCAGGCCAAACAGAGAGAAAACATCCCGGATATATTGAGAGTAGATTTTTTCTTTATCTTCGTGAGTACGTTCCCAGACATCACGGGACTGAGCACGGATCGCTTCCCGCAGGTTGCCGACCCAGTTCACGCCTGAGTAGAGCGCGATCGCCAACCCTGTCAATCCAACGGTTGTCCTCTGCTTTATGGCTGTATCAACACTGTTTTTCAATGTATTTGCCAGAGTTGGGTCGCTGATGCTATTGGCAATCCCGTTGATGAGTTTTGCCAGCAAATCAGGGTTGGAAGCCAGTACAAAGCCTGCGATAGCAAAAGAGAGCATCAGTATTGGGATCAGTGACAGAAAGGAGAAATAGGTAATTGCTGCACCAAACTGACTTCCCATTCGATCATTGAATCGTTGAGCTGCCCGGATCAGATGGGCAATAAGTGGTATATGGCGGATATAGTTGCCAATGCGGATCGTCACCGAAAGCGCTTTTTTGCTGCCATCTAGTCCTTTCTGTAATGGTGTGTTGGTTGTTCCTTTGCTGGAATGTTCCCTTTTTTCAAAATCATTTGGCATTACATCCCCTTGGCTTTGCCTGATATGACTGTACCTGATATGACTGTAATGTAGCCCATTATAGCCGTCCTCTTCCAAGTTGCAGCTTTGATGATGTTTACTTATCCCAATCCTATTGCCAGAGAGGGTGAAGGGTGAGGATAAGTGGTTGGCCGAATAGGGGAAAAATACGGTAGCTACGCTGCCAGCTACCGTACTATGTATTATGTGCGATGTGAGTAAATTAAAGAGAGATCAATTAATCTAACGGGTGATCCTTGATCCAACTATGTGTAGTGGGTATTTCTGGATTGCGATTCTCATTTTTTACGAAAGGAATTTTGCCGGAGAAGACATTTTTCTGAGCTTCGTTAGCAAGACCTGCGATGGAATCCGGCAGGTTAACTCCCATATTTTTACTTCTATCGTAGCCTGTTACAGATTGATGCCCGATTTGCCGGGTATTAACGGATACCTGCCCCTGTGTGCTGTCAATCCGGCTGCCGATTAAGTGGGTTTTATCCGCGACGTTCAGATTAACTCCGTTAGTACCGTTGATGGTTGATTGCTCACCAATGGTTTCCTGATCGTGAGTATCGTAATTACTCTTGAGTTTCCCACTGTATCCTTTGAAGGCCGCGGTTAGGCGATCAGTCAGACTTGGGGCTTCCACATTGGTTTTTTCGTCATTGGTTGCCGCTGTTTCAGGTGAGCTTTCGGGTGAGCTGCTGTCAGCAATCGGTAGTGTTGTTTTATGGGAATTATCTCCTTTGACGGTTTGGCTATACCCTAATCCTGCATTCAGACCGATATTCAGGCTATCAGTTCTATTTTTTAGGCTTTCAACATTAAGGTTACCACCGATATTGCCCGTCACTTGATCTGCGGTAATATTAGTTCCCTTGAGGGATGTATCCTGGGCACTGGTCAATACAACATGACCACCAGAAATCTGGCTGTTATGGTGAGTGACTTTGTTCAGGTGATCGACACCGAATTTAACTTCACCACTAATATTGTATTTGTTGTCGATGATGCTGTTATTTGTTTCTCCATTATCTCCCGTACTATCACTGCCTTCATTGTTACGGACTTTACTGGATACACCACCTTTGCCTTTAACGTCAAAGTTCCAGCCATTATTGTTAGTTGTATCCTGAGCAGCAGCCAGTTCAATTCCACCACGTTGCGCAGTCAAATCCACTTGTTTACCAGAGACATTCGTACCTTGTAGTGTCAGATTATTGCCCGCATTCAGATTAATACCTTGCCCGCCGGTGATAGCACTGGTTTGGGCTGTGGCACTGTTCTGTTGGTTGGTGTTATAGCCTGCGCCTGCACTGCCACTGAAGTTTTTACCATCTGGATTAGTGCCTACGGTCAGGGAAAGTTCTCCTTTATAGCCGTAATTGTTCTGTTCCCTGTGGTTGGTCGCCTGAGTGAACTGAATATTTCCGCCAGAACTCACGTTTGTTCCTCCATTGCCCGCATTCATGGAAGTTCCCTGATAACGTGCGTCTCTGGTCACCTGAACGTGAATACCATTTTGGGCATTGATACCGCTGGTAACGGCATTGTTATCGCTGGTGGATTCTGCCTGATAGCTACCGTTACCTTTGCCATTGACAGAAAGGTCACTGCCTGTGCTGGTGTAAATACGCAGATGGGCGTCGCCAACAGTATTAGAAGAATTGCTGTTCTGACGGTTGTAGGCTGCTTCACTGGTATGGCTGCCAGCAGTCAGTGACACACCGCTTTTGTTCGCCTGATACTGGGTTCCTTGATCGTAAATATCTCCATTGGTAGTTACTTTGATATCATCGGCTTTAACAGTAGTTACTACAGCATTTGATTGATAAGTATTGGTGTTATTGCTTTTGCCATTCATGGCAAGCTCAAGACCTGCATTTGGCAAGCCGGTTTTTGAGATCGCGGTATCCAATTTCCCGTCTGTTGCCGCTTTGGCCGTTTTTTCCACCGGACGGGACGTTGCACTATAATCGGCTGAACCACTGATTTCACCACCTACCTGTAATTGGCTTGTGGACGTTGATTCTGTATTGGCAGTCGCAACATTTTTAATGCTGCCCGCATTAGCCTGATAAGTTCCTTGTACCTGATACTGAGTGCCTTGTTGTTTCAGTTCTCCCATTGCGTTCAGCTCAAGGTTGCCATTGATCTGAGCGTTTGACACTACCGCCGTGGTACGGTTCTGGGAATAAGCATTATTGGAATAACCCCCTTCGGCTCCACCTCCGATCCTATCCATGCCACCAGTAGCGAATACACCGTTACGGATTTTGGTTTGTGAATTCTCGGTTGTTGTATGATCTTCTGCCGCCAGCAGTGCGATGTTATCGCCTGTAATTTTGGCATCACCCTGTGTTGTGACTAGCTTTGCGCTTGTGATGGTGACATTTTTTCCTGAGTTAATGGAAAGGTGACCACCCTGCAATTCGGCTTGATGTTGTGCAGTGGAGTGGGTGTTCTGGTTATCGGTGGTATGCTCAAAACCTACACCAGCGCGGTATTGTTTATCTTTTGTCTCATTAGCGTAATAGTTCCAGCCAAGATTGGTTTTTTCCTGCTGATACTTATTTTGTGCATCAAAGGCAAGGATATTGATATTGCCTGATGTGTTCAGATTAAGCTCACCTGCGCTTTTCGCCAGACTGCCAATAACATTGATATCTTTGTTACTGAGTAATTTCAGGTCAGTATCAGAAATTAACTGGCTACCGGAACTGGTTTGCTGGTTTGTTTGTTCCTGATTGGAGTTTTTGGTGATATTAAAGATTGTTCCCTTTCTTTCATCAATCTTTTTATAGGTATGATTAACGGCATTATCGATGATTAACTGCCCATCATTAGCTTCAACATACGCTCCTTGTTGCGCTTTTACCTTACTGCCGGTAATCGTGACACCATTTATTCCAGTCAGCAGTAAATGCCCATCTGCTTTGATGTCAGAGGCCTGGTGTGTTTCCATTTTATCCTGGTTGTCTTTATTACTGCCACCTGCAATGCCGCCCCAATAGTGTTTATTTTTCTCAACGTGATGATCATTGACGAGGGATTGCGTAGTGACTTTTACTTGTTGCCCCGCTGAAACAATCAGGTTTTTGCCTGAATGTACCTGAGAGCCGATAATTTCGGCATTAGCTCCTGCGTTGATCCCAAGATCGCCCCCTGCGTTCAACTCACTGTTGACACTGCGCTGATCAGTATTGACCGTTGCCCAGTTACCAGTTTGCAGTGCCAGGGAGTGATTCTTTTTATAGCCTGTTTCAACGGTCATTTCTGATTCCACTAAACCAGCCAGTTTTACATCTTGTTTAGCGAATATGGAAAGTTGGTTTCCGGCGATAATCTTACTGCCAAGCACTTCTGCATTGCCTTCATTGGCAGTCAGATGAACATTTTCCTGTGCCTTGAGGGAATTTCCTTCATATTGGTACTTTTCATTCTCATTGGTGACATCATATTGCCAGGATAATCGCCATTTGTTGTCGACGTTACGGTTAAGCTGGTGAAGTTGTTGACCATCTAGCTTCAGATTGGCGCCAGTCAGTTTGATATTATCCCCTTCAATATCGGTTGCTATCACCTGATTATTCTGGTGGGCGACCAGTGTGATATTCTTACCGACTAGTTGAGTACGGGCAATGGATTCGTTAATTTGCTTTTGTGAGGTATGAACACCACTAAAACGGCTATCATAGTTATCATCGCCTATTTCATGTGATGAATTCCGGTTAAGGCGTCCTTGAGACAGCAGGTTTTTGCCCTGCAATATAATATCTCCGCCTTGCAGGTTAGCAGCCTCCAATTTCACACCACCGTGGGAGATAAGGGAAATACCATCATCGGCAGTCATCTTACCTTGCAGATTGACCCCGCTTCCTTCCGCAGTATTCAACAGACGAATACGTCCCGCTTGCATACTACCGAGGTAGTAACTATCAAGTACGCCCATGTCTGATTGCTGTGATGTCAGGATCTGACCATCTGCTGCAATCTGATTATTTCCCATTGTGATATTGAGCGTTTTTGGGGTGATGACTTTGCCGTTGATATCAACTCTGGGGGCAATAAGGTTCAGAACATCATTATGGGACAAGCCATTGTTTCTGATATTTAGGGCATTTTGGTTATCAAAGTTCTTGAATCCTTGCAGGATACCATTTTCAACTAACGGATTACCGACAACCAGAGATGCCTGATTCGTATTGATAAAGCCACAGCCGTTGCAGGTGATGCCATTAGGGTTTGCCAGCACATAATCGGCGGCCATGCCGAAGATCTCTTGTTTACCGAGTAAGAATGAAGGGTTACGGCTGACCACTTCATTCAGAATGATACTGGCGGCTTGCCCATTCAAATTATTGTTAGCTGATAATTGCCCGGCCAGTTCCGATTGTCCATTAACCAATGAGTTATTTAATACAGCCCCCATTTGGTTAACGTTAAAATCCTGATACTGGTTATGGGATAAACCTGAATCGGAAGGGGCGACGATATTGACGACTGTAGCGCCTGTTTCTGCAATGGTGACATCCGGACGATGAGCTGCATCACCACCGGGCGTAATGCCGTTGGCAAAACTGGTTGAACAAGTTGTCAGAATAATTGCCATTGATGCAGCAAGTTTCCCCGCAGGAGATAATCTGAACTTTTTTCTCTTCATATTATTACCTCTGTTTACTTTCTTTCTTGTGAGTGTGCAGCTACCTTGGAAGAAGGCTCCCAAGTTGGCTACGGTTAAAAAAACTGATGGTTTAATAAGCTAAAAAGTGTAAGAAAAACGGGTTAATAGCTGCATGGGTTCATCCTTACCTGTATTTTTATGGATTAATGTTTTGCCACGGCTCATCTCAACATCGGCAGAGAAATGTTGATAGCGCAAAGTCATACCAACACTTAATCCTGCATTGCTCTTCCATGATTCCAGTCGGTTGTGGCTTTTGATCTGGCCGATATCTGCGCCGATACGCAGGGTAAGTGAACTTTCAGGCAGTGGTATTGAGTGGGATAAGGTATTTCTCAGATACCAGCCGTTATCTGCGGAGAGGATGTTATTACTGAACCCCCGCACTGTATTACGGTCGGTAATATTGAGCCACTCAACACTGGGTAAGCCTTTTGGACTGTACTGAGCGTAAAACTGGCTATTAAATCGGTACGGCATGGCAAGTAGTTTAAAGTGCCGCTGTAAATTTACCGATAGCTTCCCTTTGGTAAATTGTTTATTCAGGTTGTCTGTGGAGGTTTGAGCACCGAACCACGGTGTTCCTTGCTCAATACCGGCATCAAAAGTGATAAGTCCATTGGGAATAATTTGTAAGTGGCTTATTCCCAGTGAAAACACAGTTAATGTTTGGCTACTGTGCCTAAGTTTCTCGATACCGATATAGTTGTTGTAATTCTTGTAGACAAATTGACTGTTGATCGTCGAGAGTTGCGATTGATTACGGTGGAATATCCAATCCATACGTACGCCAGATTGTTGTGAATTACCGTGCAGTTTGATTGAGTGTTTCGGCAATTTTGGATGGCTTGTATAGCGGGAATAGCTGGTAAAGCCACTGAAAGTCACAGCCCCGTAAGGGAGCGAATAGAATAAGGTGGTGGCCCGGTTATATTGGGTATTGGGTTTATCGAGAGTACTGACACCGCTGAAGCTGATGAAATCTGATAATCTCAGAGGGCTGTCTATACTGGTATTCACTCGGCCAATCCATTTGCCGGTACTTTTTTGTCCATAGTTATCAGTTAGTGTGGTGATACGCCACGGAGTGGAATGCTGGTTATGCAGCCTGATGATAGAACCTCCATTAACGGAACCGGGCAGAATATCAAGCGTTGTTTTGTTTGATTGCAGACGATTCGACTGATCCAACCCTTGATCCAACTGATTGAGATTCAAAGGTTGATTGATCAATCCGGGGAATAACATCCGGCTGTTAACCCAGTGATCACCACCTTCAATGGCTTCAACGAATCCTTCAACAACATTGAGTCCCAATTCTCCACGATGATTGGCAGGAATAAATTGTACCCGCGCCGTAATATAGCCTTTGGCAAGATAGAGATTAGTGATTTCTGCTGTCAGTTTGTTGATGTCATTGTTAGTAATGCAATGATCGGGCAATGCACTGAGTGTATCCAGATCTGTCAGAGAGAGCAGCGTTATCCCCTGAAGATAAACACCATTGATATCCAGACAGGATGGGCCTTCAACCAATACGGGTGATACAGTTTGTGGCGCTGTGGTATCAGCACGATCAATGAATCCTTGATGTCGGCGTTGTTCAATTAACCGGCCTATTTCTCGTGAACTGTCCTGTAAGGTCCTTCTGGCTTCATCCATTGTGGATTCATTCATAGCGGATTCAGTCATAGATAGAGCAAAGTCGGGTGTTTCAGGCAATGCGATTACCTGAATAGAGGTGGATAATAAGATGAGAATTGCTGTCTTTTTGAACATCGTAACACCCAAATGACAATAGTTAAGTTGAAATATAACTTGAGATTTATTAGATATAGTTATAGTGGTTCACTAATTAATCATTAAAGCATAGAAATTATTTTATTTGGTTCTGATTAACGGGAGCTGTCTGTCTTATATGATTATTTATAGTTATATATTTAACTTAACCAATTACTATTACCCATTTTGGTTATGTTTTGTCGCATAATTTAGAGTTAACTCAAATGAGAAGTGGATTTAATTGAAATTTCAAATAAATAGTGGGAAGACATGAGTTTTGTTTTTTTAAATTCATGTTTAAAAATGTGACATTGGTTATTAATAGTACATGTGATTATTAATTTATATATTCTTATTTATTGAGAAAATAATCATCGAATAAAAATCTCACTTTTAAAAAGATAAAAAAATAAAATATAAATAAGGAAAAGATGAATTAAAGTAAATTAATAGGGGGAGGTAATGTAGGAGAATATTATTCAGCCAATGAATAATATTCATTGGCTGAAAATTTATTGCTAAAAACTTATTATCTAAAACTTGATGAATAAGATATTAAGCAACAATTGGCGCACGCCAGTCGTCAGCACCAGAAGTACCAGCAGTAGTGTGTTCCCACTCGATCTTACGGTAAGACAGAGAAACACGAACCAACTGAGTGAATTCAGATTTTGATGGATCCTGGCAGTGAGGCATTTTGCAGTCGATATCAACGATAGTTGCATCTATCAGTTTAGTCGTAAAGAAATGCTCTTGTTTACCTTCGATAGAAGTACGATACCACTTCAGTTCTACCGTTGTTAACATTTCGCCTGAAGCCAGTGCGTTGTAAAGCAGAGGAACGGCTTTATTCAGTGCAACGGTGAAGCGGAATGGTTTATGTGCACGCTGACCAGAAGGCTGACCTGATTGTGGATCAGTTGGAACAGTAACAATGTGGTCAAATTCTTGAACCAGCATTTCGTCTTCGTGACCCTGAACAAAGATATTGCCTACTGATTCAGCAGTGAATGCGCCAGCAGTGATATTACCCTGAGTTTTTCCGTTGATGGAAATATAACATGGAGTTGGCATATGAATATCCTATAAAAATTTACCAATATAAGTGTAAGTGCTCATTCCTTGCGTGATTATTCCATTCATTGATGAAATAAAATTAGCGATGCCGAACACTCGGGGCGAATAATAAAGCTGAAATTGTCTGATGCAAAGTTATTTGTAAATTGCAACGCGAGTTCAAATTCAATGACAAATAAAAATTTTATAATCATTGCCGTTGTGATATTTATGGCTGAGTTTTTATAAAAAGCAAGATTGTTTTTCTGTATAAAAAGTAATCTTCATATTCTTGATTTATATAATTAATTGATAAATAATGTGTTTTAATTTTTAATTTATATGATTTTTATGATCATTTATAAAGTGTGATGTACTTCAAAAAATGAGTTGGATAAAGTTTTTAATGGGGAAGAATTAATCTAAATAAATAAAAAATATACTTGATAATAATGATAGGTCACAAATTTGCAGACTATATTTTATTCACAATATATGAAAAATATTCCTTTATATACAATTGACAGGTAATCGGTCTGTATACTCTTATAGAGAGTAAAGCCAAAGTTTTATCTATTTTGTAAGGGGAAAATATTTATAAGTTTCTAGAAAGCACGATAAAAGTACTAAAAGCCAGAATAGAGGGGGTTATCAATAAGTGTTTTGGCTTTACATCAAAAAAATAAAGTGTCAAACTCGCTATTGACGATTTTTTATATCGATGTTTACTTCCACGATTGGATAGAATATCTCTGTATCTTTATCTATATGCTGATATATAAAAATCTATTTGTTCCTGCAAATACAGTTGTCTTCCGCAGCCTATTTCTTTAGGAAGGACTACTGCATTTGTTATACGGTTAAAAATTGTAATTATTCTCTTTCCAATAATGGGTTGTTAGACAGTTCATGGTTGTATTAGCCAAAGGGTTGAAATATGAGTAAGAATAGTCCTGGTAGCGTAGCTCCGAAAGAAAGAATTAATATTAAATATGTTCCTAATACCGGCGACCAGACCGCAGAAGTTGAATTACCTCTGAATCTTCTGGTTATTGGTGACTTGAAAGGAAAGAAAGAAGATACGCCAATTGAAGAACGACAGACCGTTTCCGTTAATAAAAATAATTTTAATGCGGTAATGAATGAGGCGAACATCAACCTGACTTTTAACGTCCCTAATCGCCTTGAAGAAAATAGTGAAGACGATCTACCAGTTAATCTGGAAATTAAATCACTGAGTGATTTCTCACCGGATAATATCGCTAAGAAAGTACCAGAGCTGAATAAACTGCTGGAACTGCGTGAAGCATTAGTTGCCTTAAAAGGCCCTCTGGGAAATATCCCTGCATTTCGCGCTCGCTTGCAGTCACTGCTGGATGATGAATCCGTTCGTGAGCAACTCCTGAAAGAACTTGAAATCATCAATAAAAAATAACTCGTTAAAGGAATTTTAAATGGCTCAGCACGAAGAAAACAGCACAGCACTTGCTTCTGGCGCAACGACTTCTCTGCTTGATGAAATCATGTCTCAAGCGAGGATGACTCCTGAAAATGATGGCTATTACATTGCAAAACAAGGTGTAGCAGCCTTTATCGGCAGCATTTTGGACACAGGCTCTAACGAAGAACCAATCAACAAACTTCTCGTTGATAAAATGATCGTTGAGCTTGATAAAAAGCTGAGTGAGCAGATGGATGAAATCATGCACGCTAAGCCGTTCCAGGAGCTGGAATCTTCCTGGCGTTCACTGAAAATGCTGGTGGATCGCACTGATTTCCGTGAGAACATCAAAATCAACGTGATTCATGCGACTAAAGATGAATTGTTGGAAGACTTTGAATTCTCTCCTGAGATCATCCAGTCCGGTTTCTACAAACATGTTTATTCTACGGGTTATGGCCAGTTCGGTGGTGAACCTGTTGCTGCTGTTGTTGGTAACTATGCTTTCAGCAACACCACGCCTGACATCAAATTGATGCAGTATGTCAGTTCGGTCGGTGCAATGGCTCATGCGCCATTCCTGTCTTCTGTTTCACCAGAATTCTTCGGTGTTAACAGCTTTACTGATCTGCCAGCTATCAAAGATCTGAAATCTGTATTTGAAGGCCCGTCACACACCAAATGGCGTTCATTGCGTGAATCTGAAGATTCCCGCTACTTAGGCTTAACTGCGCCACGTTTCCTGCTGCGTCTGCCATATTCCACCGTTGAAAATCCAATCAAAAACTTCAACTATCAGGAAAATGTCAGCCGTGATCACGAACACTATCTGTGGGGTAACACCGCTTATCTGTTGGCAAGTTGCTTGACTGACAGCTTCGCTAAATACCGTTGGTGTCCGAATATCATCGGTCCACAAAGTGGGGGTGCAGTAAACGATCTGCCGGTCCATCTGTATGAAGCAATGGGCCAGGTTCAGGCGAAGATCCCAACTGAAGTACTGATCACTGACCGTCGTGAATTCGAACTGGCGGAAGAAGGCTTCATCACTCTGACTATGCGTAAAGGTAGTGATAACGCCGCATTCTTCTCTGCAAACTCGGTTCAGAAACCAAAAATTTTCCCAAATACCCGCGAAGGGAAAATTGCGGAAACCAACTACAAGTTGGGTACTCAGTTGCCATACATGTTCATCATCAACCGTCTGGCGCACTACATCAAAGTCTTGCAACGTGAGCAGATCGGTTCCTGGAAAGAGCGTCAGGATCTGGAGCGCGAACTGAACATGTGGCTGAAACAGTACATCGCTGATCAGGAAAACCCACCAACTGACGTTCGTAGCCGCCGCCCACTGCGCGCTGCTGAAATCAAGGTATTGGACGTTGAAGGCGATCCAGGCTGGTATCAGGTGGCAATGCAGGTTCGCCCACACTTCAAATACATGGGTGCAAGTTTCGAACTGTCTCTGGTCGGACGTTTGGATAAGGAATAATCATGGCTGCGCTGTACAGTTGGAACAGAGGCAGCTCTGCCAGTCTGTTCGAGCGCATTCAAGGGAAGAGCTTCGGCTCTTCCCGTCAGTCAAGGATGCGTGCACTGCTTGATTCTATTAAGAAGCATTTGAACGAAGTGCTGAATACGCGCCCTGGTGCTTGCCAGAGTGCCATTGAACTGGGTGTCATTGATCTCAATGATGCAACCGCAACGTCAGTGGATTTCAAGCAAAGTATCGAATGGGCGATAGAAGAGTGCATCAGAAATTATGAGCCCAGAATATCAGCGGTTTCTGTCAGTGCCATCAATGATGATTCAGATCCGTTGTTATTGAGCTTTCATATCAGTGCTGAGGTTTCCCTGGATGATATCAACGATGTTGTGGAATTCAGCATCCAGTTGGATAACAACCGGCGCTATTGCCTGGAGCGAACTTAATAAATGTCATTTGAAAAATATTTCAGAGATGAGCTGAACTATTTGCGACAACTGGGGAAAGAAGCCGCAGTTGAGCGTCCTCATCTTGCCGCATTTCTGTCTGAACAAGGCTCTGATCCTGACGTTGAACGTTTGCTTGAAGGTTTTGCATTTCTGACAGGCAATCTGCGGGCAAAAATTGATGATCAGTTCCCTGAACTGACTCACGGCTTGCTTAATATGCTCTGGCCTAATTATCTGCGTCCGACGCCCAGCATGACCATCGTCGAATATACCCCTGATGAGAGTGTTGTGACGAAAGCAACACAGGTTAAGCGTGGCACACAGATTATGAGTAATCCGCTGTCAACTCATGATGATATTTACTCGAACGATCATTCTTTGAAAGGACAATCGAGTGGTAAAAGAGACGATCATAGCCGTTGCACTTTTACATTATGCCGTGATGTCTGGCTTTTTCCTCTCTCCATTCAGGACATTTCCGTTAATAACAGTAATGAGCAAGGGATTATTGGCCTGAATTTTGCTTCGAAAACGGAACTGAACCTGCATGAACTGGAACTGGGTAAATTGCGGTTCTATCTGAGTGGCGATGACTATACCACTTCTCAACTCTATTTCTGGCTCTGCTATTACTTCAGAAAAGCGGAATTGGTTATTGGTGATACGGTCATTCCTCTGCCGGATTTTGACTTTGTACCGGTTGGATTCGAACGGGAAGATGCCCTGTTGCCTTATCCTAAAAATGCTTATATGGGATATCGCATTTTGCAGGAGTATTTCTGTTTTGCGGAAAGTTTTCTGTTTTTTGACGTTAAGGGATTCCCTGAACTGCCTGAAGATCTCAAAACCAAAGATTTCAAACTGAATTTATATTTTTCTCAGGCGTTACCACCAGAAGCTAAGATTCGCCACGATACTTTCCGCCTGCACTGTACACCGGCTATTAATCTGTTTCCGATGGACAGTGAAGCTATTGAACTGAATGGCAGTCAGACAGAATACCCACTGAAGGCCAGTTATAGCTTTCCAGATAACTACGACATCTTTTCTGTAGATGGTGTTGAAAGTTGGCTGACGGGAGAAAATGGTGAACGCAGTCGGGCACGTATCGGTGAACGGGTTTATACCCCGTTTGAAAGTTTCAATCATCAGATTGATAACGAAGATGAACGTTCAATGTGCTATTACCGTCTGCGAGTGAAAGAGTCACCTTTCCGCAGAGGATTGGAACATTTCATCTCATTTGTACGTGGAGATGAATCAGCCTTGCTCAGGCTCAAACTAAAAGAAAACGTCTCTATCAGCCTGACGTGTACCAACCGTGAATTGCCGCTACAGCTTCGTGTCGGCGACATTAATTACCCCTCTATCGGTAGCCCGTCATTTGCGACATTCCGCAATATCACGCGTCCGTCAGTACCGCTTTATCCGTTGCTGGATGGTGGTCTGCACTGGTCGTTGCTGTCAAATATGTCGCTGAACTACATGTCATTACTGAATAAGGATGCGCTGAAACAGGTTCTGCGTACTTACGATTTTCCAAGTATTCACAACCGACAATCCAAACGATCATCACAGAAACGGCTTGATGCCATTGAAAAGATTGAGACAGAGCCGACAGATCGCCTGTTCCGCGGGCATCCTGTGCGTGGTTTGCGTTCCACTTTGTATATCCGGCAACAGGCATTCAGTTCGGAAGGGGAGCTGTATCTGTTCAGTACGATTCTGTCACGGTTTTTCTCACTGTATGCCAGCGTCAACGCTTTTCATATGTTGAAGGTAATCAATTTAGATAATCAGGAATGTTATGAATGGCCGGTACAGATAGGTCAACACTCGTTGATGTAATCACTGAGCAGGATCCTGCCACACCACTGGCATTGGATATCTCACGATACAACTTTTATCAGTTGGTTGAATTGCTCAATCAGCTGGCGGTAGCGTGGGAAAAAACCGGGGAGACAGATCGGCCTGATCGTGAATCTATCCGTTTTAAGTCCAATGCCAGTCTGGCATTTCCTACGCGTGATGTGATTGCACTGAAGCAATCCAGGCAAGGGTATTTTGAGCTAGAAGTCTCTTTTATAGGGCTACATGGCAGCCAATCCCCGATGCCGGGTTATTACCTGGATTCACTGGCGTGGGAAGACGCACAAGGCAAAAACCGACTGACGGATTTCCTCAACCTGTTTAACCACCGCTTAATCACGCTCTTGCACCAGATTTGGCGGAAATACCGCTATTACATCTGCTTTAAGCAAGGCGGGGAAGATAGCTTCTCTCAGCGCATGTTCTCGCTGGTGGGGTTGGGAAGTGATGTCAACCGCCGGATGCTGAACATCAACCACAGCAAAATGCTGGCGTATGCCGGGTTGCTGGCAAGCCCCGGTCGTTCACCGGAAGTGATATGCAGCCTGGTTTCCCACTGTTTTGATTTACAGGATGTCACTTTGCACGGCTGGCAATTCAGAAAAGTCATCATCCCCGTTGATCAACAGAATCGACTGGGTGGCACGAATAAAGGGCAAAAAATTGGTGATACCGAACTGTCCGTATTGGGGCAGAACTTCACCATCGGATCATGGATCGGGGATTACAGCGGAAAGTTTCTGCTCAGTATCAACAATCTGACCCGTGATCGGTTCCTGTCATTCCTGCCGGACGGGAAGAACTATCTCCCGTTAGTGATGTTTATCTCTTTCGTCATGCGCAGCCAGTTTGCCTGGGAATTGCGTCTTGGTCTGGCGGAAAAACAGGTTAGTGGCATGGTGTTGGGAGCGAAGCAGAATAACCATCTGGGGTGGACCAGCTTTCTTGGTGAGCCAGAAAAGAAACCCTCTGTCACAATTTCAGTTATGGAATAACGACTATGGAAAAATATCAACCAACGCTTTCATTGCGGGTGCTTAACAGTGAGCAACTAGAGAGTGGTCGAGCCGCCAGTTACCAGTTTTCGACACAGGGCGGTACGGTCGGCAGCAGTGAAAGTCACTTGTGGTCTGTTCAGGACAGCCAGGGCAATATCCAGCCGTCACAATTCTCCATTCAATGGCGTGATGGTTCATTCTGCCTGCAAGTACTTGCTGATCCGGTACAGATAAATAATGCCCCATTAACACCGCAATCCGGTCTGATCCGCTTACAACAGGGAGATCAGATTAAGGCGGGTAACTTGTCCATCAAGATCCACATCAGTTTTTCTGAAGCGGACCAGGTTGATCCTTCGACAGTATCACCGGAAGCGCTGGTTTCCAGTTACAGAAATCCGCTGGATGCCATGATGGAAGGTGTATCGCTACAAAAATCTGTGTTTGCCAAAGATGACAGTATTGCGCCAACCGTTATGCACCGTTTCAGTGATGATCCTCTCAGAGTACTTGATAGTGAGAGTCTGACTACGCTGCAACCACAGGTTGAAGCCGATGATACGGAGCAGCTTTTGCCGCCGGATCATTATCAATCACCCCCATTTGCTAACCCTATTTCTGATAACCGAGGCAGTGTTATGGATCAGGAGTTTCTTGATTTACCGGATATCGCTTCCGATCGGCATTACGAAGATATGGATGTTGATCATGTTGCTATTACCCCTTTGATGCGCGGGCTGGATACGCAGTTACCTTTGCATGACACCCAGCAGGCCAACGATTTTCTGCAAGAGATGGGTAAAACCATGAAAGCGGCGATCGAAGGGCTATTGGCGCTCCAGCGTGAACAGCACGGATTACGTGATAAACAGCTTCGTCCTATTGAGGATAACCCACTACGTCTGAATATGGATTATGACACCACCATGCAGGTGATGTTTTCTGAGCAGAAGAGTCCGGTACATCTGTCAGCCCCCGCTGCCGTAGCGGAAAGCCTGCATAACCTGCAACTGCATTATCAGGCCAACCGGACAGCGATCTCCGCGGCGTTGGATACCATGCTGGAAGCCTTTTCCCCTGAACAATTACTCCGCAGATTTTCACATTATCGCCGTAGTAATGAGGTCAGGAACAAAGATGCGTCCTGGGCGTGGGAAATGTACACCAACTATTACCGCGAATTAGCTTCCAGCCGCCAGCAGGGGTTTGAAAAGTTATTCCGTGAGGTGTACGAGCAGGCTTATGACCGCGCACTGCGTCAGGGCTTAGAGGACACCAGTGATGAAACGTTCCGGTAGTCAGCGCATATGGGCCACAGGGATCTTATTACTGTCAGTGATGTTACTGAATGGCTGTAGCAGCGCATGGAACGCCACTAAAAAAGTTGGGCAGGTCGTTTGGGACCCTTCCACTCCCGTGGGAAGGCCGAGTGAACAAGCCTCAATCGCTAACATCACATTGCTGGCTGAACCCGATATCAATCCCAATGAAAGTGGTGAACCAGCGCCTGTTGAGATGAATCTGGTTTATCTCAGTGAAGATTCGCGTTTTCTGGCTGCCGACTATGACCAGCTTGAAAGTGACAAGCTCGAAAAAGCACTGGGGAAAAACTACATCGATCATCAGGATTACACCCTGTTGCCGGGGCAATACAAGCCGCTGGAAACAATCACATTGGAAAAGAAGAACCGTTACATCGGTGTCATCGTTCATTATGCAGGCGTCAATCAGTCTGAATGGAAAAAGATCATCCGGGTAAAAGACATGGGTCGCCATTACAACATCTTGGTGCATGTCAGAAATAACGACGTCGAACTTAGAAAAGAGGAGGAAGAGTAATCATGCCAGGAAAAAATCGGGTGATTTGGCACGAAGGATTATTCATCAAGCCACAACATTTCCAACAACAACAAAAACACAATGATTATCTGGCTCATAGTCTTGTCTCCGTATTGACAGCATATGGTCATGGTTTCAGTTCCCTGAGCATCAATGATGATTTGCTCAAGCTAGGACGCATCGGTATCACCGAAGCCAGCGGTATCATGCCAGACGGTACGGTATTTTCAGCACCGAGTCAGGATCTGCTGCCAAAACCGCTGGATATTGAAAATATCAATGACCTGAAAAGCAAAGATGTCTATCTGGCATTACCGATGTCCAGCGATACCATTCGTGAAGTGGCTGATCGGGATGCTGAGATTCAAAGCGCGGTACGTTATCGCGAATTGCCGAGCGATATTCGTGACCTGCATACTAAAGGCGGTGATTCCTCCATTCTTAATCTTGCTCAATTGACTCCGGTATTGATGCAGGGTTCTGAAGATATGAGTGCCTACACTGCCATTCCGCTGTGCCGCATTAAAGAAAAGCAGAAAGATGGCACAATCGTTTTGGATAACGAATTTATCCCAACCTGCCTGTCCATTTTTGTCGCTGACAAACTCAAGCGCTTCATGGTGGAAATTGACGGGTTGCTGACGGAACGTTCAAGAACATTGGCGAAACGTATCGGTTCTCCAGGTCAGCAGGGCGTTGCAGATGTGGCAGAATTCATGATGCTCCAACTGTTGAACCGCGTTCAACCTTTGTTCAATCATTATGCTAAACAAACCGTCCTGCACCCGTTGCATTTGTATACCCAATTGATCCAAACCTGTGGTGAACTGAGAACCTTCACGGACGCAAGCCGTCTGCCGGGAAATATTCTGGCCTATGACCACAATAATCTGACAGATACTTTCCAGGACGCTATGCACGCTATCCGCGATGCGCTGAACGTTGTTCTGACACCACGTGCAACATCAATTGCCTTGAAACAGAATGAAGGGGGCATTCGTGTCGCAACACTCCACGACAACGATTTGTTGCGCAAAGCCGAATTTGTTCTGGCTATCAGTGCCAGCACACCACAGGAGCAGTTGCGTCGTCAGTTCGTACAGCAAACCAAAGTCACTTCTATGGAGCGTATCCGTGATCTGGTCAGTGTCCAATTGCCGGGCGTACCACTGATTGCACTGTCCGCAGCACCTCGCCAATTGCCATATCACTCTGGATATACCTACTTCCGTCTGGATCAGAAGAGTCCGGCATGGAAAGAGATCCAGCAAGGCAATTCCATCGCGTTCCACGTATCAGGGGATTTCCCTGACTTAGATATGCAGCTCTGGGCTATCAGGGGCGGTAAGGATTAGTTATGAGGATTAGTCATGAGTGATATCAATGTTGACAGTCCGTCACTGGAAAAATTTGAAAAACAGGCTGAAACGTTGAGAACGTTTCAGCGCCAGTACCAGCTACCGTTACGTGGTGAAAGCCTTAACCCAATGATCGACGCAGCTACGCCTTTACTGGGGATGGTTCTGCGTTTGCAGGACATGAGTGATCAGGCACTGCCAGATAAGCTTTACCAACAGGTTGTTACTGACATTCGCGCTATTGAGCAGCTTTTGCAAACTAAAGGTTATGAGCCCGGTGCGATTGTTTCATTCCGTTACGTACTGTGCACCTTCATTGATGAAACCGCATTGGGGCACGGTTGGAACAGCCAGAATGGGTGGTTGAAGCAATCACTGTTGGTGCACTTCCACAATGAAACCTGGGGTGGTGAGAAAGTCTTTGTATTGCTCGAACGCCTGATGGGAGAGGCTCAGCGCTACCAGCATCTGCTGGAGTTCATTTACCTCTGCCTCTGTCTTGGTTATCGCGGACGTTACAAAGTCAGTACCCAGAAAAATGATGACTTTGATCGCTTGTTCCGCCGCTTGCAGCAACAGCTTCACTCACTGCGTGGAGAAGCACCGCCGACCACGCTGTATGTCAATATCAACGAGCAAGATGCGCGCTATCGCCTGAGCAGGCGTTTGAAAATCAAACATCTGTTTGTGATAAGCGTCGGTCTGCTGATTGCGATTTATAGCTTTTATGCCATCCGCCTCGGTGATCAGACTCAAGACATATTAAAGCAGCTAAATAACTTATTAAGATAGGAAGTCGCCATGATTCAGATTGATCTGCCCACTCTTGTAAACCGTTTAAACCCGATGACCCGTCATGCACTGGAAGCGGCGGCGGCATCCTGCGTTAGTCAGCAGCAACCTGAGATCACGGTTGCCCAACTACTGCTTCAAATGATCGATACACCACTCAGTGATGTGCGTTTGATCCTTAATAAAGCAGACGTTGATAAAGATCTGCTGAAAGAGCAACTCGATCAGGTGGTCACACATCATCAGGCGATTGTACAAACTTATCCAAACTTTTCTCCAATGCTGGTGGAATGGTTACAGGATAGCTGGCTGCTGGCTTCCACTGAGATGCAACATACCGAATTGCGCAGTGGCGTAATGCTGATTGCCTTGTTGTTTAGCCCCCTGCGCTATCTGGCTCCGCAGTCTGCACGTCTGCTGGCGGGCATTAACCGTGAACTGCTGCGCCAGAACTTTGCTGAATGGACAAATGGCTCTGCCGAACAGCCTTTCAGTGTCAGTGATAAAGAGGGGCAAGGTGTACATCCGGCAAACAGTGACAGCCTGCTGGCGCGCTTTACCCAGAACATGACTGAGCAGGCTCGTCAGGGCAAACTCGATCCGGTACTGTGCCGTGATAATGAAATTGACCTGATGATCGACATTCTTTGCCGCCGCCGTAAAAACAATCCTATCGTTGTGGGTGAGGCGGGTGTAGGTAAAAGTGCCCTGACTGAAGGTCTGGCGCTGCGGATTATCAATGACCGTGTACCGGATAAACTGCGCAACAGCGAATTGCTGACTCTGGATCTCGGTGCGTTACAGGCAGGAGCCGCAGTCAAAGGTGAATTTGAAAAACGTTTCAAAGGCATCATGACTGAAATTAATCAGTCATCTGTGCCGATCATCCTGTTTATTGATGAAGCCCATACCTTGATTGGGGCAGGTAATCAGGCAGGCGGACTGGACATCTCCAACCTACTGAAACCTGCACTGGCACGTGGTGAACTGAAAACCATCGCGGCAACGACATGGGGCGAATACAAAAAATACTTTGAGAAAGACGCGGCATTGTCTCGTCGTTTCCAGTTGGTGAAAGTCTCTGAGCCTAGTGCAGAAGAAGCAACCATCATTATGCGTGGCCTGAGAGCCATCTACGAGCAGGCACATGGTGTTCTGATCGACGATGAAGCACTGAAAGCATCAGCCGTATTGAGTGATCGTTATCTCTCTGGTCGCCAGTTGCCGGATAAAGCGATTGATGTTCTGGATACCGCTTGCGCCCGTGTAGCGATTAACCTGACATCGCCACCGCGTCAGATTTCCTCCCTGACGACCGAACTTCATCAAATGCAGATGGAAATTGATGTGCTGGAAAGAGAACAACGGATGGGGCTGAACGAACATGCAGAAAGACTGCAAGAGTTGCAAAACCAGCAACAAGAAATCCAGGAACAACTGACCACACTGGAAAGCAGTTGGCAGCAACAGCAGGAACTGGTGAAGCAGATCATCGAATTGCGCAGCCAACTTTTATCTGGTGATGAAGCAGAAAATAATGCGAGCGAACAAGAAGAAATTGCCGCAGAACCCACTGATGAACAATCTCTGATCGAAAAACTGGCACAACTCAACGCCCAATTAGCTGAACTTCAGCAGAAACAAACACTGGTTTCTCCGCATGTGGACAAAACCCAGATTGCCGCTGTTATCGCTGAATGGACGGGGGTTCCATTGAACCGTCTGTCACAGAGCGAATTATCAATCGTGACTGAATTGCCTATCCATTTGGGCCAAAGCATCAAAGGGCAGGAAATTGCTATTCAATACCTGCATAAACACCTGTTGACTGCGCGTGCTGACCTGCGTCGTCCGGGACGTCCTCTGGGAGCATTCCTGTTGGTAGGGCCAAGTGGCGTCGGTAAAACCGAAACAGTATTGCAACTTGCCGAACTGATGTTTGGTGGCCGTCAGTACCTCACCACAATCAACATGTCTGAGTTTCAGGAGAAACACACAGTTTCACGTTTGATCGGTTCTCCTCCGGGTTATGTGGGATACGGAGAAGGCGGCGTGTTGACCGAAGCTATCCGTCAGAAACCTTATTCCGTTGTCTTGTTGGATGAAGTGGAAAAAGCTCACCCGGATGTATTGAATTTGTTCTATCAGGCATTCGACAAAGGTGAACTGGCAGATGGTGAAGGTCGTATCATCGACTGTAAAAACGTTGTGTTCTTCCTGACCTCCAATCTGGGCTACCAAACCATTGTTGATTACGCCGAGCAACCAGAGCAGATCAATGATCAGCTTTACCCGGAATTGGCGGCATTCTTCAAACCTGCTCTGCTGGCTCGTATGGAAGTGATCCCTTACCTGCCGCTTGGCCATGAAACGCTGAAAACTATCATTCAGGCCAAGTTGGACAGACTGGACAAACTGTTGTCACAGCGCTTCAACGCAGAAGTCACCATCAGCGATGATGTGGCAGAAGAGATCCTGCAACGCGCTACCCGTGCGGAAAACGGCGCCCGTATGCTGGAATCCATTATTGATGGCGCACTGTTGCCACCGATTTCACTATTGCTATTGCAGAAAATGGCAACAGGCACCCCAATCAGTGCCATTCGGTTAACTGTGGCAGAACATGAGTTCCACGCAGAGGTTGAGGAGGCAGAATAATGAAACAGCGGCTGAAAAGCGCGTTAGCGTTATTGGAACATAACACCATTGAACAATTGGTTGACCACTTTTTGCTGGTGAGCCAAAGCTCGCGTTTTGATGCCCTTTTGGTTTTCCTGCTTAACATCAATGAAAACAGGCTGGAATGCTGTAATTTGCCGGATCTGAACTTACCAGAACATCAGCAAACCAACTCACGCAGGCTGCATGTGGATATTGATGATGTCAATAACCCATTGATACAAGTGTTACGTAAGGGAACCCCAACGTTATGGGATTCCCTTAACCACGGGGCACGTATTGACGATATTCACTTCCGCACATTCATTGCAGAGCTGCCGCATAACTGTGGGTTGTATGGCATTCCTCTGTTTGACTATAACGAACAGGCTTGTGGTGTTATTGCCATTTTTGCCGAAAATGTCAGCCATTTTACCAACAATGAAAACATGTTCGGCATCTATTGCCATGTTATGCAGCACCGTCTGAAAAAGTTGCAGGAGCTTGAACAACTGCGTGGGCAGCTACGCCAGATCCGTCAGGTATTTCAGGTCCAGCGCCAAAAAGAAAAACAATTGGATGAACTGCTTGCCTCCCTGAGTGAATCGAAAAACTCAAGGGCGGGCAGTATCTCCGTGGATTACAGTCACATCGATAATCTGCCAAAGGCCATAGAAGAATTTGAAAGTGCCGTGTTGGTTCAGCGTCAGCGTCAGTACGGCAATGACACCAGACTGATTGCTCAAAGTCTGGGCATTGCTCAGCGCACGTTGGTTTACAAACTGGCAAAATACGGGTGTAGATTATGAATATTGTTTTAATTATCAGTTCATTACTTGCGTCATTGGCAGGCAATCCCAAACTTGCGGAGATGGCAGGGGAAAAAGAAATCGCAGAGTCCAATCCACAGGAAGTGGTTGTGCAGGAAGTGGTTGTACAACAGGAAAAACAATTGGATGCACTGCAACAATGCCGTTTTGAGCCATCTCCTCTTATCCGACTGGCATGTTATGACAGGGAGTTGGATAACCTTAAGGTCAATACCATGCCAGTGACGCTGGAAAATATGGGACCTTTGTGGCGGCAGGCGATGGAGCAGGAAATGCAACGTACCGATTATTCCACTGGTTTCATCGTCACACAGGGAGAAAACGGTACAACTCGGATAGTCCTGACCACCCCTGCAATCGGGGTTCCGCCACCGCGTCCTGTTTTGATGTTGAGCTGCATTGATCACATCACCCGTTTGCAGGTAGCTCTGCCTAAACCGGCGGAGTCGGGGGAGGTCACTATCATGACAAACAAAACCCAGTTTAAAACCGAATGGTTCTTGCGGGAACGTGGTTACTTATGGGAATCCAGCCGTGGCTTGCCGGGAATTGATGAAATCAAACGCTTAATGGGCAGCGACCAGATGACCATCACACCAAATCAAGGTAGCCAGATAACCTTTAACATTTCTCAGTTGGAGCAGGCCGCGAAACCATTGCGCGAAGCCTGTCGTTGGTAATCGACATGGATATCAGAACACAATTCGACTGGTTCGGCTCCCTGCTGGCCCCACTGTCCGACGAGCAAATTGGCAAGGCTCTGGATGACAATGAGCCCGCATGGGAATTTATTGACGGTGAAATGATTAAATTCGGCTCGCTGTCACATGGCTCGCTGGATATTGGAGAAATTCAGCGACAGGCTCTGCAACTTTTCAGCGAAACCAGCAAAGATTTCCGGTTAATGGTGCACTTGCTGCGAACCCTGCAACACGCAGGGCATCCTGCTGAATTGCTCTTGGCGATGGAGCTGCTGACTGAGTACGTGAAAAACTACTGGGAAAAAGCATGGCCAAGCAAGCCATTGTTGAAGCGCCGTCTTGCACAGCAGGTGATCAAACGTTTTGATTCTGCTCAGGCAGGCTTTACAGAGCAATCCAGCAAAAATCAGCGGAATGATGCTCAAGGAGTATTAGCTCATCTTGCACAGTGCTGGCACGTCAGTGAACCTGATCTGGCAAAAGAAATTGATCAACTGCGTACCCGTTATAACCGCCAGCCAGAAGCAGGCACAGCACCATTACAGCCTGTTTCTGCGGTATCAACAGCACCCAAAGCGGAGACTAAAGCACATTCATATCAAACAGATTCACACCAGATAGATTCACATCAGGTAAATGAAATTGCACCACCGATGCCGGAAGTGGACGTCAATAGCTCCAGCGAAAAAGCGTGGAAGCAGACTCTGATGACGGTTTCAGATCTGCTTTGTGAACGATATCCGGAATCACCTATCGGTTATTGTCTGCGCCGTCATGCCGTCTGGCATACCATCACGACGGCACCCATGGCGAATGCCACGGGCAAAACCCCGTTAGCACCAACTTCTGCGGATCGCACTGCTGATTATTTGTCAAGGCTGCCAACAACGGATAACAAGCTGCTGACTCAGATCGAGCAGAGCCTGACGCTTGCGCCTTACTGGCTGGATGGGCACGCCATTGCTGCTCAGGCAGCGTTACAACTGGGCTATAAAAATGTTGCACAGGCCATTCGTAACGAACTGAATGCGTTTTTAGAACGGTTACCCATATTAAAAACCTTAAGTTTTTCCGATATGAGTCCGTTTATTTCTACAGAGACCCTGAATTGGCTGGCACCTGAACCAACTGCATCAACCGGAGGCGGTTCGGTGTCTGCTGATCAGGAAGCTATCTGGCAGTGTTTCCAGCAACAAGGGCTGGAAGCTGCCCTGAAGATGCTGGAAGAACATCAGCAACAACTCACGGAACCCCGTGATCAATTCTATGGTCAGTTGCTCAATGCTCAACTTCTTGAAGAAGCCGGCATGACAGCACTGGCACAGCAGCATTACCGGAATTTGTTACACACTGGACAACACATGTTATTGACTCAATGGGAACCCGGCCTGCTAACTTTACTGGCTGAAAAAATCCCTTCGCTTGATAAGGATACTGCTTCAAACAGGAGCGTTAACCCATGAAATGGCCCTCTTTGTCATCAATCTCTCAATTGAAATCGATTTTGCCGGCGCTAGGGAAATTTAAATCCATGCCGCGCCTTAAGGCAACAACAGCACTTATTCTGGCGCTTATTCCCTGTCTGCTTCTGATAGCGGTCTGGTGGTGGGGACCGGAATGGAAAATACGAGAAGATTACCCGCTGGAAAGCCTTGCTGCCCGTTGGTTGGCGACGGCCATTATTATTATGGCTGTGCTAGGTTGGATCGGCATGAAAGCATGGCGTCGCTTGCGTCAGCTTGAAAAACTGAACCTTGACGTTGAACTGAAAGTAGTTGATCCGGTACGCGTAGATATTGAATACCAAGACCGTTACCTTGATCACTGGAAATCGCAGTTACAGCGCCACCTGGACTCCTACAACTACCTGTATGAACGTCCGTGGTACATGGTGATCGGTAGCCAACAGAGCGGTAAAACCTCCCTGATTAAGGAAGGTTACAAACTATCTGAAATCGCTGCACCAGAATATCTGCGTCAGGATGGCGATATTCCTCTGTTGCTGCGTTGCTGGTTGGGGGAAAAAGCAGTCATCATTGACCCCAGAGGCCGTCTGATTGACCAGCCCGTTCCGCTGAACAGTGACAAACCACAGATCAACAGTCGCTTGTGGGAAGCCCTGCTGAACTGGTTATCGGAAAACCGCCAGCGTCAGCCGCTTAACGGGATTATTCTGACCGTAGATACCTTACGTTTGCTGACGGATAACCGCGAACAACGGGATCGTTACGTGCGGGAAATCCACCAGCGTTTGCAAGAAATCCGTCTGACCTTTCACAGTCAGTTGCCGCTCTATCTGGTAATGACCAAGATTGACCTGTTGCACGGCTTTGAGGCGATGTACCAGTCACTGGATCGCAAACAGCGTGATCAGATCCTTGGTGTGACTTTCAGTCTCAACAATCACCTTAGCAGCCGTGATGAAAAAGCATGGCGCAGTGAGCTGGAACAATTCTGGCAACAGTGGATGAACAACCTGAACGGTGCAATGCCGGATATGATGCTGAACAGTGTTGATGCCAACCAGCGCAGCGCATTGTTCAGCTTCACCCGTCAGATTCAGGGGCTGCACAGTTATATTGTGCAGATGCTGGAAGACATCCTGTACAACGACGAAAACCATCGTCCGATGCTGCGTGGAGTTTACCTGACTTCCGCCCATCAGGTGGGACAGATGGACGATATATTTACTCAATCGGCCTCGGCACAGTATCACCTCGGTACGCAGGCGTTTCCGACATGGCCGACGGGTGACACTTTGCCATACTTCACTCAGTCCCTGTTTGAAGACGTCTTGTTGGCAGAACCGAATCTGGCAGCAGAAAACCGTATCTGGCTGAGCCGCAATCGCCGCCAGTTATACACCTTCTCCACTATTAGTGCACTGGTCATACTGACAATGTGGGGGGGCTGGCACTACTTCTACCAGAAAAACTATCGGGCCGGGGAAGAGGTACTGGCAGAGGCGAAAAAATTCCTCTCTGTACCTGCTCCGAAAGGCGATGACAACTACGGTAGTCTCCAACTGCCATTGCTGAACCCAATCCGTGACGCAACATTGGCTTACGGTAACTACTATGAGAACAAATCTTTCCTGACAGATATGGGGTTATATCAGGGCAGCCGGGTAGGGAAGAAAGTGGAAAACACGTATCTGAATCTGCTGGAACAGCATTTCCTGCCATCTCTGATGCGTGTTCTGTTGGATGACCTGAATAAAGCACCGGCAGGCAGTGAGGAAAAACTCGAAATTCTGCGTGTCATGCGCATGATGGAAGATGAGAGTAAACGTAATAAAGGGTTGGTGGCACAGTATATGCGCGAGCGTTGGAGTAAAGCGTTCTATGGCCAACGTGATGTGCAGGATGCTTTGCTGACTCACCTGAATTACGCGTTGGATCTTTCTAAATGGAAAGAGAAACGTGATGCAGGCGATCGGGAGGCCATTGATAGCTTCGCTCCGTTTGCGAAACCAATCCGACAAGCTCAGCAGGAGCTGAGTACGCTCTCCGTCAAACAACGGGTTTATCAGAACCTGCGTATCAAGGCTCAGGATACGCTGTCAGCGCCTATCAATCTGCGTGATCAGATTGGGCCGAGCTTTGACAGTGTGTTTGTCGCCAGTAACGAAAAACGATTAGTGATACCTCAGTTCCTGACCCGTCATGGCCTCATGGATTACTTCGTTCAGCAGAGTGATAAGTTGGTGGAGCTGACCGAGATGGATAGCTGGGTGCTGAACTTATCGAAGAATAAAGATCAATACAAAGAGTCGGAGCCGTCACAGCGTAAAGACAATTACAGTAAGGCAGATCGAGATAGGATTGAGAGTGAAATCACTGAACTGTATCTGGCAGATTACACCGCAACATGGCGGGCAGCGATGAACAACCTCGAAGTCCGTGATTTTGAGGATTTGCCACAGGCTATCAGTGCCATTGAACAGGTGATTAGTGGTGAACAGCCTATCAAACGGGCGTTACAAATCCTGAGCGATAACACCAATCCGCCGATGCTCGACAGCTCATTGAGCAACACGGAAAGAAATGCGTTATTGGAGAAGAAGGATTACAGCTTATTGACAAATATCAGCCGTGGTTTTGCCCAGGAAACCGGCGTATTGATTGAGCATGGTGATAAGGGCAGTACATTGCAAAGCGTCTACCAGAAATTGATGGCATTGCATCGTTATCTGCTGGCTATCCAGAATTCACCAACTCCCGGTAAGGCGGCACTGCAAGCCGTTCAGATGCGTCTGGATAAGAACAACAGTGATGCGATTTTTGAAGTACAGCAAATGGCGAAAAATCTGCCTGAGCCATTGGATCGCTGGGTTGGGGAGCTGGCTAATCAGGCATGGCGTGTGGTGATGATGGAAGCGGTACGCTCACTGGAAGTGGAATGGCAAGATACTGTCGTCAAACAGTACAACACCTATCTGGCTGGCCGTTATCCGTTCAATCCGAATGCTAAAGAAGAAGTACCGTTAAGCGAATTTGAGCGCTTCTTCCGTCCAGACGGCACACTGGATGCTTTCTACAAGCAGAGCCTGAAACCGTTTGTGGCAAACAACCTCACCACGGGTACGGATGGTCGTGAACTGATCCGTCCTGACGTGTTGAAACAATTGGAGAATGCGAACCGTATTCGTGCCACCTTCTTCTCACCACAAAACGGGCTGGGAACTCAGTTTGCCATTGAACCCGTGAACCTGACCGGTAACAAACGCCGTGCTCTGTTGAACCTTGATGGTCAGTTGGTGGATTATACCCACGGACGCAGTAATGTTGCGCGTCTGATATGGCCGAACACCATGCGTGCGGGTACAGAAAGTAAGCTGACTCTGATGCCGGACAGAAGCAACCAGGCACCGCGTTCTGTCAGCTACGTGGGGCCGTGGGCACAATTACGGTTGATTAACAGCGGCAAACTGACCAACGTTCAACCGGGTTCCTTCGACGTACGCTTTAGCGTAGATGGTGGTGAGGTGACCTACCGCATCTACGTGGATGAATCGGACAATCCGTTTGCTGGTGGGTTGTTCAGCCAGTTCAAATTGCCAGACACCCTCTATTGAGGTGAAGGTTTGGGTAAGTCTTGAAAGCAAAACTCCCCCTGCCTTCGGGCAGGGGTTTTTTTAAGGAGAAAAAATAGACATGAGCGGGCACCCTGAAAATCTCATTATTCGGGCGGGTGGCAGTCCACTGAACTTGCCGGAATTCGCGGTTATCCGCGACGAAATCAACAAAACCAGTCATCCGTCGCAACCGGAAGTGAACTGGATGCTGGTGGAATCGCTGTCACTGACCTTGTTCAAAACCAATGGCGTCGATTTACAGACGGCAATTTATTACACATTAGCCAGAATGCAGCTAAACGGGTTGGCGGGATTCACTGAGGGCTGTGAATTGCTGGCAGGTGTTATCGTCAGTGAATGGGATGCTTTGTGGCCGCCACAACCGCAGGTACGGACTGATTTGCTGGAATGGTTCCACAACCGTACCGGTAGCATACTGCGTCAACTAGACTTTGCCGCCAGTGACCTGCGGATGATTTATCGTGCCGAGCGGGCACTCCAGCTTATTATTGACCGATTACAGCAATCCGATCTGAAACGCCTGCCGAGAGTGGAAAACTTACTGTGGTTCTTCCAGAACGCGGCGAAAAAACTGGAGAAGCCACGGCAGGCTGCGAAACCGGTACAACAACCCGTACAGATGCCACCACTGGTCTACCTGTCTAAATCCGAATCAGAGCCGGAAACATCACCATCTTCTCTACCGACGTATCCTGAAAGTATTCCGACGGATAACCAGCAGAGGGTCAAAGTACAGTTTCCTGAACAACCGCCACGCGGTCTGACAGCATGGCAGGGCTTTGGGCTTGGGGCATTGTTGGGGACATTGGTACTGATAGGGTGTTGGTTGCTGCTCTACAAGCCGTTACAACAGCAACTGAATGCCATTACAGAACAACCAGCAGGCTCACGGTTGGCGTGGCTGTATCAGCCAACCTTAACAGACTACTCATTTCAACTTGATCGTTTGGCAGAGACATCTCCACTCGCCACATGGGACGCTGCCCGGACAGTGACAACAACCGCTGAGAAACAGTGGCCCCAATCGGCAGAGCAGGTTAACGCCACCCGTCACTGGCAACAACAAATGACTGCCCGTATCGACAGCGTACCGTTGAAAGGCAGTTGGTACACCACTCGTGATCAACTCCAGCAACTGGTGGACAAAATTCTGTTGCAGGAGCGCACCCGTGGCAGTTTTACCCTCTCTTATCTTAAGACTGCCATTTACGACATCCAGCGCAGTCACGGCAGCGAAGTACCATTGGAAGAGCTGTTGCGCCAGTTGAGCACTCATGTAGAAAAAGGTGAAGCGGTTCCGCCTGTACTGATGAAGGGAATCGATGACCGTTTTAACGCTTTGCTCGGCCGTTATGACCGACTGCGTCATGCGACTGAACAGCGTGATCGTGTCGCCAAATAAAGTCGGTGGCGAATAAACCAGGGAAACATACAATGTCAATAGAGAAGAATATAGCTAACCTGAATTCTGGATAAGAAATTGACGAAGTGCCTGTTCCAAGAGCAAAGTTTTGGTGCTCGCCAAAAAAATGCTCTGAGGAGGAACAGGCAATGACCAACAGCAGGTTACTCAAGTAGAAACACCTTGTGGTCATGTTACCCATTATGAATAAGACGAATGGGGCAAACTTGCGGCGGCAGATTCTGCCGGAAGGGCGGCAAATACTGACTCTGGATTATCTGGCAGCAGCGAAAGTTCGCGGAAAGAAACTCGAATGTCAGACCGAAACATATCCAAGATCTGATTTCTTAGACGACCTCTTGTTAAAAACGACTGCGTGCAAAGACATAAGGTGTCGGAGCGGACAGAAAACGTTAAATACCGTGGATCATCCCCAGGATTTTAATTTCAAATGAACACGTTTTCCCTGGTGTAGGAAAATAGTAATATTTTAAAATTAATGAGGCAGCGTTATAATAATTGTAAAAATTTGTTTTTTTACATGTGCATAAATGTTAAATTCGAACGCTTGGCTTAATAAAGAGTAAAAAATACTCATTCGAAATATAAGGATGTAATTGTGATAGAGTTTGCTAGTTTTTCTACAGAAGATGCTATTAAAGATGATGCTGTTGGTATTTCTGTCAGGCAGATTATAAAAAAAGAAGGACTAAACGCTTATGCTACGTTTATCAATGCAGGAAAGAGAGTTGGATGCCATAATCACAGTAGCGGAGATGAATGGTATATAATACTTTCTGGTGAGGGAGAAATATGGACAGGTGAAGTAGTCGATAATGAGGTTCATGATGTCCAAAAAAAGCGATTTTCCCAAGGATGTATTTTTTGTATTTATCCAAATACAGCACATCAACTTGTTGCTTATGAAAATGTAAAATTAATATTTTTATGCCCAGAGTCCCATTTATCCCATGATAGAGTATGTTTTGCAGATATATGTGAATAATTATTGTGCAAAAGTGATAGACTGTATTACTAATTTCCCAAAATTTTATTAGTGGCTTAATCAATTTTTCTACTGAACAATTCATATGCTACCTTCTGAAAATCATTCTGATTAATTATTATTCTTTCTCATATTTATAATTTTAAATATGAATGATATTACTATAGCTTTCATGGTTTAGCGTTGTCAGATTAACTGTTTGAGTGAAAAAATTCAATAGTATAATAAAATAGATGCAAATAACTAATCGTGAGCCAAGAAGTTATAATATAAAATACGCCATGAAAAAACACTGCTCTGTATAAATAGACAGTATTTTATTTCCTGCTGAGTCTGTTCAAATCTATTTTTTATAGAAAATTTAATATGCTTAATTAACTACAGGTTACCACTAAATTACATTAGTAATAATTCGTTTCATTTATTATTTGTTTACCATATTTTTCTATTTGAAACAGGAAAAATTGTTAGTAGACTTAATATACTTTTCCTTTGCATAAAGCACCCCTGCATAGTGTTTTTATGAATAATAACAATAGAGGTTAATTTGTTACCTTATAAACCCTCATAAGACATGAAATAGCAGTGTAGCGTAATCGCTTTTTGTGAGTGATGTGGAGCTATCTCCATAAGTGAAGTTATATTCTCGTAACATTTTGTGAACCTGTAATAGCAAAGCTGCAGATTGAAAGCAGTTGAGGGACTTTTTCGCTCTGATTTTTATTGATATTCAATATAGAGTATGAGATTACGACATTGTAATAAAATTGGTATAGAAGGCGTTTAGTGATGCAGTAATATGTTGATTAAAAAGGATAAAATTCCAAAACCGTTTTCTCATATCAAGTTTGATTATGAAGGGGGAATGATGTTTTTCCATGCTGTCAACAAAAATAATATCGTCGCACTTACATTAATATTGAGCATTGTCATTTTCTTTTTATCTGTTAGTAACAGTAAGTTGAGTATTATCGATTATGCAGATAAACATTGTCAGAAGAATACTGCTTGTCTGATTGATATGAATAAAATCGCATCCTTTGATTGGGATAAAATGTATATTCTGGATAAAGGAATGAATCATAAAGACATTGAAGATATTATCGGTGCTGCTTTTACAGGAAAGGCCAGCCTTTTTTATAAGATTATTTTTGTCAGAAATCAGCGAGTGGTTTATGAAGATGAGTATGATCCCTATGTAAAGTCTTATGAGAAAAAATTTCTGAAACCGGATTTTCAGTATCCTTATGATGGAAAAGGAAATTATTTAAATTATTATGTCATCTCTAAGGATAACGCGATTCTTTCAATGAAAATTGAAAAGAGACCTCCCGCAAGTGATAAAGTTTATTACAAGTTATCTCCTTCCAATCCACAGCAGGTTAAGGAAAAAAACTTGTAAATATATTCAATTATTGGTTGGTGCTTTAGTGCAGTCCTAATATTTCTTTTTGGCCTGCACTTTTTTAGTTTTATCCTTTGTTTTGTATTTAGAGCGGGAGCGTGAATTTTTTGAGGAGTTAACTGTATTTGATGGAATATCAGAAGCCGAATTACTTTGATGTACTGGAGGTTGTTCTTGCAGGTTTTTTAGACGTCTTTCCCATTCACAAGTTACATTGAGGCTTTCCAGCGTTCGGGTTAACCCGGCAATCAATCTTTTATCCTTATCATTTTGTGCGTACTTAAGTTGTTTTTCTAATGTTTTCTTTTTTTCCTCACATCCAGCTTTACTGGGGGTTGCATAGGCAATACTCATACTGAAAACGATCAATACAGATAAGATCATAGTTTTCGACTTCATGAATTATTCCTAATATGGTTTTAAGTAATTATCCAAAATTTTATATGCTGATCTGGATTTGATCCTAAAAATTTGACCATAGTTACAACTCACAGGGGGAGGATGGAGGCTTTTATCTTTTTATTTATCTTTTATGGAAGCACACGGTTTTGAGCGGCCGTTAACTCTGACAAAATTTGGTGAATCCATCCCTAAAATTATGCAGGAGTACCGGAAGGGTTATCGAAAAACGAGAACAAAGAGAGGGTATTCTTATAATATTGAGCTATCGGAAGAAGCAGAAGAATGGCTGCCGTCGCTACCTGAGCATAAAAATCTCAATATTATACCATGATAGGTTTTTAGGTTTAACTATGCACTCTGTACATTAAATAGCGTATTTTTCTGATTTTAAATATAAAAATAGAATGTATAATTATTCTTCCTCTGTACACCAAGTATACGTCCTATACATAATCTGAAAAAATTTGAGTTAACAGATGAATAGTTAATGAATACCATATTAATTGTCACAAATCCAGATATGACAGGCTTCTTAGAAATTATGCACTGTGTGTACAGTGGATGGCTTCAAAAAGATTTTTAGGGGAATCATCAAGTATAAGATAGTTATTTTTTATTAGTATTATGATGATATTTTGGAATTATTAAATAGTATGGAGAGCTTAGATGACAAGACGTAAAAGTTATAATCCCACTTGGGACGGTAGACGTCTTATCAGAGGAACACGATATGGTGTCAATCACCCGCAAATGTTGGCAATGGGAATAGGGCAGCAAGGTCTTAATACAAGTATTGTCAAGGGTATTAGGTTCTGTATCGTTTTTTCTATTGGCTATCGAATAATAGAAGGTATTTTTAAAGATGAATATACCTTAGCCGATTTTATCGGAAATATAACAATAGATATGGCTAAAACCGCTATTGTTGCTGCTGTATCTTGGGCTGTCGGTACATTTTTAACTGCTACAGCTATTTTAGGCAGTAGTATTATTGTTGTTGCTGGAGTAGTTCTTCTTGCGGGTATTTTAATTACCATTGGTTTAGACTATGTTGATAAAAAATATGGAATAAGTGAAAAGTTAATAGCATTATTAAAAGAGGAAATGAAAAGAAAACCAAGAACACCGGAAGCAGACTTACAATATTTTTTCAATGTGATGGGAAGAATCAGGTGAATAGCAAATATTTAAAAGCATTAGCTGGGGTAATGTTATTAATTATATTTACACCTATTGTGTTTTTAATTGGTGATTATTTTCTTTCATTAATATTCATGAAAGATGAGATAACATTTTCTAGCGGTATTATCATAGGTTTTATGTCTTCTCCTCTATTGTTATATTCTATATCAGGATCTATTTTTTTCTTTATATTTGATAGATTACCTAAATTTAACAAGATAATTGTTAAGTATTTGAGTAGGTTGATGATTGCGTCATTTATAATTGGTTTTCCTCTCTCTTTTTATGTTGATTATAAGTTAAAACATGATGGTTATCTGACATGTGATAAAATATCGTGGATGTCACCAACCACCTATGTAAAAGATTTATCCCTGTGTAAATGAAAAAATTTGTAAATATTCTGTCATTATATTTTGTCCTGTTTAGCCTCCAAAATTTGGAGGCTTTTTAGTTATTTTGCATAGTATTAAATAGTGTCTTAGATCATGCAGCAACTCGCTGATGAGTCGGTCATGCGCCGAATCTGTACGATTAAAACCACTCGCCGCAACGCATATAAACAGCTTGTTTCGGTCGGTGGCGCAGCAGTAGCCCCCCGTGGGGTAATCCGTTATCCCACACACTCAGCTCCTTTCGACTACATTTACTCTTTTTAAGATGCTCTGACAGCATTTACTTTGTTACTATGCTTTGTTGTGTTTTAGTGCTCGTGCAATGAATTGTGGGGTAACGCGTGGGGTAATAAAATGACTTTTTCACCTTGTGTAGAACTAAAACTTATTAAAAATCAACAGGAAATAAATTAATGCTAAGTTATCGTCACAGTTTCCATGCGGGCAATCACGCTGATGTGCTTAAACACATTGTACAAAGCCTGATCATTGAATCACTTAAGACAAAAGAGAAGCCTTTTCTTTATTTAGATACCCATGCAGGCGCGGGTCGTTATCAATTGAGCGGAGAGCATGCCGAGCGTACGGGTGAGTATCTGGAAGGTATTGCTCGTATCTGGCAACGTGGTGATATTCCTGATGAGTTAAACGCTTATATGAGGGCTGTTAAGGCGCTGAATCAAAATGGTGTTCTGTGTTACTACCCTGGTTCCCCTTTGATTGCCCGTCATTTATTACGGGAAAACGATGAGCTTAATCTGAGTGAATTGCATTCAAGCGACTTTCCTTTATTACGCAGCGAGTTTTCCCGTGACAGACGTGCACGTGTTTTGCGTGAAGATGGTTATCAGCAACTGAAATCAAAATTACCTCCTAAAACTCGTCGTGGGTTGGTGCTGATCGATCCATCCTATGAATTGAAATCAGATTATCAGAATGTCGTTAAAGGTATTTTGGAAGGGCACAAACGTTTTGCGACGGGAACTTATGCGTTGTGGTATCCGGTTGTGCTTCGTCAGCAGATTAAACGTCTAGTGAAAGAACTAGAGGCGACAGGGATCCGCAAGATTTTGCAGATTGAATTAGGTGTGCGTCCAGACAGTGATCAGCGTGGTATGACAGCATCCGGCATGATTGTTATCAACCCACCGTGGAAGTTGGAACAGCAGATGCGGTCTGTTCTGCCATGGCTGCATCAGGTACTGGTTCCTGAAGGTACGGGACATACTTTAGTAGAGTGGATTGTGCCGGAATAAGGCGTCGTTGGTTTGATAGCTTTGGCCTATGACAATAAGAGCCAGAATCGTCATGAACAGTGATAACTTTTTGTAATAATATGATTTATGCTTAAATTTTAGTCGGTAAGTTAATTGATTAGACGGAAGTGCCTAAGATGAGTAAACATTACGATTATATTGCAATTGGTGGTGGCAGTGGTGGTATTGCTTCCGTTAACCGTGCGGCCATGTATGGGCAGAAATGCGCCCTGATTGAAGCAAAAGCATTGGGCGGAACATGTGTTAATGTGGGGTGTGTACCGAAGAAAGTGATGTGGCACGCCGCGCAGGTTGCGGAATCTATTCATCAATATGGCTCTGATTATGGTTTTGATACAACAGTAAATCATTTTGACTGGAAAAAATTGATTGCCAGCCGTTCCTCCTATATCGATCGTATTCATATGTCGTATGAACGTGTGTTAGGTAACAATAAAGTAGATGTTATTCAGGGATTCGCGCGTTTTGTTGATGCAAAGACAATTGAAGTAAATGGCGAAAAAATTACGGCTGACCATATTTTGATTGCGACGGGTAGTCGTCCGATGTCCCCTGCTATTCCCGGTGCAAAATATGGTATTGATTCAAACGGTTTCTTTGAACTGGATGAGATGCCAAAACGTGTTGCAGTCGTAGGCGCAGGCTATATTGCTGTGGAAATTGCAGGTGTTTTGAATGCGTTGGGAAGTGAAACCCATCTTTTTGTTCGTAAGCATGCGCCATTACGTTCTTTCGATCCGTTGATTATCGATACGTTGTTGGAAGTTATTAAAAATGAAGGGCCAACATTGCATACGGAAGCGATACCGAAAGCGGTGATTAAAAATGCTGATGGTAGTTTGACGCTGCAATTGCAGGATGGCCGGGAACAGACGATTGATACATTGATATGGGCGATTGGACGTGAGCCAGTGACGGATAATCTGAATCTGGCGGCGGCAGGTATTGAGCTGAATAAGCAAGGATACATTCAGGTCGATAAGTACCAGAATACGAATGTGAAAGGTATTTATGCCGTGGGCGATAACACGGGAGCGGTGGAGCTGACGCCAGTTGCGGTTGCAGCAGGTCGTCGTTTATCGGAACGTCTGTTTAACAACAAACCGGAAGAACATCTGGATTATACCAATGTTCCAACAGTCGTATTCAGCCATCCGCCAATTGGTACTGTAGGATTAACAGAACCACAGGCAAGGGAGCAATATGGCGATGATCAGGTGAAAGTTTATACATCATCATTTACCGCAATGTATACCGCGGTGACAAGGCATCGTCAGCCATGTCGTATGAAGCTGGTTTGTGTAGGTAAGGATGAGAAAATTGTAGGTATCCACGGTATCGGTTTTGGTATGGATGAGATCCTGCAAGGCTTCGCAGTTGCGCTAAAAATGGGGGCAACGAAAAAGGATTTTGATAATACGGTGGCAATCCATCCAACGGCGGCAGAAGAGTTTGTGACTATGAGATAGGAAGATGATGCAGGAAAAGCATCTTCTTATTTTTATGACTAATTGAAAACCACGTTCTATGGGCGTGGTTTTCAACAGGTTTTGGTTCTGCTTTATTGATTTTTGGGTTTGACAGTAACAGAGCTGGTAGAGGTTTATGTTTAGAATAAAATTAATACCACCTTCTATTGAAAGCGGATTTTTGTTTTTATTTTTGAATAAAGGTCAGAACTAATTCTGGCTTTTATTATTGGGGAGCAGATAGTTCGCTCTTTCTTATGACTGGGCATTGAGTTAATACTCGGTTCCATTGTTGTACAGTCATACAATGTACTTCAAAAGGTTTTTTCCATCCTCTTTCGGGGCCTTTTATCCAATCTGTATGCCAAATTTTGTGTTGTAAACCAGCAAGTTCGGCAGGTTGTAATGATGATAAGCCAATGAGAATGATATATTGCATAGGTTTATCTACTATGCCTTGTTCTAAGCTGAGATAGATTAAACTATCGCGTAACTTAGGAAATAACTCTTTGTTAACAAGGTCATCGCTTTGCAGTTTGCGTCGGAACTTTGTTTGTTCTCTTTCTTTAAGATGATTAGGGATCATTCTATTTTCAGGATCCTTAATTTCTATTAACCAAAGTTGGTTTGACCATTCGACTACAAAATCGACGGATTTCAATAAGTGACTGAGACCATGCCCCTCAGGACCTTCTTTATCTAATTTTCTTACTGATTGCGCTTTAGAAAAATCGAAATACAGATCACCTTCAATCCACTCAGGATGCATTTGTGCTGTCATCTTGCATTCCCTAATGAATGTTGAATTTCAAGGTCATACAGACGTAAATATTCATCAGCAATTTTATTGGGTCTCACATCTTTATATTGTTCAAACATATGGTTTATTACACCATCTTGTTTGGTTTTTTCTAGCGCAAAATAACGTATAGGGTTGTTTTGCTGTTTAGCAAATTCCAGTTCTTTCAAAAAAGCATAGTTATGTGTTGCAACGAAGATTTGCACACCACGTTCGGCGAGCATTACGAGTATTTTCGCGACATTCTGCATTAAAGAGGGATTAAGATTAGCTTCTGGTTCATCCCAAAATAGGGTGTTATTACTAAATAGAGAGCCATTATGAATGAGTTGCCAAATTAGCGCTAATTTGCGATGACCTTCAGCGATCAAAGAAATTTCTAATTTAGAATTCCCTGAAGTCAACTGGAATTCTTCTCCATGAAGACTGACACGGCCTCCGACTGTTCTACGAATTAATTCCAGCAAAGGTTGCTCATCTTTAAGTGGCATTCCTTTGCGAGCAGGTAGGTAAGCCTGTTTTACGATGTCGTAATAGATTTCTTCGAATGCCAGTTCATATTTGTCGTATAACGAAATAAATCCAGGAGCAAAGGACAATACTTCTTTTACGGGAATAAAAACAGGTTCTTTAGATAAATTAAGTTGACCTTCTACTTCGAAGAGATGATGACGTGTATTGTCGAACTTAAGTGTAAGCGTTTTTTCAAACAGGCCACGATGTGAAGTAATATTGACTAATGCACTGGTTGACCCTTTTTTGCGTGCTACTAGTCTGGAAACGTTACCACCACTTGGACGAAAGACATTCGCGAGTTTTTGTTTTAACTCATCGGTATTGTGCCCTTTTTGTTGCACACAATATAATAGTTTCATTAAATGGGTTTTACCGGTTCCGTTTTCACCAATAAAGACGTTTATTCCAGAAACAAATTTAAATTCTGTCTGTTTAAAGGCACTAAAATTTGTTAATTCTAAAGTGGTAAACATGGTGCACTCCTACCCGGTTGTTTTTGTAAGAGTAATGGCTTTAGTATGACTGAGCAAGCCGTTACACTTGCCCAAATTTCGTTTATGACTGGAAATCACAATCCCGGTGCCTTCCACAACGAAGTTGTCAGCCCATCATCCACCAAATGCAGTTGATCTGCATATACTGTCTGCCAGTCTTTCTTCGCTTTTTGGTAAACCTCTTGGTGGTTTAAGTTTGGTTGATATTCCCGTTCCCAACGCACCAGTCTTTCTCCTGTTTCTGGCATGGAATCATACAGCGAAACCCCGACGCCCGCTGCTATCGCACAACCCAATGCTGTTGCTTCCTTAACTATCGGGACCCGCACGGGTAACCCGGTTATGTCAGAGAGAATCTGGCTCCAGAGTTTTCCTTTTGAACCACCGCCGGCGAAGACCAGCGAATCTGGTTGTACGCCTGAGAATGCTGCAACCATATCGAGGTTACAGGCTGAAACGATAGCAGCGTTTTCCTCTAATGCCCTGAATAGTGTTGCCTTGTTGCATTTTTCCGGATCAATCGACAGGTTGAGAAAGGAAGGGGCTGCGTGATACCACGATTTAAAGCGCATGACATCGGAGAAAATGGGCATCACACCATATGCACCGGCAGGAACTCGCACTGCCATTTCTTCCAGCAGGTTGTAGGCATCAACACCCAGACGTTCCGCCATCAGTTTTTCTTCCGCACAGAAAGCATCACGGAACCAGCGCATGGTGAGGCCAGTGAAGAAGCTGATGGATTCTGCCTGCGCCATGCCGGGGATCACATGAGGATTAATACGGATGTTCATGTTGGGATCGGTCATCGGCTCTGGCAGGTTAACCACCTGCTGCCAGAATGTGCCACCAAGTACCGCGGTCTGGGCAGGCCTGACGACACCAATACCGAGGCAACCGAGCTGGACGTCACCACCGCCCATAATAACTGGTGTACCGCTATTCAGACCGCACTCGGTTGCAGCTTTGTCTGTTACGTATCCTAGTAAAGTACCGGTTTCTTTAACTGGGGAGAGGATATCGGAACGCAATCCCGCCATTTCCAGCAGGCTTGGGCGCCAGTCGCGGCTCACTAAATCCAGCATGCCCGTTGTTCCTGCGTTGGAAGGATCAACTGCCAGTTCGCCACTCAACATATAGGCCAGCCAATCGCTGATCATCGTCAGGGTACTGGCTTGCCGATAGATATCTGAACGGTGATGGGCAAGCCACAGCAGACGAGGCATTGCACCCAATGCTAAGGTCTGGCCGGAATAACGATACACATCATATTCAAACGTATTGTTGTACAACTCTTTCAGTTCACTGACTTCATGACTGGAACGGGCATCTACGTTGGCACATGCCCAGATGGGATCACCGTTGTGGTTGTAAAGGACGATACCTTCCCGCATGGAACAAGCTGCAACACCCTGAATCGCACTGGCGGGGAGTTCCGCTTTTTGCAGTGCCTGCCGGATACATTGGCAGGCCAGTTGCCAGTTGGTTTTCAGGTCAAACTCCATTGAGCCTGCGACATTCGGCACCGGCTGGTGAACCCATTCCGCCTGTCCAACAGAGATTTGATTTCCTTCCAGATCAAATATTACTGCACGGATACTGCCTGTTCCTGCATCAAGCGCCATCAGATACTTCCCTGATGGGTGAACATGAGTGCGTTGGTTCATGATGCTATCCTCGTTTGTCGTTATCTTATTAGCCTGCTGGTTGTTGATTGTTGACGACGATATGGCACAGGGGATATCCCCTAACCTGTTGGGGGATAAATGATTAGACGATCACATCAGCATAGCCCTTGCGGTTTTTTCTTCCGTGACCAACGAACTGATATAGCCCCCTTTTAATGCAGCAACAATAGCTTCGGCTTTTTCAATACCACCAGCGACACCAATCACGTTCGGAATGGTTTTCAGCTCTGACAAGGTAAGACCAATCAGTTCCTGATGGATGTCGATATCATCGACCAGTTTCCCTTCGGTATTGAAAAAGTGGCCGAGAATATCTCCCACCGCCCCTTTGCGTCCAAACATCAGTTGTTCCCCATCACTGATATAACCGGAACGCATAATCGTTGCCTGTTGTTTCTGGTTGATTGCCCCAATACCTACTATTGCGATATCGGCGGCACAGGCGGTGAGTATCACATCCCGCACACTACGTTCTTCGCGGAATGTTGTTGCGACTTGTTGGGTTGATGCCCTGAGTGGAGCAGGAATAATACTGACAGGGCAATCTGCATCAAGTTGGCCAATACCTGTCATATAAGGGCCAACACCACCCGATAGCGTCACCAGTTGGATCTGTTGGGAAGAAATAAAGCCACTCAGATGTTGCAAAGTACACATGGGGGCTTCACCAAAACCAATAGCCAAAAGTTGGCGAGGTTCAATCAGTGACATCAACAGATGAGCGGCTCCGGTGCCCAGCCGGGTATTTGGATTAATCCCTTCAAGGTCTGGCAAAACGCGCACTTTATTGAGGTTAAAGTGTTTTTTAAGGGTATCTTCCAGTTCCAGACATCCTTCATAGCGTGAGTTGATCTGAACATGGATCACACCGGATTTCCGCCCTTTCTCCAGCAAACGGGAGACTTTAAGGCGGCTCAGGCCAAGTAGTTCACCGATGTCCCCTTGTGTCAGACCATCGTGATAGTAAAACCAGGCAACACGTGCCAGTAGTTCTTCTTCACTCATGCTGTTTCCTGGATAGCTGTTTTCTGTATAGCTATTACCTGCATAGCCATTACTCGAACTATTATCTGGATAATAAAATTCCCCGGATGACATGTTTTTCTCTGATACTGATTTTTTCTTGTTTGATTTGCTCGTCATAACAATTTCTTTAATCCCCTGGAAAAGAATTAAGCATGAAAGCCTCTGATGCACCAGAGGTATTCCGTAAAAAATTGAACATATTTTAATGAAGATCTAACTTTTTCACAAAATGTGATCGAAATATTGCAAAAAATTCAGATTATGGATTAGAGTCATGAACAAAAGTTTTTTAAAAAATAAATGTTCACATAGGTATTGGGGTTGAGTATCCGGGATTAGAAACGGAAAACAGCAATAAGGTATAGCAGCGAAAATCATATAAACACCGTGAGGTAGCGTGATGTCACAAAGCAATTCCGCTAATAATTCATTGCAAAAGCATTCATTGCCAATACGCTCATCGCAAAAACATGCTGCCAATACGCCACCGCTTCTGGCTATCCGGGGGATCAGTAAGCAATTTTCCGGTTTGGTGGTGTTGAAACAGGTTGATTTCACTCTGATGTCGGGGCAAGTTCATGCTTTGTTGGGAGGAAATGGGGCAGGTAAATCGACGTTGATGAAAGTCATCGCAGGCCTTGAGCAGCCAGATGCCGGAACATTGATGTTGGAAGGAAATACCATTAACCCTTTGACACCTGCCAAAGCCCATCAGTTAGGTATTTATTTAGTACCGCAGGAACCTTTGTTATTTCCCAACCTTTCTGTTCAGGAAAATATTCTGTTTTATCTGCCTAAGCATCAAGCCAGTAAAAGCCGGATGCAACAATTGTTGGCACAACTGAATTGTCGGTTAGATCTGAATGCGCCAGCCGGAAGTCTGGATGTGGCAGATCAACAGATGGTGGAAATTATGCGTGGCTTGATGCGTAATTCCCGTATTTTGATCCTTGATGAACCGACGGCTTCTCTGACTCCTGCGGAAACAGAACGATTGTTTGAACGGGTACGGGAGTTGCAACAGCAACAAGTGGGGATCATCTTTATTTCCCATAAATTACCTGAAATTCGCCAGCTTGCTGACTATGTCAGTGTTATGCGGGATGGAGGAATTGCCCTCAGTGGGCCGACTGCGGATTTTTCAACTGAAACAATTATTCAGGCAATTACACCAGAGGCAGGCATTTCTGCATTAACAGAAACGCAGAAACTATGGTTGGATGCTGCTAATTATTTATCCGATAGCAATATTCAGGCTCCGGTACTTGAAGTGATTTCCCTGTGTGGCGAAGGTTTTCGTGATATCAGTCTGACTTTGAAGGCGGGAGAAATTGTTGGTTTGGCAGGCGTTGTTGGAGCAGGGCGTACAGAACTGGCAGAAACGCTATACGGATTGCGGCCTGTTGTGAGTGGCGCGATCCGTTTGCGCCACCAGATACTCAATCCACTGGATACAGCAGCACGCTTGCGATGTGGTCTGGTTTATCTGCCGGAAGATCGACAGGCGTCGGGATTATTCCTTGATGCTCCCCTGAGCTGGAATGTTTGTGCACTGATCCATAACCAAAGCACGTTTTGGGTTCGTCCTGCTTATGATACCGCAGTGCTTGAGCGTTACCGCCGGGCGCTCAATATTCGTTACCGTCATGCCAGCCAACCTGCGCGTACTCTGTCAGGCGGGAATCAACAAAAGATTCTGCTTGCCAAATGCCTGGAAGCAAAGCCAGTCGTTTTGATTATTGATGAGCCGACACGTGGTGTTGATGTCGGTGCACGCCATGAAATTTATCAACTGATACGTAACATTGCCAGCCAGCAAGTGGCAGTTCTGCTTATTTCGTCTGATCTTGATGAGGTCGTACAGTTGGCGGATAGGGTATTGGTTATGCATCACGGAGAAATTTGTGGTCACCTTGATAAATCCAGCATGAGTGTGGATGCGATTATGCATCTTTCTTTTGGTGAACAGGAAAATGACGAGAGAGCATCATGCTGAAGTTTATCCAAAACTTTATCCAGAACAATCGTGAAGTCACCGTGCTGATTGCCATTTTAGGATTGTTTCTCCTATTAAGAAGTTTGGAGCACCATACTTTCAATTTCCAGACCATCACGATGATTTTCTCTAATGCGCAAATCCTAATGTTATTGGCAATGGGAGCAACGCTGGTAATGCTCACCCGCAATATTGATGTCTCCGTTGGTTCAACCATGGGGTTGTGTGCTGTCGTATTGGGAATGTCACTCAATGCGGGTTTTCCATTATCGGTAGCCTGCTTAATAACACTATTGATCGGTGTGGCGGCAGGTTTGGTAAATGGTGTGCTGGTGGTATGGCTGAAAATTCCGGCTATTGTCGCGACGTTAGGTACGTTGGGTTTATATCGTGGTTTGATGCTGTTGCTGACAGGTGGTAAATGGATTGAGGGGTTACCTGCGGCTGTGAAAGCGCTCGCTAATCCAATCTTATTCGGCATTTCTCCCATTGGATGGTTGTTGATATTACTGGTTCTGACAATGACGTGGGTGTTGAGGATGACGGATTTTGGTCGTGGATTCTATGCCACGGGTGACAACCTGCAAGGTGCTCGTCAGCTTGGTGTACCTATTAGTCGTATCCGTATTACCGCTTTTGCCGCGAATGGCGTAATGGCGGCGTTGGCGGGTATTGTATTTGTCGCCCAGATTGGTTTTATCCCAAATCAGACGGGGAACGGGCTGGAAATGAAAGCAATAGCTGCCTGTGTTTTGGGGGGAATCAGTTTGCTCGGTGGCATGGGAACGGTGATAGGGGCAATTTTCGGTGCTTATTTTCTGACGCAGATAGATAGTGTACTGGTATTACTCAGACTACCGGCATGGTGGAACGATTTTATTGCTGGCCTGGTTCTGCTGGCAGTGTTGGTATTTGATGGCAGATTGCGTAGTGCCGTTGAAAAAAACTTACGTCAGCAACGTTATGCCCGTTTCCTTAAGCCAGACAATGATTTTGTCAAGGATTCAGCGGAAGAAAACAGGAGGCAGTCATAGTATGAATGCGATTAAAAAGCATGGTCGGCAACGTTATGGCTGGGAAACCGCTCTTGCTGTTCTGTTGGTTCTGGAAATTTTGTTATTTGGCATAGCAAATCCACGCCTGCTGGATATTAATGTATTGTTGTTCAGCACCAGCGATTTTATCTGTATTGGTATTGTCGCTTTACCGTTGACGATGGTCATTGTCAGTGGTGGGATTGATATCTCGTTTGGGGCGGTTATCGGCTTATGTGCCATTGTATTGGGGATGATGAACCAGGCCGGGCTACCGATGGTTGTTGCTCTGCCTTTGACGCTGATTACAGGAGTGCTCTGTGGTTTGATTAATGCGGGGCTGATTTTCTACACTGGCGTTAATCCTCTGGTTATTACTCTTGGGACAATGTACCTGTTTGGTGGCAGTGCATTATTACTGTCTGGGTTATCGGGGGCGACGGGTTATGAAGGTATTGGTGGTTTTCCGGCTGCATTTACTGATTTCGCTAACCTGACATTGCTGGAACTGCCTGTACCGTTAGTTATCTTTACTGTTTGTGTCATCGGGTTCTGGCTGTTCATGCACCGTACTCACTATGGACGCAATGTCTTTCTGATTGGGCAAAATAGCCGTGCCGCCCGTTATGCTGCAATTCCTGTCAATAAAACACTGTGCCTGTTGTATGCCTTAACGGGGTTAGCTTCTGCGCTGGCTGCGATTATTTTGGTGTCTTATTTCGGTTCAGCTCGCTCTGACTTGGGCAGCTCATTCCTGATGCCAGCTATCACTGCGGCGGTGTTGGGGGGAGCTAATATTTACGGCGGCTCCGGCTCTATCATTGGCACTGCATTGGCTGTCTTGCTGGTGGGCTATTTGCAGCAGGGACTACAGATGGTGGGTATCCCAAACCAGATATCCAGCGCATTATCTGGTGCTCTGCTGATTATGGCTGTGGTCGGACGCTCTGCCTCACTGCATCGCCATCAAATTCGTGATTGGTGGCAACGTTGGCGGGCTACGGTTTTTCAGTGAGCTATTCTTGAATGATTCCTGAACTATTTCTGAGATAAAAAATCCTGAGACAGAAAATTATTCCTGAAAGAAAAGAGTGGAGACAGGCATGAAAACACCAATAGTGAGAATAAAAATAGTGAAAAAACTGGTTTTGGCGAGTGTGTTAAGTCTGGTATGTGTTTCTTGGGCGCAAGCTGTTGACAAAATTGCATTTATTCCGAAGCTAGTTGGTGTCGGGTTCTTTACCAGTGGCGGACAAGGAGCACAGGATGCGGGTAAAGACTTGGGGATTGCTGTTACTTACGATGGCCCGACTGAGCCAAGTGTGGCAGGGCAGGTACAACTCATCAATAACTTTGTTAATCAGGGTTATAACGCGATTGTGGTGTCGGCAGTATCACCTGATGGTTTATGCCCGGCACTGAAACGCGCCATGCAGCGTGGTGTGAAAGTGTTGACCTGGGATTCAGATACTGCGCCAGCGTGTCGCTCTATCTATATCGATCAGGGAACGCCAAAACAACTGGGTGGGATATTGGTAGAAATGGCTGCCAATCAAGTGAAAAAAGATCATGCAGTGAAAAAGGATAAAACAAAAGTAGCGTTTTTCTACTCCAGCCCCACTGTGACAGATCAAAATCAATGGGTGAAGGAAGCAAAAGCCAAGATTGCGGCGGAATATCCTGACTGGGACGTTGTGACTACCCAATTTGGCTATAACGATGCTGCCAAGTCTTTGCAGACTGCGGAAGGTATTCTGAAAGCATGGCGTGATTTGGATGTGATTATTGCTCCTGATGCCAATGCGCTGCCTGCGGCAGCACAGGCAGCGGAAAACCTGAAACGTAAGGATGTGGCGATTGTCGGATTCAGTACGCCAAATGTGATGCGCCCTTATGTAGAAAACGGCACAGTCAAACAGTTCGCCCTGTGGGATGTGGTGAAGCAGGGCAAGATAGCGATTCATGTTGCCAATGAAATGCTGAAAAAAGGCAATTTGAATGTGGGGGATAAATTAGTTATTCCTGATATCGGTACACTTGAGGTTTCACCGAACAGTGTTCAGGGATACAGCTATGAAGCGAAAGGCAATGGCATTGTTGTAATGCCGGAGCGAGTGATTTTTACCAAAGAAAACATTAACCAATACAACTTCTGATTCATACCCAATAGATTTCGCGTTTAACCTTCCGGAGGGAGAAATGGCAGATTTAGATGATATCAAAGATGGTAAAGATTTTGGCATTGATACACCGCAAAAGAATACATTGTTTGAATTGAAAGGCTGTGGTGCGTTGGATTGGGGAATGCAATCCCGCTTATCGCGGATTTTCAATCCCGTTACCAATAAAACGGTCATGTTGGCATTTGATCACGGTTATTTTCAAGGGCCGACAACAGGGCTGGAACGCATCGATATTAATATCGCTCCACTGTTTGAGCACACCGATGTGCTGATGTGTACACGCGGTATTTTGCGTAGTCAGGTTCCGCCAGCGACAAATAAACCTGTAGTATTGCGCGCATCCGGTGCGAATTCTATTTTGACTGAACTTTCTAATGAAGCCGTTGCGGTAGCGATGGAAGATGCGCTGCGACTGAATGTCTGTGCAGTAGCGGCACAGGTTTATATCGGTTCAGAATATGAGCACCAGTCCATCAAAAACATTATCAAGCTGGTGGATCAGGGGACGCGTTATGGGATGCCAACAATGGCGGTGACAGGTGTCGGTAAGGATATGGCTCGTGACCAACGGTATTTCTCTCTGGCAACCCGTATTGCGGCGGAGATGGGCGCGAATATCATTAAAACCTATTATGTCGATACCGGTTTTGAGCGGATTGCAGCGGGTTGCCCTGTACCGATTGTTATTGCGGGAGGTAAGAAACTGCCTGAGATGGAGGCGTTAATGATGTGCTATCAGGCGATTGATCAAGGCGCATCCGGTGTTGATATGGGGCGTAATATCTTCCAGTCAGAAGCACCGGTAGCGATGTTGAAAGCCGTTCAGGCAGTTGTACATTGTAATGAGAAGCCTGCTCAGGCATATGAGTTGTTCCTGAGTGAAAAAGCGAAGGGAGAATAATATGCACGTCACATTAGTGGAGATTAATGTCAAAGCTGACAAGATCGACGAATTTATCCACGTATTTCGTGATAATCATCTTGGTTCTGTGAAAGAGCCGGGTAATCTGCGGTTTGATGTATTACAAGATGAAAAAATCCCGACCCGTTTTTATATCTACGAAGCTTATACCGACGAAGCCGCAGTCGCAGCGCATAAGAAAACTCCGCATTACCTGCGCTGTGTTGAAAAACTGGAATCACTGATGAGTGAGCCACGGAAAAAAAACACGTTTATTGGTTTGATGCCGGAATAGGGATGAATAGTGATCTTCTGAATACTTGGCAGCCTGCAATAAAATATGCAGGCTGTTTTTCAAAAAACACCAACTATACGACCGACAAGCATGGTTGCATAAACCACGACTGACCGAACAGATGTGTTTTTGAATATACCTCTTGCTTCCCCACAATAATCACTAATGATATAGGGTAGATATTATCTATCTAAAAAATAAGCAATAACAAACCCAACCACGTCTTCTGGTCGATTAATATCAAGCCGCGGCAATGAGGTAGCCAGCGGGATATCGCTGGCAATGGCAATCACATGGGGATCAATCAGTTCCTCAAAGGAATGATTCAATCCATGCCGATACAGCGCAATTTTGGAAATGGCTTCGTCCTTGAAACCCTCAACCAGAATTAAATCCAGAGAATCTGTATCAAATCGGCTGGCAAGATAGTGCAGATCCAGTTCAGGTAATTCAGGCGTTTCTGCCATCAACGCCCAGCGCTGCTGGCTGGCAACTAATGTTTGTGCTGCACCCGCTTTACGCAGTTCGTAACTATCCTTACCCGGTTTATCGATATCCATATTATGGTGAGTGTGTTTGATCAATCCCACACGTATTTGTTGCTGACATAACAGAGGAATGACCTGTTTTAGCAGGGTTGTTTTACCGGTTCCACTGTAGGCGGTAATTCCCAGTAATGGCAGGTTAGGTGGGAAGGTACTTTGATTCATGCTGACTCCCGAAGACATTCCCAATGCTGGCATTGCCAGTGTTGGCACTCTTCTGGTGTATTCAAATTGGTGAAAGCGGTGGGATTCGGGATATAGACCGCCTTTGCTTTAATCATCTGCATAAAGAACATCAGCTTTCTGTCTCCCAACGCAAGATAGCTTTCTAATCTGGGTATCAGGCTGCGGTGCATCAAAGCCAATGTCGGATGGGCGCGTTCGCAATCATGTACATAAGCCGCCCATGAATGTTGTTTATAGCGCCAAAGTTTTGCTACTACGTCATCAGGGAAATCCGGCACATCACAAGGGACAAACATAACCCATTCATTAATAGCTTTTTTTAATACTGCCAGCATTCCTGCCAGTGGCCCAGAAAAATCAGTGATAATGTCCGGTATGATTGGGTAACCACTCTGCTGATAAACTGATTGATTACGGTTGGCATTAATCAACAGTTCATGAACTTGTGGCTGTAATTTTGTTGCTATGTGTTGGTATAATGGTATGCCACCGAATTGTAATAGTCCTTTATCATTTCCTCCCATGCGGGTGGATAGCCCTCCAGCCAGAATTGCACCACTGATTTTTGGATACGTCATTGAAATCACCTGATACTTGGTCATGAAATATTTTATATTTGGTTATATAACCCTTGTAAATCAATATGTAACAATACATTACAGGAATAAGGGAGTATAACGCTTACTCTTGTTAACAGACCAATTTTTTCTCCCAATCATTCTTCTTGTTGTAAGAACTGTATAGATTGTAAGAACGGAATAGAAGCTGGCTGAGGACTGTACACACAAGGTATGATGATGAAAGATTGATGAAAGAGAGAACTGAGTTGTGACAGAAACAATGGCTTTTAATTTCCAAAATATTACGCCGGACTTAATAATGGATGCTTTGGTGCAGTCTGATTTGTATATTGATTCTGGCTTAACTGAATTGAATAGCTATGAGAACCGAGTTTATCAGTTTATGGATGAAAACCGTAAACGTTATGTCGTGAAATTTTATCGTCCTCAACGTTGGAGCCAGCAGCAAATTCGGGAAGAACATGAGTTTGCACTGGCATTGCAGCAAGCAGATTTACCAGTTGCTGCGCCGATGGTTATTGATGGACAGACGGTATTGGAGCATGGCGGGTTCTTTTTTGCCATTTTTCCCAGCGTAGGCGGACGGCAGTATGAAGCTGATAATTTTGATCAGTTGGAAGATGTAGGGCGATTGTTGGGTAAAATACATCAAGTCGGTTACCAGAAAACATTTTCTGCCCGTCCAACTATCAGTCTCAATGAATATTTGTATCATCCATATCAATATTTGGCAGAATGCGAGCTCATCCCCGACAGACGCAGAGCTGCTTTTCTTACTGCACTGGATGAATTGAACAACGCTGTGGCAGCACAATGGAATGTTGATTGGCAGGTATTGCGGCTGCATGGCGATTGTCATGCTGGTAATATCCTGTGGCGTGATGAGGCATGGTTCGTTGATCTTGATGATGCCCGTAATGGTCCGGCTATTCAGGACTTATGGATGTTACTTAATGGTTCACGGCAGGAAAGATTGATCCAATTGGATATTCTGCTTGAATCATATGGACAATTTGCAGAGTTTGACTTGAAAACACTGGCGCTGATAGAGCCACTGCGAGCAATGCGGATGGTCTATTATCTAGCGTGGGTTGCTCGTCGCTGGCAAGATCCGGCTTTTCCAAAAGCGTTTCCGTGGATGGCTGATGGTGACTTCTGGCATCAGCAAATAAATCTTTTTTCTGAACAAATCCAGTTGTTACAGGAACCACCCTTACAGTTAACCCCGATGTATTAATTTTTCAGGAGAACACGATGAAAAAATTTTGGTTCGCATTGGTGGGAGTGTTTATGGCATTTAATGCCAGCGCTTCTGACTTTTCTGAAGGAAAACAATATGTTGAATTAAAAGATCCTGTTGCGGATCAACCTCAGGTTTTAGAGTTTTTCTCTTTTTATTGTCCACACTGTTACCAGTTTGAAAATATTTATCATGTGCCTGGTACGATTCAGAAAAACCTGCCTGCTGGCGTTACCCATGAACGTTACCATGTCGATTTTCTGGGACCTTTGGGGAAAGATCTGACAGATGCCTGGGCTGTTGCTATCGTTATGAAAGTACAGGATAAAATAGTGCCGATTTTATTTGATGGTATTCAGAAAACTCAGACTATCAACTCTAAGGCTGATATCCGTAATGCTTTTATCAAAGCAGGTGTTCCTGGTGAAGAATATGATGCGGCATTAAATAGTTTCATAGTGAAATCTGTAGCAGCTAAAGAACGCCAGGCGGCTCAAGCTTTGCAACTACAAGGGGTTCCGGCAACTTTCGTCAATGGTAAATATATGATTAACAACGGTGGCATGGATGTTAAATCTGCACAGGACTATGCCAAAAAATATTCTGATGTTGTGAATTATCTGGTAACAAAAAAATAAGCAGTCACCACTATTAATATAAAATGATACAAGTATTGTGCCTGTTATTATAAGACTGGCACAATACTTGCTAAAAACCGCCTTTCATAACATAAACTCTGGTTATATCCACAAGTCAGTGATTTGTAAGTAGTTGCAATACTTTCATAATATTTGACGTAATTCATTGATTTTTACTCTCAGTTATTCCTTTTTAACATGGATAAACATCAATCTGTTTTATGTGCTAATTTTTTGTGCACAAAGTTATCCACAGTTTATTTATCAGAATATTTGTCGGGATATATAGAGGATATGGGTAACAGAACGAGAAAATTATCGCAAAATTCGTCTATGACTGCACAGTATGGCATTCTATTCTTTATTCATACTACAGAACGACGAAGACAACTTTATGGTACAGATAGCAGACAATCCCCTGATTTTGGTTGATGGTTCTTCATACCTTTATCGTGCATACCATGCTTTCCCTCCTCTGACAAACAGTGCAGGCGAACCGACAGGCGCCATGTATGGTGTACTGAATATGCTGCGCAGTTTAATCCTGCAATATAAGCCTAGCCATGTGGCGGTTGTATTTGACGCCAAAGGCAAGACGTTCCGTGATGAATTATTTGCTGAATATAAATCTCATCGTCCATCAATGCCGGATGACTTACGTGAGCAGATTGAGCCGCTGCATAAAATGGTCAAAGCAATGGGACTGCCAATTTTGGTTGTGCCGGGAGTTGAAGCGGATGACGTCATTGGTACATTGGCGTTGCAGGCAGAAAAAGAGGGGCATTCAGTTCTGATCAGCACAGGCGATAAAGATATGGCTCAGTTAGTGACGCCTAATATCACGCTGATCAACACCATGACTAACACTATTTTGGGGCCGGATGAAGTCATTGAAAAGTATGGAATTCCGCCGGAATTAATTATTGATTTCCTTGCCTTGATGGGGGATTCTTCCGATAACATTCCTGGTGTGCCGGGGGTTGGAGAGAAAACGGCACTGGGATTGTTACAGGGCATCGGTGGGTTGAATGAGATCTACGCCAGACTTGATGAGATTGTGACACTCAGTTTCCGTGGTGCAAAAACGCTGGCTGGAAAAATGGAGCAGCATAAAGAAGTTGCTTACCTCTCTTATCAGTTGGCGACCATTAAAACCGACGTTGAGCTGGATAAAACCTGTCTGGATCTTACGGTTTCTGCACCTGATAACGATGAATTATTGGCGCTGTTCGGTCACTATGAATTTAAACGTTGGTTGAGCGATGTACAAAATGGCAGTTGGTTAGAAAGCCGTTCGTCAGAGAAAAGCGGGCAAAAGCCAACAACCAGCACGACGAACAAATCCACAGCAGCCAGTATACCTGCCGTAGCTAATATTTCTCCCGAAAGCTACCAGACTATCCTTGACCAGAAATCTCTTGATGAATGGATTGGGAAACTGAAACAGGCACCAGCATTTTCGTTCGATACTGAAACAGATGGACTTGATACTTTAACTGCCAATCTGATTGGAATGTCTTTTGCTGTTGCAGTGACCCAATCTTCAAAGGGTGAATCCCATGTTGAAGCCGCTTATCTGCCGTTGGGACATGATTATCTGGACGCGCCACAACAGTTGGATCTGCATGAAGTGCTTACAGCCTTGAAACCGCTGTTGGAAGATGCCAACCTGCCTAAGATTGGTCAGAACCTGAAATTTGATCGTGGTGTATTGGAACGCCACGGTGTGGCATTGAATGGTATCGTTTTTGATACGATGTTGGAATCGTATGTCCTGAACAGTGTCGCAGGGCGGCATGATATGGACAGCCTTGCTGAGCGTCATTTGGGATATAAGACCACGACTTTTGAAGAAATTGCGGGTAAAGGTAAAAAACAGCTTACTTTCAACCAGATACCACTGGAAGAGGCGGCAAAATATGCTGCGGAAGATGCAGATATTACCTTGCGGTTGCATCAGGCTATGTATCCACAAATAGAAAATGTGCCGACACTGAAAAAAGTTTTCCAGAACATCGAAATGCCGTTGGTTCCTGTACTTTCTCGCATGGAACGGACAGGTGTTTTGATCGATGCTAACACGTTAGCAGAACATTCGAAGAAGATTACGGCACGTTTACTCGAACTGGAAAAAGCCGCTTATGAGTTGGCTGAAGAAGAGTTCAATCTTGCTTCACCTAAGCAATTGCAGGTTATCTTGTTTGAAAAAATGAATTTGCCTGTTTTGAAAAAAACACCAAATGGTGCACCCTCCACGAATGAAGAAGTGCTGGAAGAGCTGGCGGAAGATCACGAGTTACCAAGAATTATTTTGGAGCACCGTGGGCTGGCAAAACTGAAATCGACTTATACCGATAAATTGCCGCTGATGGTCAGTCCGCTGACTCAACGCGTTCACACTTCTTATCACCAGGCAGTGACAGCAACCGGGCGTCTATCTTCCCGTGATCCTAACCTGCAAAATATTCCTGTTCGTAATGAAGAAGGGCGACGTATTCGCCAGGCATTTATTGCGCCAGAGGGTTATCGCATTATGGCTGCGGATTATTCGCAGATTGAGTTGCGGATTATGGCGCATTTATCACAGGATAAGGGATTATTGGATGCTTTCGCACAAGGCAAAGACATTCATCGTGCTACGGCCGCAGAAGTTTTTGGTGTGCCACTGGAGCAAGTTACCAGCGAACAGCGCCGCAGCGCGAAAGCAATTAACTTTGGTCTGATTTATGGCATGAGTTCGTTTGGTTTATCCCGCCAATTGGGTATTCCGCGTGGGGAAGCTCAGCGTTATATGGATCTCTATTTTGAGCGTTATCCGGGTGTGCGGGAATATATGGAGCGCACTCGTCAACAGGCTGCTGAGAACGGATTTGTTGAGACGTTGGAAGGTCGTCGTCTGTATCTGCCAGATATCAAATCGCGCAATGCCATGCGTCGTAAGGCTTCTGAGCGTGAGGCCATTAATGCTCCGATGCAGGGAACGGCAGCAGATATTATCAAATTGGCCATGATAGCGGTGGATGATTGGATCGTCACTGCACAACCGAATGTGCGTATGATTATGCAGGTTCATGATGAATTGGTGTTTGAAGTACATGAATCAGAGCTGGCTATCGCGGAACAGAAAATCAGAGAGTTGATGGAGAAAAGTATGCAGCTTGGTGTCCCTCTGAAAGTTGATGTGGGGATAGGGGAAAATTGGGATCAGGCTCACTAATCTTTATTGAATAATTTGAAAGCCACAGCACATTTAATGCGCTGTGGCTTTCTTTATTATGCTGTGAAGGGGCGTGAGACAAGAATTTTGGTTAGATTTTAGATTAGATCCAGATCCCACAAATATGTAATTAAACTACAAGAAAAATGGTGTAATGACAGAGATTGATCACATAATTATGGCTAAATCGAGGTATTTATTGAAAATTAATTACAAAAAAATCTTTTTTTGATAAAAAAAATAGGGTAAAGTTATTGGCGTAGGGTACAGAGGTAAGATGTTCTATCTTTCAGACCTTTTACTTCACGTAATCGGATTTAGCTGAATATTAGCTGCCCCAGTCATCTCTTTTGACTGGGGCGTTTTTTTATGCGTGATTTACGATTGTTGCAGGAGGTGAGAAGGGAAAAGGTGGAAATTACTTCACTTCAATAGTGGGCTGGCTGAACCAGTTATTAAGTTTCTGTTCAAGTTTGTCTATGCCAATTTTTTTCAAAACAGAGAAATTCTCGATCTGAATATCACCGTCCAGCGCAGCCAATTCCTGACGTACTTCGTTTAATTGTTTTTTGCGTGCCCCTGATGCCAGTTTATCGGCTTTGGTCAGTAGTATCATGACTGGTACTTGCATCACGATCGCCCATTCAATCATTTGCCTATCCAGATCTTTTAGTGGATGACGGATATCCATCAATACCACCAGCCCCTGTAGGCATTCACGTTTCTGGAGATATTCGCCCAATGCTCTCTGCCACTTGAGTTTCATTTCTTCCGGCACTTGTGCATAACCATAACCCGGTAAGTCAACCAGGCGTATGCCTTCTTCTACCTCAAACAGGTTAATCAATTGCGTTCGTCCGGGCGTTTTACTGGTACGGGCAAGGCTCTTTTGCCGGGTCAGTGCATTCAGCGCACTGGATTTACCGGCATTTGACCGACCGGCAAACGCGACCTCAATGCCCACATCTTGAGGCAGGTGGCGAATGTCAGGTGCACTCGTGACAAAGTGGGTCGTATGATAGTTGTAGTTTTTGATGGTCAAAATGATTATCTCCCTGCGGAATACACGAAAAAACAGCGCGGTGATTATACCGAGAGCAACGGCTTGTGGACAGGTGTAACTTTATCGTGATGTTTCTATTACGACATATTTTTGCTTTTTGACTGAAATTATTTTTGCCTAACGTAGTAAAGAATATTCTGCAACTTTTTCCTGCCTAATATGTATGAAAGAACACCAAGATAGACGCTATTCCAAAAATAAACTCTACCCAGAATATGAGAATATAATATTTATTTAGATAGATATTCTTTAGCAAAACTCATCATTACTCGTAAAAGTTGGTAAATCTTTGCAACTTAGCGCTATAGGGAATTACACTTAATGAGTTTTATGGGTTTTGTTATTGACCTCAAGAATAAAGGAACCATCAATGTTTAAACGTATTTTTGTGTCGCTTATGACGGCATGTGCTATCAGTATGGCTGCTCCAGCATTGGCTGCCGAAACTCACGTGAAGCTGATGACATCAGCAGGTGAAATAGAGCTTGAACTGGATAGCAATAAGGCGCCGATTACCACAAAGAATTTCGTTGAGTATGTGAATGAGGGTTTTTATAACAATACGATTTTCCATCGCGTTATTCCCGGTTTCATGATCCAGGGAGGGGGATTTACGAAAGATATGAAACAGAAAGTCACCAAAGCCCCAATCAAAAATGAAGCTGATAATGGCTTACGTAACTTGCGTGGAACAATTGCGATGGCACGCACCGCAGATAAGGATAGTGCAACCAGTCAGTTTTTCATTAATGTGACTGATAATGCTTTTCTTGACCACGGTCAGCGTGATTTCGGCTATGCCGTCTTTGGTAAGGTAGTGAAAGGGATGGATGTGGTTGACAAAATTTCTCAAGTCAAAACAGAAAATGTTGGGCCTTACCAAAATGTTCCTGTTAAACCGATTGTGATACTTTCTGCAAAGGTTGTTTCCCAATAACCTTGATGAGAAAAACACGTTTTTTGCCTGAAAGATAGAGAATGAGACGGTATTGGCCTGTTATTACACTTTTTGAAGTTTCAGGGTTTTTAAAGTGCCGTCTCCCTTTCTCACTCCTCTACGTTTTCACACGAAAAAGACCTCACTGTGGATATGTGCCGCTGTCTGGCGGTAATCCCTGCCCCTATTTTAAAAATGTCTATGTGGTATGATGACTGTCCCGCTACCGTTGGTGCTGCTTTACCTAATTTTACCGTGATACAGAACGCATAATGTCCAATAGGACAACGCAATATATAAAACTATAAAAATCAGTAGGATGAACTCCTATGTTATTAATAATAGATAACTACGACTCTTTTACATTCAATTTATATCAATATTTTTGTGAGTTAGGGGCAAATGTTTTAGTTAAGCGTAATGATGAATTACAGCTTGAAGATATCGAGAAATTAGCACCGACTCATTTAGTGATCTCTCCGGGGCCTTGTACACCAGATGAATCAGGGATCTCACTGGAAGCCATTTCACATTTTGCCGGGAAAGTGCCGATTTTGGGGGTGTGTCTCGGACATCAAGCGATTGGTCAGGCTTTTGGCGCGAGTGTTGTTAAAGCCCGTGAGGTGATGCACGGAAAAACCTGTTTAATTCACCATAACCAGCAAGGTGTATTTAAGGGATTGAATCGTCCACTGACAGTTACCCGTTATCACTCTTTGGTTATTGCCGCAGAAACGTTACCTGCATCCTTTGAGGTTACGGCATGGAGCCAGCATGATGGTAATGTGGATGAAATAATGGGAATACGTCACCGTACTCTCCCCTTGGAAGGCGTGCAGTTCCATCCGGAAAGCATCCTGAGTGAACAAGGACATGAACTGTTAAATAATTTTCTTAAATATTAACGAAGAACGATTTACTTCCTCTTTTGGCTACTGTTTACGGCCATTTTTTTACGAAGCATTTGTGGGCAGGTGATATCACTAAATTATGCACCAGCGGGTTTCATTTTGTTAAGGGATGAGAGAAGCTGAAGGATGGAAAGCAAAAAGCCAGTGCTCTATGGGCCGCACTGGCCTAATTCAAGCGCAATTTCAAGAACTAGCGGGTTCCATAAACGACAATTGTTTTGCCGTGCGCAGAGATCAGGTTTTGATCTTCCAGCATTTTCAGAATGCGGCCGACAGTTTCACGGGAGCATCCGACAATCTGCCCAATTTCCTGACGTGTAATTTTGATTTGCATACCATCAGGATGGGTCATTGCATCAGGCTGTTTGGCCAGATTGAGCAATGTCTGTGCAATACGACCTGTCACATCCAGAAATGCCAGGTTTCCAACTTTTTCCGATGTTGTTTGTAAGCGGCTTGCCATCTGAGCGGATAAACGCATCAGAATGTCAGGATTAACCTGAATTAACTGGCGAAATTTCTTATAAGAAATTTCAGCCACTTCACAGGCGCTCTTAGCTCGCACCCATGCAGTACGTTCTTGCCCTTCTTCAAACAATCCAAGTTCACCAATGAAATCCCCCTGATTTAAATAAGAGAGGATCATTTCTTTACCTTCTTCATCTTTTATTAGAACAGCAACTGAACCTTTAACAATGTAGTAAAGCGTTTCTGCTTTCTCGCCTTGATGAATAAGCGTGCTCTTGGATGGATATTTGTGAATATGGCAGTGTGACAAAAACCATTCAAGAGTAGGGTCTGTTTGTGGCTTGCCGAGAACCATTCGCTTTATCCTCTGTTGTTATTTCCGCCTTTATGTTCTGAGAAGCTGACAGTTTCTCATCAGGCTGGCTTTATAAAGTCAATAGATTAACATATTAACTTGCTGAAAAACTGACAAGTAAGAATTTTATATAGGTTTATAAAGGATGCTAACATATTGGTGTAGTCATCCAGACCCATAAAACCTGCCAGCTTCGCTTGTAACTTTTGTTTGTAACACAGGAAAACATTTCTGTCTTCTCCTGTATCGCTTCAGCATATAAAACCAGTTAATAAATTACCAGAAATCTGTTTGCAGAACACCATTTACTACATTTTCATTTATAAGTGGGTGAATAGTGGGTGTTTTATCACAGGTAACATTATTTTTTGTTACCTGCGTTATTGATAATTAACTTGTGCTTAATTCAGGAAATTTTTTTGCCTTCCAGTAATTGTTGAACTAACGGAGCCATAATTAACTCCATTGCCAGTCCCATTTTTCCACCCGGAACGACGATAGTATTTATACTGGAAATAAACGAACCCTGAAGCATGGCCAGTAAATAAGGGAAATCGATTTGGCTCAGACCACGGAATCGGATGACGATAAAACTTTCGTCTAGAGAAGGAATAGCTTTGGCGGAAAAGGGGTTGGAGGTATCAACAGTAGGAACGCGTTGAAAGTTGATGTGAGTGCGGGAAAACTGTGGCGTAATATAGCGAATATAATCATCCATCGAACGAACCACGGAATCCATAACCGCCTCCCTTGAATGCCCGCGTTCACTGGTATCGCGAATGAGTTTTTGTATCCATTCAAGGTTGACGATGGGGACAACACCAATTAGCAGATCAACTAATTCGGCGACATTGTATTGCGGCGTGACAACACCACCATGTAATCCTTCATAAAACAGCATATCGGTGTTTGATGGTAGCGATTCCCAGGGCGTGAATGTACCCGGTACTTGGTTGTAGGGAACAGCTTCGTCATACGTATGCAGATATTTCCGCCAGCGGCCAGCACCTGTTTCCCCATATTCAAAGAATGTCTTCTCTAGCATATGGAAATCATTCGCTTCTGGCCCGAAGTAACTGATGTGCCTGCCTTGTTCTTTCGCTTTACGTATTTCTGCGTCCATTTCAGGGCGGGTATAACGGTGGAAACTATCCCCTTCGATAAGTGCGGCAGTGATGCCGAGTTGTTGGAAAATCTTGCGAAATGCCACACTGGTGGTTGTCGTTCCGGCTCCGCTAGAGCCGGTTATGGCAATGACAGGGTGTTTGGCAGACATAAGAAACAGACTCCTTATCATAAAAAATTGGGATGATCGTTCTCGTGATCAGCAGTATCAGGCCAATAAAACAAACCGATGTTGAATGAAATGCTATTTATTGAGCCAGAAATGATATGAAACTATGGACGGAACATCTCCTTAGGCATGATATTGACAGTCTCATGCAATTCAGACCAAACCAGCAGGGCTTCACCCCGCTCAAGCTGGCGTTTTACATCCTGTACTTTCTGTTCCAGTGTTTTTTCGAGTTCACCGTAGTCGGTGCCTTCCCGCAAGACAAAACTTTCGATCAAGTTAAGTAGAGTATCGGGTTCTACTTGTTGCCACGGGATAATCATTGTGGTCGCTCCATATCACATTATATTAGCTGCTGGTATTGCTTAGCTTTGAGGATGTTTTTTGAGTTTAACTTTCATTGTTAACTGGCCTTGTATGCTAAATAACATACTGCTATTTTCTTAGAAAGGAAATGTCAATAATTGAGGGATAAAGTACGCCATGACCGCCAGCCTGATATTCTCACTTAGCACATTTATGTTTATCTCCGCGATCACACCCGGCCCGAACAATATGTTACTGACATCATCTGGTGCCAATTTTGGGTTCCGCCGTTCGTTGATACTGTTGTTGGGAATTGTTTTTGGGATGCAAAGCGTCCTGTTGCTGTCTGCTTTTGGTATTGCCGCGTTACTGCTGGTATATCCGACCATACACACCGGCTTGAAGGTGCTCGGTAGCCTGTATTTACTGTGGCTGGCCTGGAAGACGGTGACTGCACAATACAAACGGCTGGAGGCTACACCATCCCTTGGGACACCCATTAAAAGCCATCAAGGCTGGCTATTGCAGTTTTTGAACCCGAAAGCATGGATGATGGGGTTAGGGGCTATCAGTAGCTATAGTTTAACAGGGGATTTATATATCCATTCCATTCTGGTTATCAGCGTGGTGATGTTATTGTGTAATACAGTCACCGGAATGGTATGGCTTATTTTAGGCGCTATGATTGGCCGTTTGTTAAAAAGCCGTACCGCATGGTTTACTTTCAATATCGTGATGGGGCTTTTGACAGCAGCTTGTGTACCATTAATCTGGATTAGCTGAATCAGCTCAAATCAATATTCTTGCTGCCAAAGAAAAATGTCAGCACAAAGCCACTGATATACGAAACAATCAGCCCTGCACTGTATACTGCCATGCCCATGAAAATGCCTGTTTGGGATGTCATTAAGGGCAGGGCAACCACACCGGAGGGACCGAAAACCGTATTCAGGCCGACGGGCAATCCAAACCAGGCAATCAGGCCGACAAAAAAACCACCAACAGCGCCACCAAAACAGGCGGTAACGAATGGTTTGATGCGAGGCAATGTTACACCATAAATCAAGGGCTCACCGATCCCTAAAAAGCCCGGAATAATAGCTCCTTTGATTTGAGTGCGTAATAACGACTCTTTTTTGGCTCTGACATATAGCGCCAGTGCAGAGCCTACTTGCCCTGCTCCTGCCATTGCCAGAATCGGAAACAGGGAATTAAACCCTTGTGTTTCTACCAGAGCAAAATAGACTGGCACAAAACCCTGATGCACACCGAACATCACGGCTATCAAAAATAATCCCGCCAAAATGGCTGTACCGAATGGATTACCATTTAGATTGGTGAAAAGCCATGACATTGCTGTAAACAGATAACTGCCTATCGGCATAATCACAATAAAAGTAACCGCGCCCATAATAAGCAGCGTAATGGCTGAGGTCAGGATCATGTCCAGGTCAGCAGACATGCTCTTACGGATCTGCTTCTCAACCCAGGCTCCCAGAATACCGGCAATCAATACTCCGATAATATTTCCCCGTGGATCGATGAGGAAGCCAAAGAAATTGTTGATACCAGAATAAAAGCCGCTGGGAGCGTCAGGGTTATAACCCAAAATAAACAGAGAAGCGATGATGGCACCATTAACGCCTGAACCGCCAAAAGCCTTCTGCGCGTTGTAACCAATCAAGATACTGAAGAAAGTGAACATTCCTTTGCTGAAAATTTTCATATAGCCGATCATTTCAACCAATACAGCGTTGGGTTGTGCAACACCTTGAATGAAAATTTGCTCCAGCAGAGTCGCAAGGCCCAGTAGTAGACCAACAGCGATAAATCCGGGGATCAGAGGAGTAAAAATGGTAGCAAATTTGGTAAGGAATTTATGGATTGGATGGGTTTGTTTCTCTTTGAGGTGTTTTTTATTGGAAGAGGCAATCTCTTTCAAATTTGCCGAGTGATGTTCTGTTGAGTGATGTTCAGAAGCGGGATAATCAGCATAACTTAATAGTTCATTCATCATATCCGCCGCTGTTTGGGCGTTACCGGGGCCAAGGACAATTTGGAGTTGTTCATGACTTTCAATTACTCCCAGAACGCCGGGAATTAGCTTCAATTTAGTTTTATCGACCAGCAAACTATCACGTAACGTCAATCTCAGACGGGTCATGCAGTTGCCACTATGTATGACATTACTTGCTCCACCAATAGCGTGAAGAATTTCAATCAGCATATCTGAATTAATTTTAGCCACGTACCACCCCTGCGGTTTATCTTCCACAAAGAAAAAGTAATGATTATCGAACGGTTGAAATTGTTGGACGGACGAACCCTTGATGTTCTGTTAATAATATTTTGGCTTCTTCGGCACTGCTCCCCGATAGGATCATCACAATTGCAGTTTTGCAGTGGCCGTTACAGGCGTTCAGGGCTTGTTCTGCCGTCTCCCTGTTGCACTCAGTAGCAGCCATGACAATATTTTTTTGTCGTTCAACTAACTTAGCATTAGTGGCTTCCACATCCACCATCAAATTGCCATATACCTTACCAGTACGGATCATGGCTCCTGTCGTGATCATATTCAGCACCAATTTTTGCGCTGTACCTGCTTTCATACGGGAGGAACCTGTTACAACTTCTGGTCCTACAATGGGGGTGATAGCGATATCAGCCAGTCGGGTCATCGGACTGCCAGGATTGCAACTGATACAGGCGACAGTTGCTCCCACTGATATGGCATACTCCATCGCTCCCAACACGTAGGGTGTCCGGCCACTGGCGGCAATTCCGACCAGCACATCTTTTTTATTAAGGTGTAGTGCCTTAAGATCATTTGCGCCTAATTGCCGATTATCTTCCGCGTTTTCGACGGCTTTCAAAATGGCTTGATGCCCGCCAGCAATTAAACCGACCACTTGTTCCGGTTTGGTGCCGTAGGTTGGCGGACATTCGCTGGCATCCAAAATCCCTAATCGACCTGATGTTCCTGCTCCGCTATAGATTAAGCGTCCATCCTGACGTAAAGCTTCTGCAACTTTATCAACGACAAGAGCAACCTGAGGTAGTGTCTGCTCAACCGCAACGGCGACTTTTTTGTCTTCATCATTGATAACGCGGAGCATATCGAGAGTTGATAACTCATCAATATGAGTACTGGCGAGGTTACGGCTTTCAGTCACCAGATTATTCAGATCGATTTTCATCATGTTTTCCTGCTGCATGTGATGGAATGATTTTAGGTAATTCATAAATACTGAATTATCGTATTGATCACATAATATAGCTTTCATATTTCAGACTGTGTTTTTATTTTCTTAAATATCTAATCTATTGATTCTAAGAACCATGCGTTAACTATTGATTATCAGTCGATAATTATTCCAAGTTGCATAATTAAGAAATCTTTCTAATATATTAAAGGGGAAGTAATCTTACTCCAGTGGTGTTGGTATCAAAATAAGATTACTGATAATAAAATCTATCGGGGTGCTTATATATGCCATCATATATTGGTAAATTCATTGGTTTCTTCACTATTCTTTATACGTTGCTTATCCCTTCTACAATCATGAACGCCTTTGCTGAAAGTAACGTAACACGTGAACAAACTGATGTATCCAAGATAGATAATGTAGGTATTTCAGTAAAAGAAGTAAGTAAAAAACTTTTGACTTCCAATACCAATAAAAAGGATGATATACAAAACGCAGATAATATTTCAGAACATGAGCTACCTGATTTTATTACAAGAAATATTCAGACAGTCGGTAATATACTGTCATCATCTTCTTCACAATTGGCAGAACAAGCCAAATCTTACGCTTTGGGAAGAATCAACAGTACTGTTACCTCTGAAGTACAAAAATGGTTATCCCAATTCGGTACAGCGAAAATTAACTTTGGCCTTGATAAAAAAGGCAAACTAGAAAATAACTCATTAGACCTGTTATTACCCCTTTACGATAATAAAGCTGATTGGTTGCTCTTTTCTCAATTAGGTTATCGTAATAAAGATAGCCGGAATACAATTAACCTTGGTTTGGGGGGGCGTTTTTTTTATCAAAACTGGATGTATGGCCTGAATACATTTTATGACTATGATCTGACGGGTAAAAACAGGCGCTTAGGATTAGGAGGCGAAATTTGGGGGGACTATATTAAACTTTCTGCTAACGCTTATCGTCGTTTAAGTGACTGGCAAATTTCGCGGTATTTCGAAGAGCACCAGGAACGCCCGGCCAATGGCTATGATATTAATGGAGAATTCTTCCTGCCTGCTTACCCTAATCTGGGGGGCAAATTGTCCTATGAGCAATATTTTGGCGACAACGTGACTTTATTCAACCGGAAGACTAAACAGAAAAACCCCAAATTGGTTAAATTGGGTGTGACTTATACGCCTATTCCATTGATAACAATGGGTGTGGACTATAAACAGGGAGAAAGCGGCCGTACTGAAACGCAATTTCTGGCGAATTTAAACTACAGATTGGGGGTTCCTTTGAGTACGCAGTTATCACCGGATAATGTGGCTTCTATGCGTACATTAGCAGGCAGCCGTTATGATTTGGTGGAAAGGAATAATAATATCGTGCTTGATCATCGGAAAATCCCAATTGCTGAGTTTTTTGTACCAATTCAGGGTTACAAGATTAAAGATAATATTCTGATAGTCATCCCAAAAGGAAATACTAAAGATGGAAGTTTAACTGCTGATGGTACAAGTAAATATATCTATAAAGCTATTATATTAGATAGCAATGATAAGGTTGTGAAAAATAGAATAATCCCTAATGTGAAATGGAGTAAAGATAAGGTTGTAGAGGGGCTTACTTTAAATGTACCAAAAGGAGATATACAAACGAATAGCGAAGGGGAATTAACCGCAGAGTTAACCATGACTGGTGGTAAGGGAGAAAAGGATATTGTTGTATCTCTTTCTATTGAAGGGAATACACCAATACAGGCTCATCCGGTATCTTTTGATAAGGCAAATGTTTTTCTAAAACCTCTTCCAGAAGGCACTATGAAAATTAATAAATCTTATAAGCTGACTGTAGTCGCTAAAGATGATGATGACCAACCGGAGATTAACAAGAAGGTTACTTTTACCTCTGTACCGGAAGGGATCGAATTTAAACCAACGAGCACTAAGATTGATGATAATGGTGAAGCAACTACAGAATTTACCAGTACAAACGCTCGACAGTATAAGATAATAGTCACTGTCGATGATTTATTAACATTAAAACATCCTGTAGAATTCGCGGCACCAGTGGAATTTGAGATTGCAAGTGTTGAAGTTGTTGGCACTATTGATGAAAACGGAGTTTTCCATCAAGGCTATGATTCCTCTAAACCATTAGTTGCTGATGGGAAGAGTGCATATAAATATAGGGCGAAGATTGTGAATAAACACGATCAAACATCTGTTATTCCGAATCAGACATTTTTTGATGTGAAATGGAGTCGGGATCATGAACAGATTAAAGTTGATCTGGGGCAACCTGAAAAAGATCCAAAAAATGAAAATACAACAGATGCAGAAGGATATTTATATGCAACATTAAAAAGCCATAATGCAGGGGTGAAAGATATAAAAGTAACATTACAAATGTCTGAGCCAGACGATCAGAAAGAATCCAAATTTGCAGATGATTTAGTTAGCTTTAAACCGAAAGATCAGGATGCGGTTTTGTTTGTTTATAATAAATTTAATCAACAAAAACAACGGTACTTTACTGAAACAGGCCATCCGTATACGGTTTTTAACTCCCTGATTGGCAGGCTTGGAAAAGATTCATCAGGCGCTTTTGGTAATGAAGCTAATTATAGCATAGAACTGGATGATAATAATGTATTTAGTAACATAGTTATGGTGGATAAAAATAGTAACGTTATAATTTTTCCTGGGCCAGCAGGTAATGCAACGATAAAAGCAGAAATAACAGAAAAAGATGGAAGGACTTATTTATATCATTACACTGTGAATATGGTTAGACAAATTGTATACCCCTATTTTACCGGTAAAAATCCAGAGCTGCGAGGCTATCATAGAGCGACGGATGGAGTAACATGCAACGATCTGAACCGTGACGGCAATATGGGATTTGATTCTTTTATATCTGTTTCTGAACAGGATTTTATGAAGTCGTCTGAAAAGCATGCGATAAATACTGAGTTTGACAACCTTTATGACTGGGGATTATTTAATGATAATCCTAGTGATGTTGACGTAGACAAACTTAAATATAAATTGTTAGCCGCCTACAATAGTAAAGTTTATGTAATATTTGATCCTCATACAGAGAAATCAAGTACTGAATCTGATGATGAAGGATTATTAATTTGTACTATTGACACAAAAAAGGATCGTGGTTCCAAATAACCGAGTGAAATTTTCAATAGTAATTAGTTAATACAGTTAACCAATTTCTATTGGGAAATATTACAAGCTAATAGTGATAACTAATTGTTATCAGGTGATAAAAAAAATTCATTATATTTTTAATCTTAATTTCTTTAAGTTAAATCCCGTTAGGTAATGAATATAAAGAAACTCGAATAAATGAGTTTCCAAAAGATACTGTAATTGTTTTCTTTCATATAAATATAATGAGGTTACAAAATTATGTCAGAAACAAAAGATGTATTAACAACAACGATTTCAAAACAGGCAGACCTTATCGTAGGACAGCGTTTTCTTTTAACTGTTACTTTAATATCTAAAAAAGTAATTAATGTCGCGGATGTAAATATTACATTTACAGAAGTAACATCCAATATTATTGCTCCACACGGAGAAGTTGTATTAAATCGTCAAAACTCTGATGGCACTGTGGTTACATGTGATGTATTGTTGACTGTTAATAAAAATGCACAGGAAAAAGAGCCAATAAAATTTACCATTAAAGCGAATGGTTCTACTGCCGATCCATTCGTTTTTAACGGGATAACCAGAACAATAAATCCAGATACATTACCCCTTATATTTGATAAAGAATTTTTAGATATAAAGAACGTAGTAAATGGTTCTATAAATAGTGATTTAAAATCTATGGCGACTACCACTTTGCTGGATATGAATGGAGATCCTCTAAAAAATGTTCCTATTTTGATACGATCAGAAAAACTAAAACACCTAACTTCCTGTAAATTTAAGGATCACACAGAAAAAGAAATTTCAGTAAAGTATATTGGCGCTTTCAGTTATCCTGTAATAACTATAAATTCTGATGAAAAAGGGAATATAAAGTTTTATATTTATCCAATACAAGCTCATTCAATGATTCTTTATTTGGAAACTTGGATTTTGAATGTTGTACGTCCAGTGGATGCTATTTCTCCTCTTTTTCTTGTTAACACTGAAATCCCTGACGATCTAGATGCTATGCCAGAACCAAATATATTGGGTACAACTTCTAATTTAACTTCTTATTCTGGTACTCCAAATTTTTATGTGGGAATATACGATTACCCAAATGCAGCGCAAGGTGACTATATACTCTTTCTGACTAAAGAACAAGATAAGGAACGTAAATATAGTGGTCATTATGTTATTGTAGGTGATCCGGGCAAAGAGCTGGGGCAGGATAAATATACTTATCAAGTGCCCTATGGTATTTTTAAGATAGGTGTTACTTACGAATTTAATTGTGTAGTTATTTTAGGGAGAAATGGTAGTTCTATAACTTCTCTGCCAGAATATGTGACTTATATGGGAGGCGCGAAATATTCTCCTTCTCCAGATATAGAAAGGAAATATGACGCCTGTAAGGTATATACGAGCCTTGGCGTTAAAGGTGATGAGATATTCCCTGGTGAAACTATTGGTTATGATAACATAAAAAAATATTTAGATAATCCCAAAGGAAGTACAGGGTTATTTATTGAAGTTGTAGGAGATAAAAATTCAAAAACAAAAGTACCTTTGGGTGCAAAAGTGACATTAAATATGTATATTCAGGCATCAAACCGTAATATACAAGTGCCTTATAAAATGGGCACCATGCCACATGATATTAATTCGGAAACTAATAGATATTCTTTATTTTTTAATATTAAACTCGAAGATCTTGTTAATATATTACCATATGATAATGGTGGAGCGGGTACTATTTGGTTTGATTATGAATTTAGTGTAGCCAGGAGTAAATATTATGGTAAGGTTTGGGAAGGAGGAATAGATACACGTACAGGAATACCAGAAAATGATAATAATTAGTTTCTATTGGATGGCATAATTTTTTTAGATTTATTATGAAACATGCTGTTATGAATTTGATATTATGCCACATTAACCTGATCCATAAAGTAGGCGATATTCATTATTTTTTAATATTAAATCCGATGATCTTATCAATATATTACTATATGATAATGATTATCGGTTTTATAGGAATCTAATTCTGCTATTTATTTGTCGACTAATTTAAAAGTAAAAAGTCAATATCAGTATATTTTCTTATCACCATTAAAATTAATTGTTCCTTTTGTATTGTATAATTTTAATGGCAATAATTTATTATTGCAATATGTGATAATGAGGTCAAATTTGTAATTTATTAAATCCCCACCAATATAGTGTTAATAATGATTTTTTAGTATGATTTATTTTTATTAACGCATAATATTATTATGAAAATAGAGGTTTCTTATATGAATATCAATGAAATAAATTTTGATTCATTACAGTTGGATATGGACTTTCCATTTTTTGCTATTCCTAATCTACCTGATCATGGTGTAGGTGATAAAAGAATAAAAGTTACTGCAAATATTATAGATATATATGGTAACGCCCTACCTAATATCTCTATATTTGTATCAGGTTCTATTCCTGAAAATCTTAAAAAAGTAAAAATCTACAATTCAGAATCAAATCAAGAAATTCCCATTATATGCCAAGGTAGTAGTAGAGAAGGATTTACTATAAAAACTAATGGAAATGGAAAGGTTGAATTTTTTATTCAACCACTTCAGGCTCATTCTGTTGTTCTTGATTTATATTCTAATATAATTGGGTCAACAAAACAGGTTCCTGCTAAGCATACAATTTTTATTGTTAATAAGTCACCGGATAATATGAAGATTAAATTTGTAATGCCGCAAATAATAAATTTCTTTGGAGAGTATTTAAAATCTAATGGGAACAGTAAATTTAAGGTTGAAATACCAGGATATTCAGGAGCGACACCGGGAGATTATATTTTATTTTTTGTAAATGGAGAATATACAAAGTATTTTGTTAGAAGGGAGCAGGAAGGTGATTCGAGTATTTTTTATCATTTGCCATATGATATCTTCACAAAAGATATTTATTCAGATTTCTTCTATGTTATTATCAGAGATTCTGGAGATATACTGGCGGATAAGTCCAACTCATTGCCTTTAATTTATAAAGGAGGTGTTAAATATAAACCAGAACAGAACCCGGCATCAGGCAGAAACTATGCTACTTGTGTTGTATATGACAGCTTTGGTGTTGCAAAATATCATGTTATACAAAATCACGATTTAATTAATTATTCTTCAATACAAAAATACCCAAATGATCAAAGGGGAGGATTAAATGTTAAAATATTAGGTACTACAGAACATGATAAAGAGACAGATAAAGTACCATTGGATATTTTTGTCACTTTAAATATGTATCTTAACTCAATAAATAAAAGCTATATTAAAAGCTATTCTGGTAGAGTAGAGATACAATCTGATAATAAAGTAGCGGCTATTATTCATATTCCATTTGTGGATGTTGTTGATGTTAAAACATATCCAGATAATAGATTAGGTCGTATTTATTTTGACTATACATTTTTTTATGCTGGTAATCAGCAATATGGTAATGTTTGGGAAGCTGATATTGAGACTGATATTGGTTAATGACAATTAACTGAAAAAAATATATTTCTCTGATTATTGTGTTTTTAATAAAATAATTGTTTTTATTTATTAATTCCGTAATATTATAAATGACGTAAGGTAAAAAAATGATTATTTCTCTTTCTGAGAGAGTAAGACTTCAATCATTAAGATTGAATATTGATACTCCTTTTTTAGCAGTTCCACCGTCATATGCTCCTGATTCAGATAAAATATTTACTAAAGTAACAACAACGGTTAGGGATATATATGGTCATCCTTTAATAGGAACTAGAATACTCGTTACCGATGATTCAGGTTCTAATTTGAAAAATGTAAAAATATTTTCATCTAATCACCAGGATGAAATTACAGTTGAGTCAGTAAATAATCAAGAAGGTTTCTATGTTGAGACAGATGATAATGGAGATATTTTATTTTTCATACAGCCTGTTAGATCACAAGGGCTAATAATGCAGTTGTATGCCCAAATACCTGGAAATGAAAAAACTATTTCTGCGGCAGATAATAAGATCTATATTGTTAATAATACATTAGAAAATCTTTCGGATAAAATGCTTCCACCAGACATAATAAATTTTTCAGGAGGGTATTTAAAATCATATGAGAATAGTACATTCAAAGTTAAAATTAAAGAAATAGGAAATATTATAAATAACGGTTTTATACTGTTTTTCGTTAATGATGAATATACTAAAAAATTTATTGAATTTTCAGACGTGAGTGATTTGGAAAATCCGTTTGATTTACCTTGTTCTATTTTTGAAAATAAAGTTTTATCATATTTTTCTTACATTGTTATCAGCGAAACTGGAGATATATATCCATATAAATCAAGGCCATTAACTTTAACTTATATGAGAGAGCCAAATAAGCCTTGGTCTGATGTTAATAGGGTATATGAACCTTGTGTGGTTTATAGTAGTGCTGGTGTTTTTCCTGAAAATATTTTAAAACAATATTCCATTATCAATGATAATAAAATTTCTACTATTAATAGTGTAGATGCGGGGTTATATGTTGAAATCACAGGAACAAGTGATCCTAATGATACATCAAAAGTTGCATGTGGTTCTAAAGTAACATTGAATTTATACATTATTGACGGTACAGGAAATTTTAACTGGAGTAATTCTGCTACGATGCCATATTCACAGGAGGAAATTAGCGAGTCTTTGGTATTTGATATACCTCGTGAGATTTTAGAAAACAAAATAGGATTTTCTAACAATCTTGGTAAACTATATTTTGATTATCAAGTTGGAACAGATCTTGATCCTGATGTTTCTTATAGCAATACTTGGTTTTCTCATATTGTTACTTATGAAAATGAATAAGTGTATTATTTTATTAGATAATAATAATCTATAGGCTTTGAGGATTTTTTATTTTATTAATAATGTATATATGAACAATGATGAGGTGATGCTATGTATGATAGTAATTTACTTCCTGCACCGATAATTAACGGATATGACGGGCATTATTTATATAATGGAAATAATAGTTATTTTTGTGTAATCATTCCAGCTTATGAATATGCTCATGATACGGATACTATATGTTTTTATGTAAACGGTCATAGTACTGGAGATTGCTTTGTTCTTGGTGATGTAACTCTTTTAGACACTCGTTGCACTAAAAGATTAAGTTTTACTATTTTTGAGATTGGAAATACGTGTGAATTTAGTTATAGTGTTACACGTAATGATGGTTCAACGCAAAATTCAGAATCACTATCGGTATTTTATAGTGGCCAAACGGGACCATATCAAAACGCTGAATATGACCCTTGCCTTGTATATTCCAGTTTTGGAATTGACCATGCAAATATAATACACCAACATGACAATGATGATTGTAGTAATGTAAATGTCAATAATGTTGTTAATTGTTACGCCCTTTCCAATTATCAAAATACCCAAGATGGGCAGACCGGATTGTATGTTGTAATACAGGGAAGTAATGATACTCCGGGTGGTGTACGGATGGGGAGTGCGGTCTCATTGAATGCATCTGTGGACTTTTGCCTGAGGTTAGATACAACGCTTGGCCCAAAAATTATGGAGCCGTATCCTCATGATCCTAATATTGGGCGGGTTGTTTTCTGTCTTGATTATCGTGAGCTCGAAGGGTTCTGTCGTAATTGGTATTGTAAGACGAGTGATGGTCAGTCGTTTGGATATAGTAAGCTGACATTTACGTATTCTACAGAAGATGGGCGTACCTCTTCACCCTGGAGCGGAAGAATATTTACTTGCGGACCAGGATACACAAGTCCACCTTTTGAATCTGGTAAGCCTGAGTGCCCTGATATTACTTTTGGCCCTAATCATGGCCACATTAATTGTCCTCGTTGTTTTTAAAGGGATGTTTAAAAATACATAACTTTATGTTTACTTTAATGGTATGAATTTAATCATAAAGTTGATAATAAATTAAATTCACTGTGATCGAGAGTAGTTCAATTACATGTAATAGTATGATTTTTTATACGAAATTGGCACTTATAAAAATGGGTGCCAATCCAATTGCACTTCAATGGTTTTAAAGCTGCTTAGCTAATATTTCATTAAGTGATTATCTTAATGTTCAATCGATACCTCCCTTTATAAGAAAACTCCAGCATGTTTTACCTGTGCAATAATATATAAATACAGAATGTTCCTATACCCAAAAAATTAAAAACTTGAAATAAGGATAGGTATATTAAATAGGTAATATTACTCTAAAAATAAGTTGTCATAAAAGTTGTATTTTACTCGTATTTTGATAATTAAACCTTTTGTAATTTATTTTCTTCTGGTGGTTTATAAATTGTATTATGTAGATGGATGTATTTTAAAATTAACACGTGATAAGCGTTAAATATGAATTGATGATAAAGAATGTATGGGTTTTGTTATAAGAAAACATGAATAAACTATGGGTGTTGTCATTATACGAGTAAACTAGTTTGATATGCTTTTCTTAGTTTTTATTATTAATCTATTCACATGTGGTTTAATAGTATGATATTTTATTAAGATTGATTTTAATGTTCTGAAGTTATTTGTTGTTAAATGAAGAATTATCTTTTTCTGTATTGGTAGTTGCGTACTTCATCTTTTTCACAAATGTAATTATTAATTTATGTGATTAAAACACAATAGTAAATCTTTTGCTAATTGTATCCTTATTAACTAACACTTCACTGGTTAATATTTTGACCAGTAGTCTCGATAAAATCTTTGGCGAAACACTAAGTTAAAATGCTATCACCATGAATCTGTAATGTTTTGTCATTATTCACAACCATTGGGCGAAAGAACATGGATATACGCAATCTTGAAGCTTTCATCGTTTTGGCTGAGACCCTTAATTATCATAAGGCTTCAGAGAAACTTTATCTTTCTCAGCCTGCTTTGACGAAAAAAATACATGCTCTGGAAGGTATTCTGGGTGCTTCATTATTTAGAAGGGGGCCAAGTGGAACAAGATTAACAGATTTTGGGCAGAAGACGTTGGAAAATGCCAGGAAGTTTTTAACGCATTATGAACAGTTTAAAAGTCAGGTACAATCTGATTCAAAAAGGGAACTTGTCAGGTACCTATATATTGGGTCCTGTTTTTCCACTCATAACTATTCGCAAATAGAAAGGCAGCTTGCAGGGAAGAAAGGGAATGTTGTACTGGCTTTGATGACAGGATTGTCAGTTGAGCAGCAGGTGAGTTTGTTGAATGTGGGAATGCTTCATGTAGCTGTAGTGCCATTGGTGGCTGTGACACAGTTAAAGCCGAAAAAAACTTTTACTGAAAAATTGGTTTATATCTTTAGAAAAAGGAGTCAATTAATATCTAAATTTAGAACGGAAAACAGCAAGTCTAAGCATAAGAATTTTCTGATCAGTTCATCGGGAAAGAAAGAGGTGATTGACCTGAATGATTGTTTGAATGTCTTTCCTGTTTATACTGGTGATAATATGAATTTGTTATTAAAAACAAATGATATCATGTTAATTATGGAGATGATTACAAAGAACGGTACTTATGCCTGTGTACCTAAAAGGATGATTGCTGCAATTCCTGATTATTATATGAATTTGTTAGAAGTTATTGAAACTGATAAGAAAATAGATTTAGGTGTAGTATGGTGTAAGTCAATAGATGATGATTTGATTGACGATGCCGAAAGTTTTTCTGCATTGGTGGCTAATCTGTAAAATAATTTGATAAATGATCAGTGAATCATTCTATTGTTATTCTTAATATACTCTGTTGTGAAATCAGATTTAAATCATAAATGATAAGGCAATTTTCGTTAAGGAGTGTGGAATGTTTATTAGAATTACTGATGTCTTTAATGATAAAAACACTTTTTAATTAAATGATTTGTCATTTTTACGGTCAGTAAGATAATTCATTTTAAATGAATTCCTTTTCTTAGCTGAGCACATAATATGTTTGGGAACACATAGGAAGATTAGGGGTCTTGCTATATAAAGCATGATTACCGGGTGTTGAATTACAATACCTGGTAATCATTGCTTAACAATAATTGAATGGTAATAAACTTACTGATTGATGTTAAATATTTCTGTCATTTTTTCAAGTTGCTCTTGAATATTCAACCATTCCATTTCGATATCTTCCAGTCTGGATTTGGTCTTTACTTGTTGATGCAGGCAATCCGTTAATTCAGTTTTATGTTCACTTTCATATATTGTGTTATCTGAAAGTTTTTCTGCCAAACTTGCCAATTTTGTACTTAAATTCTCCATCTCTTTTTCAAGAACGGTGAGTTGCTTACGCAATGGTTGCGTCTGGCTACGGAATTCTGCTTCACGTCGTTTTTGATCTTTGCGTTCTTGCGCACTGTAATTTTGAACGTTATTTACAGAATCATCTGTACCGGGAGCTGTTTTTTCCTTTTCCTGACTTTCACGCAACTGTTGACGTTGTAACTCTGTCAGCCATTGTTGATAGTCTTCCAAATCACCTTTGAAAGGTTCTACTTTGCCATCATGGACTAAATAGAGTTCATCTGTCGTGGAACGCAATAAGTGCCTGTCGTGCGATACCACGACAAGAGCGCCATCAAAATCGATTAGGGCTTCGGTCAATGCTTGTCTCATATCGAGATCGAGGTGGTTGGTCGGTTCATCCAACAACAGAAGATTCGGTCGTTGCCAGACAATCAGCGCCAGCACCAATCGGGCTTTTTCTCCTCCTGAGAAACGGACAGTTGGATCGGTCACTTGGTCACCTTTGAAACCAAAACCACCAAGATAATCTCTTAACTGTTGTTCTGTTTCCTGAGGAGCAAGTCTGGCTAAATGTTGTAAAGGAGATTCATCTACACGAAGATATTCCAACTGATGTTGTGCAAAATATCCTAGCTTGATGCCCTTAGCTAAGGAAATCTCTCCTTGTTGTGGAATGAGTTCCCCTGCCAGTAATTTTATCAGGGTTGATTTACCCGCACCGTTACGACCCAACAAGCCAATGCGTGAACCCGGAACCAAATTTAATTTGATTGAGTTCAGTACCGTTTTATCTCCATATCCGGCACTGACTTTTTCCATAATTAATAGTGGATTTGGCAGACTGTCTGGCTGGCGGAAACTGAAACGGAATGGGTTATCAACATGAGCAGGTGCAATCAGCTCCATTCGCTCCAGCATTTTGATTCGGCTTTGAGCTTGTTTTGCCTTAGAAGCTTTAGCGCGAAAACGATCAATGTAGCTTTGCAAATGCGCTACTTTCTCTTGCTGGCTTTGGTATAAGGCTTGTTGTTGGGCGAGTTTGGCTACCCGTTGCCGTTCAAAAGAAGAGTAATTGCCCGTGTATTCAAATAAGCTCTGCTGTTCAATGTGCAGGACTTTATCAATGACTGGATCGAGGAAATCTCTGTCGTGCGATATCAGGATTAAAGTACCTGTATAGTTTTTCAGCCATTTTTCGAGCCAGATTACAGCATCCAGATCAAGGTGGTTGGTGGGTTCATCGAGCAACAATAGCTCAGAACGACAAATCAGTGCCTGAGCCAGATTAAGTCGCATACGCCAGCCACCGGAAAATGAACGGACAGGTTGCTCCAGTTGCGCCTGAGAGAAGCCCAGTCCATGCAGTAAACTGGATGCACGGGCACGGATTGTCCATGCTTGAATAGTGTCGAGCAAGCCGTGAAGGTGTGCAATGGCATGACCATCATTCTGTTCGTTGGCAATTTGCAGTTTCTGTTCCAGTTGACGGAATTCACGATCACCATCGATCACATATTCCAGAGCCGAAATTTCCAGAGCTGGTGTTTCCTGATTCACCCAAGCTAAAGCCCAATTGTTGGGAAATGTCACAGAGCCACTTTCAGCTTGTAGTTCCCCTTTCAGTAATGAGAGTAGGGTTGATTTACCACAACCATTTTTACCAACTAATCCCACTTTTTGGCCGGGATTGATGGTTGCGTTGGCATCATCCAGTAGAACGCGAATGCCACGACGGATTTGCAGAGAAGAAAAAACAATCATGATGTTGTCTGTATGGGATATGTTAAGTTAATAATGACATTATATGTATTCGTTTTGATAGCTTGGCGTGCATGGTAGCGGAAAATAGGCAGTCTGACACGTCCTGGGAAGGGACTGATGTTATTGTCATCTAACATGATATGAGCGAAGTGGAACTACTGCGTAAAACATTAATCAGGTTAGGGATTCATCCGCATTAGGCATGAACAGCAATGGGGGTAAGTATGTCAGGGAGTCGTAAACGTTTTATAGCAGGTGCTGTGTGCCCAAAGTGTCAGTCACAGGATACTTTGGCAATGTGGCAGGAAAACAGAGTTGATATTGTCGAGTGTGTTCACTGTGGACATCTGCAGCGACAAACTGATGAGACTGTAACGTCTCATGTCCGAGAGCAGGAACAAGTTATCGGTATTTTTACACCTCAATAACTCAATGTAATTACAATGGGTAACGGATAAATTTTTCCATCACTAGGTACAGTGAAGTAGAATTCCGGTACAATCAGCGGCATTTTTTTAGTCGTAACAATTTTTCCCACGTTTTTTCCTGGGTATCGTAGGAGATGTCATGAAAGTAGCAAAAGATTTGGTGGTCAGCTTGGCTTATCAAGTAAGAACAGAAGATGGTGTTTTAGTTGATGAGTCTCCGGTGAGCGCACCGTTAGACTATCTCCATGGCCGCGGTTCCCTGATTAGCGGTTTGGAAAAAGCGCTGGAAGGTCGTGAGGCGGGTGAACGTTTTGATGTTAGCGTTGAAGCAAATGATGCGTATGGTCAGTATGATGAGAACTTAGTTCAGCGCGTATCAAAAGATGTTTTTGTTGGTGTAGAAGAGTTGCAGGTTGGTATGCGTTTCCTGGCGGATACCGATATGGGGCCTGTGCCTGTTGAAATTACCGCTTTAGAAGGTGATGAAGTTGTTGTTGATGGTAACCACATGCTGGCTGGTCAGAATCTGAAATTCAACGTTGAAATTATAGCGGTTCGTGAGGCAACAGAAGAAGAACTGGCTCATGGTCACGTACATGGTCAGGGTGGTTGCGGTGATCACGATCATGATCATGAAGGTCATAGCTGCTGTGGCGGTGGTTGCCATTGATTAGCGGGTGAGCTGAAAAAGGGAAGCTGGCAGGCTTCTCTTTTTGTCGGTCTTTTTGCCTTCCCTGGCAGACGTTTCCCCGATTGGATAGCCGGCATTGGCTTCAGTGGATCTGTTTTCAGTAGTGGGGTGGGGGCGTTTCTTCTGAAAGTGGTGCAATAATTGATGACTGATGAGTTTTAAGTCGTTCGGCCATTAATTTTAGCTGTTCTTTTAGCTTATCTATTTCTACTTGCTGTTTTCTGACTTCTTGATTCAACGCTTCAATGGTAACTTCCTGATAGGCCAGTTTAGTTTCCAGTTGCTCAAATCTTTGCTCAAGGCTGGATAATACCATGACTTTTCCCCCTGTCTTTGATCATGTCATTACGCGACGGTCATTACGCGACGGAATGATTATTGTATTTAAATCGATACTATAATACCTGAAGCCTCATGCCCAAAGCCTAATAGCCAAACCTTAATGTCTAACTCTTTTGATGAAGGGGAAAAGTAAAATGGAGAGAAAGTGGAGAGCAGGAAAGCTTTTTGTTCAATCAGTTACTTGAAGGTTGTTTCAATATTTTTCAGGGCGGCGTATAGCAAATATTGTTATTGGTTTTCGTAGGCAGTTATAGTACATGTGGTTGCATGATTTTTGCTGACGGCAAATTCAGTCAAATTTATTGGAGAATAAGATGAAATCATTGTTAAAAACAACCTTACTGGTAACTACACTGGCAATGGCCTTCAGTGCACCGTATACAATGGCTGCAGAAACAAAAACCAGTGATGAAGTGAAACTGAATAAGGCTTTTAAGACAGTAGAACAGCAGGATTCTTATGCATTGGGAGCTTCCATAGGTCATTATATGGAAAAATCTTTGGACGAACAGAAAGCGCTAGGTATTAATATTGACAAGTCTCAGCTTTTGGTTGGTTTTGAAGATGCCGTCAATAACAAAAGTAAACTGAATGACACAGAAATTCAGCAAGTCCTCAGTGAGTTTGATGCAAAAATCAGAACGTCTTTACAGGCTAAGCTGGAGAAAGAAGCCAGTGAAAATAGTGAAAAAGGGGATAAGTTCCGGGAGCAGTTTGCTAAGGAAGCGGGAGTTGTAAAAACGAAATCCGGTCTTCTGTATAAAATTGAGCGGGAAGGAAGTGGTAAAACGCCTGCAACAAGCGATACCGTAGTTGTGAATTACAAAGGTAGTTTGATTGATGGAAAAGTGTTTGATAGCTCCTATGAACGCAAAGAGCCTCTGTCGATTCCTCTGGATAAAGTGATTCAGGGCTGGAAAGAAGGTCTTCAGCATCTGAAAAAAGGTGGAAAAATGCAATTAGTCATCCCACCTGAGTTGGCTTATGGCAAAAATGGCGTGCAAGAAATTCCGGCTAACTCAACTTTAGTCTTTGAAATTGAATTGTTGGATATTAAACCTAACGCGAAAACAAAATAATTTTCATCGTAATTAATACATGATTTTATAACAGGGGCTATCAGGTCCCTGTTTTGTTATACCAATATTTACTTCGATTTAGTAAGTAATAAACGTAAATATAGAGAATGAATTTTGCCAATTATTATTTTACACAATATTAAATAGAATAATTTTCTCATATATCAGGTACAATTGAACATAAACGCTGTGATAACCTCTGGCAGTCTATTCAGCAAGGTCTTGACGGCAATTTAATGTAGTTTTAACGTCATTATTCTGGATAGAATACAGCGTTTTTGGAATGTTTTCTGTTAAATTGCGGTTATAATAAATCTCACTCTGATGCTTTTGGTGAGGTGAAGTCTAAGCTTGAAGGATGGTGTATTACATGTCTACCCCACTATTGTCCGGTGATAAAATATCTGGTGATAACAGCGATATTGATTTACTGGAAAACCAACCGTTCAGTGAAACGGATCATGAAATTTTAAAGTCTTATGAAGCTGCTGTTGATGGCCTAGCTATGCTGATTGGTGGGCATTGTGAAATTGTTCTTCATTCACTGGAAGACCTTAAATGTTCAGCTGTCAGAATAGCTAATGGCGAACATACGGGCCGTAAAATTGGTTCTCCCATCACTGATCTGGCATTACGGATGCTGCACGATATGACGGATGAAGATGCCAGTGTCTCCAGAGCCTATTTCACACGGGCGAAAAGTGGCGCATTGATGAAATCTGTTACGATTGCGATTCGTAATCGTCAGCGTCGAGTGATCGGGCTTTTGTGTATTAATATGAATCTGGATGTTCCTTTCTCTGAAATTATTCAGACTTTTATTCCGGAAAAAACTCACGAAGTCTCTTCAAACGTCAATTTTGCTTCTTCCGTGGACGATCTGGTTGCACAGACTCTGGAATATACTATTGAAGAGGTCAATGCTGATCGCAATGTTTCTAATAATGCGAAAAACAGGCAGGTTGTCCTGAATCTTTATGAGAAAGGTATTTTTGATATTAAAGATGCTATTAATCAGGTTGCTGATCGCCTGAATATCTCCAAACATACGGTATATCTTTATATTCGCCAGTTTAAAAGTGGTGAATGTACAAGTCCGGAGAAGTAATGTCGCCATTGTCTTATTGTCTTCTGGTGACCGGGCCAGCATATGGAACTCAGCAAGCCAGTAGTGCCTATCAATTTGCTCAGGCGCTTATTGCTTCTGGCCATAAACTGCATAGCATATTTTTTTATCGTGACGGCGTTCAGAATGGTAATCGGCTGCTAGCGCCTGCTAATGATGAATTTGATCTCGTCAGAGCTTGGCAGTCATTGGCTGCTCAGCACCAGTTTAATTTATCCATTTGTGTTGCGGCAGCGTTGCGACGCGGTGTTGTAGATGAACAACAGGCAAATGAACTGAATCTGGATGCTGCGAATTTGGCCAATGGGTTTGAACTCAGTGGACTTGGCTCTTTGGCTGAGGCCATGATGCTATGTGATCGCATGGTACAGTTTTAGGGGTATAGGCAAAAGGATATTGAGGGTAATAATGAAAAAAATCGCCTTCGTTTTTACTGAAGCTCCCCACGGGTCTTCTGCTGGCAGAGAAGGGCTGGATGCTCTACTTGCAACATCAGCATTGACGGAGCAGATTGGTGTATTCTTTATTTCTGATGGAGTATTCCAGCTACTGTCCAATCAGCAACCGGATAAAATTCTGTCACGTGACTACATTTCAGCATTTAAGATTTTATCTCTGTATGATATTGATAAATATTATATTTGCCTTGAGGATCTGATGGTTAGAGGAGTTAGCCCGGAAAGTGATTTTATTTTGGAGGCCGAGTTTCTCTCCGCTGTGACCGTTCGGCAAATGTTAGCAGGCTATGATGTTGTGTTGAAATTTTAATCTATTTTGGAGAGATAACATGTTATATACTGTTAGACGCTCACCTTACCAGGATGACTTCAATGCAATACTTGGCTTGATCACTGATGTGGATGATGTCCTGCTGATTCAGAATGGGGTATTGCTCAGTGTGAATGGTAATCGCTATTTAGCTGAGTTGATCCGAACAGGAGCCGGTATCTATGCTTTGCAGGATGATTTGGATGCACGAGGACTTGTTAATCAAGTTTCAGATCGTGTACAGGTAGTAAATTACAACGGTTTTGTTAGCTTAACGGTGAAACATCAGCAAAGTTTCAGTTGGTAGATATTTCTGTATTTTGTCCGAAGATACTGCCTGTAGTATTCAGCCAGCAATAAATGACTTGCTAACTCTTTGACGACGCCGACCATAGAAAGGCTGTATATTTCTTGACACCTCGTCAAGTCAGCAATAAAATTCCGCGTCCTCTCGTTTTGTCATCATGACTGACAGAGGGTAAAATCCGTGTTTACGAAGCAAAAAACCAGGAGCTTTTTTAATAATGGCAACTATTAACCAGCTGGTTCGCAAATCTCGTAGCTCGAAAGTTGTGAAAAGCAACGTTCCTGCTCTGGAAGCTTGCCCGCAAAAACGTGGTGTATGTACTCGCGTATATACCACTACTCCAAAAAAACCAAACTCAGCACTGCGTAAAGTATGCCGTGTTCGTTTGACTAACGGTTTCGAAGTGACTTCCTATATTGGTGGTGAAGGCCACAACCTGCAGGAACACTCCGTAATCCTGATCCGTGGCGGTCGTGTTAAAGACTTGCCAGGTGTGCGTTACCACACTGTTCGCGGTGCACTGGACTGTTCCGGTGTTAAAGACCGTAAACAAGGTCGTTCTAAGTACGGTGTGAAGAAGCCGAAGGCTTAATGGTTCTCCGTTAAGTAAGGCCAAACATTTTTTACTTTAATGTCAGAATAAACTCGTAGAGTTTTGGACAACCCTGAAATTCGAAACGGAGTATTTCCATGCCACGTCGTCGTGTAATTGGTCAACGTAAAATTCTGCCAGATCCAAAGTTCGGATCTGAACTGCTGGCAAAATTTGTAAATATCCTTATGGTAGACGGTAAGAAGTCTGTCGCAGAAGCAATTGTATATGGTGCGCTTGAGACCCTGGCTCAGCGTTCTGGTAAAGATCATCTGGAAGCATTCGAGCTGGCACTGGATAATGTGCGCCCGACTGTGGAAGTTAAATCCCGTCGTGTAGGTGGTTCTACCTACCAGGTTCCAGTTGAAGTTCGTCCGGTCCGTCGTAATGCATTGGCAATGCGTTGGATCGTTGATGCTGCTCGTAAACGCGGTGATAAGTCGATGGCTCTGCGCCTGGCGAATGAATTATCTGATGCGGCTGAAAACAAAGGCGCTGCTGTTAAGAAACGTGAAGACGTTCACCGTATGGCAGAAGCTAACAAGGCGTTCGCACACTATCGTTGGTAATCCATTTTTTGATATACCATCGGCAGTGAATATGTTCTGGGTAGCTGCTTAGCTACCCGTTCTCTAATATTGAACGCCCACGAGAGAGGAAAAAATGGCTCGTAAAACCCCTATAACTCGTTACCGTAATATCGGTATCAGCGCGCACATTGACGCGGGTAAAACTACTACCACCGAACGTATTCTGTTCTACACTGGTGTAAGCCATAAGATCGGTGAAGTTCATGATGGCGCTGCTACTATGGACTGGATGGAACAGGAGCAAGAACGTGGTATTACCATCACGTCTGCTGCGACTACCGCATTCTGGTCTGGTATGGCTAAACAATATGAGCCACACCGTATCAACATCATCGACACCCCAGGCCACGTTGACTTCACTATTGAAGTAGAACGTTCTATGCGTGTTCTTGACGGTGCAGTCATGGTTTACTGTGCAGTTGGTGGTGTTCAGCCACAGTCTGAAACTGTATGGCGTCAGGCGAACAAATATAACGTTCCACGTATCGCGTTCGTTAACAAAATGGACCGTATGGGCGCTAACTTCCTGCGCGTTGTTGAGCAGATCAAAACTCGTCTGGCAGCTAACCCTGTTCCTCTGCAATTGGCAATCGGTGCAGAAGATTCCTTCACCGGTGTTGTTGATTTGCTGAAAATGAAAGCAATCAACTGGAACGACGAAGATCAGGGTATTACCTTCGAATACGAAGATATCCCGGCTGACATGCTTGAGCAGGCTCAGGAATGGCATCAGAACCTGATTGAATCCGCAGCAGAAGCATCAGAAGAGCTGATGGATAAATACCTGGGCGGTGAAGAGCTGACTGAAGAAGAAATTAAGGCAGCTCTGCGTAAGCGTGTTCTGGCTAACGAAATTATCTTGGTTACCTGTGGTTCTGCATTTAAGAACAAAGGTGTTCAGGCAATGTTGGATGCAGTTGTCGAATATCTGCCAGCACCAACTGATGTTGAATCCATCAAAGGTATGCTGCCAGACGGTAAAGATACCCCAGCAGAACGTCATTCTAGCGATGACGAGCCATTCTCTGCTCTGGCGTTCAAAATCGCTACCGACCCATTCGTGGGTAACCTGACGTTCTTCCGTGTTTACTCTGGTGTTGTTAACTCTGGTGACACCGTACTGAACCCGGTTAAAGACAAAAAAGAACGTTTTGGCCGTATCGTTCAAATGCACGCTAACAAACGTGAAGAAATCAAAGAAGTCCGTGCAGGCGATATCGCAGCTGCTATCGGTCTGAAAGATGTTACTACAGGTGATACTCTCTGTGACCTGAACGCGCCAATTATCCTGGAGCGCATGGAATTCCCAGAGCCAGTTATCTCTGTTGCTATCGAGCCAAAAACTAAAGCTGACCAAGAAAAAATGGGTATCGCTTTAGGCCGTCTGGCTCAGGAAGACCCATCATTCCGCGTGAGCAGTGATGAAGAGTCTGGTCAGACTATCATTGCCGGTATGGGTGAACTTCACCTCGACGTATTGGTTGACCGTATGCGTCGTGAATTCAACGTTGAGGCGAACGTAGGCAAACCTCAGGTTGCTTACCGTGAAACTATCCGTGCTTCTGTTGAGCAGGAAGGTAAACACGCTAAACAGTCCGGTGGTCGTGGTCAGTACGGTCATGTATGGCTGCGTATCGAACCTCTGGAAGCTGGTGGAGCTGGTTACGAATTCGCGAACGAAATCGTTGGTGGTGTTGTTCCTAAAGAATACATCCCAGGCGTCGATAAAGGCGTTCAGGAACAGCTAAAGAGTGGTGTTCTGGCTGGTTACCCAATTGTTGACGTTAAAGTTGCCCTGTTCGATGGTTCTTACCATGACGTTGACTCCTCAGAAATCGCCTTTAAAATTGCTGCATCCATGGCATTTAAAGAAGGCTTCATGAAAGCGAAACCAGTTCTGCTGGAACCTATCATGAAAGTCGAAGTGGAAACACCAGAAGACTACATGGGTGACGTCATCGGTGACTTGAACCGTCGCCGTGGTATGATCGATGGTATGGATGATGTAGCTACGGGCAAAATTGTTCGTGCTCAAGTACCATTGTCTGAAATGTTTGGTTATGCTACTGACCTGCGTTCTCAGACCCAAGGTCGTGCTTCTTACTCCATGGAGTTCTTGAAGTACAACGAAGCGCCGAGCAACGTCGCTCAGGCTATTATCGAAGCTCGTAAATCTAGATAATTTTTTCGAGTTTACTATCTTTTAGCTCCCTCATCATTTATGACGGGGGAGCGGTATTAAGGAATAGAGTCGTGTCTAAAGAAAAGTTTGAACGTTCCAAACCGCACGTTAACGTTGGTACTATCGGCCACGTTGACCACGGTAAAACTACCCTGACTGCTGCAATCACTACTGTTTTGGCGAAAACTTACGGCGGTCACGCTCGTGCATTCGACCAGATCGATAACGCACCAGAAGAAAAAGCACGTGGTATCACCATCTCTACTTCTCACGTAGAATACGATACCCCATCTCGCCACTACGCACACGTTGACTGCCCAGGCCACGCCGACTACGTGAAAAACATGATCACCGGTGCTGCTCAGATGGACGGCGCGATCCTGGTTGTAGCTGCAACTGATGGCCCAATGCCACAGACTCGTGAGCACATCCTGCTGGGCCGTCAGGTAGGCGTACCATACATCATCGTGTTCCTGAACAAGTGTGACATGGTGGATGATGAAGAGCTGCTGGAACTGGTAGAAATGGAAGTCCGTGAGCTGCTGTCTCAGTACGATTTCCCAGGCGATGACACTCCAATCATCCGTGGTTCTGCTCTGAAAGCGCTGGAAGGCGACGCAGAGTGGGAAGCGAAAATTATCGAACTGGCTGAAGCACTGGATTCTTACATCCCAGAACCAGAGCGTGACATTGACAAGCCATTCCTGCTGCCAATCGAAGACGTGTTCTCCATCTCAGGCCGTGGTACCGTAGTTACTGGCCGTGTTGAGCGTGGTATCGTTAAAGTGGGTGACGAAGTTGAAATCGTGGGTATCAAAGAAACCACCAAAACAACTTGTACCGGTGTTGAAATGTTCCGCAAATTGCTGGACGAAGGCCGTGCGGGTGAGAACGTCGGTGTTCTGCTGCGTGGTACTAAGCGTGATGACGTTGAGCGTGGTCAGGTTCTGGCGAAGCCAGGTTCTATCCACCCACACACTCAGTTCGAATCTGAAGTGTACATCCTGAGCAAAGATGAAGGTGGCCGTCATACTCCATTCTTCAAAGGTTACCGTCCACAGTTCTACTTCCGTACCACTGACGTAACCGGTACTATCGAACTGCCAGAAGGCGTAGAGATGGTAATGCCAGGTGACAACATCAACATGAAAGTGACCCTGATTGCGCCAATCGCCATGGACGAAGGTCTGCGTTTCGCAATCCGTGAGGGTGGCCGTACTGTAGGTGCTGGTGTTGTTGCTAAAGTGATCGCATAATCTTTTTAATGTGTTCATTTTGGAAGGGGCATCGACAGATGCCCTTTTTATACGTTGTTTTAAGAAGAACCTATCTCATCAATAGTTGACTGATGGGTACGCTGACTGAATAGTTGTATTGAATTATTGGTGAGATAGGCTCTGATACAACGGATAGGCTTTGGTATCGCTCGGCTTTTAAGAATTCTTTCCAAAAAATAGTTTTCAAGAAAACAGATACAAAAAGTCCTGCTGAATTATGGCACCGAGTCAGATACAATTACAATTATCTTTGGGTTCGGTCTGATTTGTTTTGCTCTTGCGAGGCAAGCTGGCTATCTATTTACATCATAGTTACTTACATATAGTTACAGGTTGGTTTATGAGTGCGAATAGCAATGCTCAAGAAAGCGGGCGTGGTCTTGATATAGCAAAATGGCTATTGGTGGCAGTGCTGCTGGTGGTTGCTATTGTGGGTAATTACTATTACCGGGAGTATAACCTGCCTCTGCGCGCGATAGCCGTTGTTGCTATTGTTGCCCTTGCAGGAGCAGTTGCATTGTGGACTGCGAAAGGTAAAGCTGCATTAGCATTTGCCCGTGAATCCCGCGTTGAAATGCGTAAAGTCATTTGGCCAACACGCCAGGAAGCTCTGCATACAACACTGATTGTTGCGGCAGTGACGGCTGTCATGTCTCTTATTTTGTGGGGGCTGGATGGTATTCTGGTGCGTTTAGTTTCATTTATTACAGGCCTGAGGTTTTAAGAATGTCTGAATCCCCAAAAAAGCGTTGGTATGTCATACAGGCATTTTCTGGGTTTGAAGGTCGTGTGGCTCAATCTCTGCGTGAGCATATCAAATTGCATGATATGGAAGATTCTTTCGGCGAAGTGATGGTGCCGACAGAAGAAGTTGTTGAGATCCGTAGTGGCCAGCGTCGTAAAAGTGAGCGTAAGTTCTTCCCTGGCTATGTCTTGGTACAAATGGTAATGAACGATGCAACCTGGCATCTAGTTCGCAGTGTACCACGCGTAATGGGCTTTATCGGTGGTACATCTGACCGCCCGGCACCAATTAGTGATAAAGAAGTCGATGCGATTATGAATCGCCTTCAGCAGGTTGGTGATAAACCACGTCCAAAAACTTTGTTCGAACCAGGCGAAATGGTTCGTGTCAGCGATGGTCCATTTGCGGACTTCAATGGCGTAGTGGAAGAAGTCGATTACGAGAAGAGCCGTTTGAAAGTTTCGGTTTCTATTTTTGGTCGTGCCACGCCAGTTGAGCTAGATTTCAGTCAGGTCGAAAAAGTTTGATCTGATGCTTAATTAAGCGAATTGGCTTGCAAAGGGTGTGAAATTAACATACAATTTCGCGCCTTTTGTTTTTATCTAGATAAGCAACTAAGTCTGGTAACAAACATCACTTTTTTTGTGGTCTGGTCTTATATTAGATTATTAGACGAGGCCTGAATCGTTAGGGGAGCCTCTTTCTGGAGGCGATAACACCCATATAGAGGAAAAATATAGATGGCTAAGAAAGTACAAGCCTACGTTAAGCTGCAAGTTGCAGCAGGTATGGCTAACCCAAGCCCACCAGTTGGTCCAGCTTTGGGTCAGCAAGGTGTTAACATCATGGAATTCTGTAAAGCATTCAATGCTAAAACTGAAAGTATTGAAAAAGGCCTGCCAATTCCAGTTGTTATCACTGTTTACGCAGACCGTTCTTTCACTTTCGTTACTAAAACCCCACCAGCGGCTGTTCTGCTGAAGAAAGCAGCAGGCATCAAATCTGGTTCTGGCAAGCCGAACAAAGACAAAGTTGGTAAAGTAACCAGCGCTCAGATTCGTGAAATTGCTGAAACTAAAGCTGCGGACATGACTGGTGCTGACGTTGACGCAATGATGCGTTCAATCGAAGGTACTGCTCGTTCCATGGGCCTGGTAGTGGAGGGTTAATCAATGGCTAAACTGACCAAGCGCATGCGCACTATTCGTGAAAAAGTTGATGCAACTAAACAATATGACATCAATGAAGCCGTTGCTCTGTTAAAAGAATTGGCTACTGCTAAATTCGTAGAAAGCGTTGACGTCGCTGTTAATCTTGGCATCGATGCGCGTAAATCTGATCAGAACGTTCGTGGTGCAACTGTACTGCCACACGGTACGTTCAGTACGTGTTGCTGTATTTACTCAGGGCGCAAACGCAGAAGCTAAAGCTGCTGGCGCTGAACTGGTAGGTATGGAAGATCTGGCTGAACTGGTTAAGAAAGGCGAGATGGATTTCGACGTAGTTATCGCATCTCCAGATGCAATGCGCGTTGTTGGCCAATTAGGCCAAATTTTGGGGCCACGTGGCCTGATGCCAAACCCGAAAGTTGGTACTGTAACTCCTAACGTTGCTGAAGCGGTACAAAACGCTAAAGCAGGTCAGGTTCGTTACCGTAACGATAAAAACGGTATTATCCATACCACCATCGGTAAAGTTGACTTTGACGCTGACAAACTGAAAGAAAACCTAGAAGCTCTGTTGGTTGCGCTGAAAAAAGCTAAGCCATCTTCTGCTAAAGGCGTTTACATCAAGAAAGTTAGCCAATCGACCAGTCTGGTCTGAACACCGCAGCTTAATAATTTAAGCTAAAAGCGAATAACGCTTTACCTTGGCGTCAGATTTGTCTAAAATCTGACGCTTCGAATTTGCCTGAACAGATGTATAACAATTGATAATAATTGATACATAAAATGTATCAGAGCAAATCACAGTTTTCGGTTGGAGCTTGGCCTAATCCAAGCCCCGTCCAAGACCGCAGGCGTAAGTAATTACTTAATATCCTGCGTAGACGGTGACAGAGCCAAAGGAAATTTATTTTCTGGATTCTGCTCACCGTGTTTCAGCGCTCAGGCACATTTCGTGCTCTGAGTGAAGTGAGTCCCGGGTTTGCCCGGTTAATCCAGGAGCAAGAAGCTAATGGCACTAAATCTTCAAGACAAACAAGCGATTGTTGCTGAAGTCAGCGAAGTAGCCAAAGGCGCGCTGTCTGCGGTTGTTGCGGATTCTCGCGGCGTTACCGTAGATAAAATGACTGAACTGCGTAAAGCAGGTCGCGAAGCCGGCGTTTACATGCGTGTTGTTCGTAACACTCTGATGCGCCGTGCTGTTGAAGGTACTGAGTATGAGTGCCTGAAAGAAGCGTTTGTTGGTCCAACCTTGATTGCTTTTTCTAACGAACATCCGGGCGCCGCTGCTCGTCTGTTCAAAGATTTCGCGAAAGCGAACCCAGCATTCGAGATTAAAGCAGCAGCCTTTGAAGGTGAGTTTATCCCAGCGAGCAACATCGATCGTCTGGCAACACTCCCAACTTACGAAGAAGCAATCGCACGCCTGATGTCAACCATGAAAGAAGCCGCTGCAGGCAAACTGGTTCGCACCTTGGCTGCGCTACGCGATCAGAAAGAAGCTGCTTAATTGCTTATTTCCTTCGTTGCTTTTTAACGTATAAATTTTTTCTGAATTTTAGGAACACTTGTTATGTCTATCACTAAAGAACAAATTCTGGACGCAGTTGCAGAAATGTCTGTAATGGACGTTGTTGAACTGATCAGCATGATGGAAGAAAAATTCGGCGTTTCTGCTGCTGCGGCTGTTGCTGTAGTTAGTGGTGCTGCTGAAGCAGTTGAAGAGAAAACTGAATTCGACGTAATCCTGACTGGCGCTGGTGCTAACAAAGTTGCTGTAATCAAAGCAGTACGTGGTGCAACTGGCCTGGGTCTGAAAGAAGCTAAAGACCTGGTTGAAAGCGCTCCAGCAGCACTGAAAGAAGGCATCAGCAAAGAAGACGCTGAAGCTCTGAAAAAATCTCTGGAAGAAGCAGGTGCTTCTGTTGAGATCAAGTAAGATCAGTTTGAAGTTCGCAGCCTGATTATTAAGGCTGGCGGCTGGCGATTTTTTAATCGCCAGCCTTTTTGCGCTGTAGAGCACCTTATTGTTTTATAATATCATTGTTTTATAAAGTCATTTTGGAGTTTTATAAGGCATATGCTCTATAGAGCACAACGCAGGGAGTTAGTAGCATTTCACACTGTTTGGCTGCTAATGAGCCCAGAATACTCCTTCCTATTGACGACTTAATATACTGCGTTCTCAGCTACGATCCACTCGGGTAGCTCGGTAGTAAGTAACGCAATGAAATGATTTAAGAGTAATAGTAATGAGTATTACGGAAAATAATCTATTTTCTGTTCGAAAAAATAGTGTTGCAGAGTGCTGTCCTTAAGGGCGGACAGAGTGGGTCACTTATCAGCGAGCTGAGGAACCCTATGGTTTACTCCTATACCGAGAAAAAACGTATTCGTAAGGATTTTGGTAAACGTCCACAAGTTTTGGATGTTCCATACCTTCTTTCTATCCAACTTGACTCGTTCCAGAAGTTTATCGAGCAAGATCCTGAAGGCCAGAATGGACTGGAAGCGGCCTTCCGTTCTGTGTTCCCAATTCAGAGTTACAGCGGCAGTTCTGAGCTGCAATATGTAAGCTACCGTCTTGGCGAACCTGTTTTTGATGTTCAAGAATGTCAGATCCGTGGCGTGACTTATTCTGCTCCACTGCGCGTTAAACTGCGTCTGGTGATCTATGAGCGTGAAGCGCCAGAAGGCACAGTTAAAGACATCAAAGAACAAGAAGTCTACATGGGTGAAATTCCACTCATGACTGATAACGGAACTTTCGTTATCAACGGTACTGAGCGCGTAATCGTATCTCAGTTGCATCGTAGCCCAGGCGTTTTCTTTGACAGCGATAAGGGTAAAACCCATTCATCCGGTAAGGTGCTGTATAATGCACGTATCATTCCTTACCGTGGTTCATGGCTGGATTTCGAATTCGATCCTAAAGATAACTTGTTTGTGCGTATTGACCGCCGTCGTAAATTGCCGGCTTCAATTATTCTGCGCGCGATGGATTACACCACTGAAGACATTCTGAACCTGTTCTTCGACAAAACTATTTTCGAAATCCGCGACAACAAGTTGCAGATGACTTTAGTACCAGAACGTCTGCGTGGTGAGACTGCTTCATTTGATATTGAAGCGAACGGCAAAGTTTATGTTGAAAAAGGCCGTCGTATCACTGCTCGTCATATTCGTCAGTTAGAAAAAGATCAGATAGACCGTATTGAGGTGCCTGTCGAATATATCGCGGGTAAAGTTGTTGCAAGAGATTACATTGATCAGAACACAGGTGAAATTATCTGTGCTGCTAACATGGAACTCTCTTTGGATCTGCTGGCGCGTTTGAGCCAATCTGGTCATAAATCTATTGAAACTCTGTTTACCAACGACTTGGACCACGGTGCATACATCTCCGAAACTCTGCGTATTGATCCAACCAACGATCGTTTAAGCGCACTGGTTGAAATTTACCGCATGATGCGTCCGGGTGAACCACCAACCCGCGAAGCAGCAGAAAACTTATTTGAGAACCTGTTCTTCTCTGAAGATCGTTATGATCTGTCTGCTGTTGGCCGTATGAAGTTCAATCGTTCCCTGGATCGCGAAGAGGTTGAAGGTTCCGGTATCCTGAGCAAAGACGACATCATTGATGTCATGAAGAAGCTTATCGATATCCGTAACGGTAAAGGCGAAGTGGATGATATTGACCACTTGGGTAACCGTCGTATTCGTTCCGTTGGTGAAATGGCTGAAAACCAGTTCCGTGTTGGTCTGGTACGTGTAGAACGTGCGGTGAAAGAGCGCTTGTCTCTGGGTGATTTGGATACCCTGATGCCACAAGACATGATCAACGCCAAGCCAATTTCTGCGGCAGTGAAAGAGTTCTTTGGTTCCAGTCAGTTGTCCCAATTTATGGACCAGAACAACCCACTATCTGAAATCACCCATAAACGTCGTATTTCTGCTTTGGGCCCAGGTGGTCTGACCCGTGAACGCGCAGGCTTTGAAGTTCGAGACGTACACCCGACTCACTATGGTCGTGTATGTCCAATCGAAACGCCTGAAGGCCCGAACATCGGGCTGATTAACTCACTGTCTGTTTATGCACGTACTAACGAATATGGTTTCCTTGAAACCCCTTACCGTTTAGTGCGCGACGGTGTAGTAACCGATGAGATTCACTACCTTTCAGCCATTGAAGAGGGTAATTACGTCATTGCGCAGGCTAACTCCGCATTGGACGAAGAAGGCCACTTCATTGAAGAACTGGTAACTTGTCGTCACTATGACGAATCCAGCTTATTTAACCGTGATCAAGTTCAGTACATGGACGTTTCGACACAGCAGATCGTGTCCGTCGGTGCTTCCTTGATCCCATTCCTTGAACACGATGACGCCAACCGTGCATTGATGGGTGCAAACATGCAACGTCAGGCAGTTCCAACTCTGCGTGCAGATAAACCGCTGGTTGGAACAGGTATGGAGCGTGCAGTAGCGGTTGACTCCGGTGTAACCTCCGTTGCTAAACGTGGTGGTGTGGTTCAGTACGTTGACGCATCCCGTATCGTGATTAAGGTTAACGAAGATGAAATGTACGCAGGTGAAGCGGGCATTGATATCTATAACTTGACTAAATATACCCGTTCTAACCAGAACACTTGTATCAACCAGATGCCATGTGTATCTCTGGGTGAACACGTAGAACGTGGTGACGTTCTGGCTGATGGTCCATCCACTGACTTGGGTGAACTGGCACTGGGTCAGAACATGCGCGTGGCGTTCATGCCATGGAATGGTTATAACTTCGAGGACTCCATCCTTGTATCTGAACGTGTAGTTCAGGAGGACCGTTTCACCACTATTCATATTCAAGAACTGGCTTGTGTATCCCGTGATACCAAACTGGGGCCTGAAGAGATCACCGCTGACATCCCCAACGTGGGTGAGGCAGCCCTGTCTAAACTGGACGAATCCGGTATCGTTTATATCGGTGCGGAAGTGAAAGGTGGCGACATTCTGGTGGGTAAAGTGACACCGAAAGGTGAAACGCAGTTAACGCCAGAAGAAAAACTGTTGCGTGCGATCTTTGGTGAGAAAGCATCTGACGTTAAAGATTCCTCACTGCGCGTACCGAACGGTGTTTCCGGTACTGTTATCGACGTACAGGTCTTTACCCGTGATGGTGTAGAAAAAGACAAGCGTGCGCTGGAAATCGAAGAGATGCAGTTACGTCAGGCGAAAAAAGATCTGACTGAAGAACTGCAAATTTTCGAAGCTGGCCTGTTTGCTCGTATTCGCAATGTACTGATTGTCGGTGGTATTGAAGCGGAGAAATTAGACAAACTGCCACGTGAGCGCTGGTTAGAACTGGGTCTGGCTGATGAAGATAAACAAAATCAGCTTGAGCAGTTGGCAGAACAGTATGACGAGCTGAAAGCTGAGTTTGAGAAAAAGCTGGATGCTAAGCGCCGTAAAATCACTCAGGGTGATGATTTGGCACCAGGCGTGTTGAAAATTGTCAAAGTTTATCTGGCCGTGAAACGTCAGATCCAACCTGGTGACAAGATGGCAGGTCGTCACGGTAACAAGGGTGTAATCTCAAAGATTAACCCAATCGAAGACATGCCTTACGATGAAAACGGTACTCCGGTTGATATCGTACTGAACCCGTTGGGCGTACCATCACGTATGAACATCGGTCAGATTCTGGAAACCCACTTAGGTATGGCGGCGAAAGGCATTGGTGACAAAATCAATGCAATGCTGAAACAGCAGCAAGAAGTTGCCAAGCTACGTGAATTTATCCAGAAAGCTTATGATCTGGGTGATGACACTCGTCAGAAAGTTGATTTGAACACTTTCACTGACGACGAAGTGATGCGTTTGGCTGAAAACCTGAAAAAAGGTATGCCAATCGCAACTCCAGTCTTCGACGGTGCGAAAGAGACTGAAATCAAAGAGCTATTGAAATTGGGTGGTTTGCCGACCTCCGGTCAGATTACCCTGTTTGATGGCCGTACTGGTGAGCAATTTGAGCGTCAGGTAACTGTTGGTTACATGTACATGCTGAAATTGAACCACTTAGTTGATGACAAGATGCATGCTCGTTCTACTGGTTCTTATAGTCTGGTTACTCAGCAGCCGTTGGGTGGTAAGGCACAGTTCGGTGGTCAGCGTTTCGGGGAGATGGAAGTATGGGCACTGGAAGCATACGGTGCCGCATATACTCTGCAAGAAATGCTTACCGTTAAATCCGATGATGTTAACGGTCGTACCAAGATGTATAAAAACATCGTGGATGGTAACCACCAGATGGAACCAGGTATGCCGGAATCTTTCAACGTATTGCTGAAAGAGATCCGTTCCTTGGGTATCAACATCGAGCTGGAAGACGAATAAATTGTTTTCCGCTGGCGCTGTCCGGCATGAGGATGTTGGGCAGTTTGCCAGCCAGTGGTTACACTGGTCATAGGGGGGAGTGGCATGGGCCACTCACCTAACAGGTCTAACTCCGACAGGAGCCATTTCGTGAAAGACTTATTGAAGTTTCTGAAAGCGCAAACCAAGACCGAAGAGTTTGATGCGATCAAAATTGCTCTGGCCTCTCCAGATATGATCCGTTCGTGGTCATTCGGGGAAGTAAAAAAGCCGGAAACCATTAACTACCGTACGTTCAAACCTGAGCGTGACGGCCTTTTCTGTGCTCGTATTTTCGGGCCGGTAAAAGATTACGAATGCTTGTGTGGTAAATACAAGCGCTTGAAACACCGTGGTGTGATTTGTGAGAAGTGTGGTGTTGAGGTTACTCAGACTAAAGTTCGTCGTGAACGTATGGGTCACATCGAACTGGCATCTCCAACCGCTCACATTTGGTTCCTGAAATCTCTGCCATCCCGTATCGGTTTGCTGCTGGATATGCCGCTGCGCGATATTGAACGCGTATTATACTTCGAATCCTATGTAGTTGTTGAAGGTGGCATGACCAGCCTTGAGCGCGGCCAGATCCTGACTGAAGAACAGTATCTGGATGCACTGGAAGAATTCGGTGATGAATTCGACGCCAAAATGGGCGCGGAAGCGATCCAATCTTTGTTGAAAAACATGGATCTGGAAAACGAATGTGAAACCCTGCGTGAAGAATTGAACGAAACCAACTCTGAAACTAAGCGCAAGAAGCTGACCAAGCGCATTAAGCTGCTGGAAGCCTTTATTCAGTCTGGCAACAAGCCAGAGTGGATGGTTTTGACCGTTCTGCCAGTTCTGCCACCGGATCTGCGTCCATTGGTTCCACTGGATGGTGGCCGTTTCGCAACTTCAGATTTGAACGATCTGTATCGTCGCGTTATTAACCGTAACAACCGTCTGAAACGCCTGCTGGATCTGGCTGCGCCAGACATCATCGTACGTAATGAAAAACGTATGTTGCAGGAAGCGGTTGATGCGCTGTTGGACAACGGTCGTCGTGGTCGTGCGATTACGGGTTCCAATAAACGTCCTCTGAAATCCCTGGCAGACATGATCAAGGGTAAACAAGGTCGTTTCCGTCAGAACCTGCTAGGTAAACGTGTTGACTACTCAGGTCGTTCTGTCATTACCGTAGGTCCATACCTGCGTCTGCATCAGTGTGGTTTGCCTAAGAAGATGGCTCTGGAGTTATTCAAACCATTCATCTACGGTAAGTTGGAACTGCGTGGTTTGGCGACTACCATCAAAGCCGCCAAGAAGATGGTTGAACGCGAAGAAGCGGTTGTATGGGATATCCTTGATGAGGTTATCCGTGAGCACCCGGTTCTGTTAAACCGTGCACCAACCCTTCACCGTCTGGGTATTCAGGCATTCGAACCAGTTCTGATCGAAGGTAAAGCAATCCAGTTGCACCCACTGGTGTGTGCGGCATATAACGCCGACTTCGACGGTGACCAGATGGCTGTTCACGTACCATTGACACTGGAAGCTCAGTTGGAAGCGCGTGCGCTGATGATGTCTACCAACAACATCCTGTCTCCAGCGAGTGGTGAGCCAATTATTGTTCCATCTCAGGACGTTGTATTGGGTCTGTACTACATGACTCGTGACTGTGTTAACGCAAAAGGCGAAGGCATGGTTTTGACCGGCCCTAAAGAAGCCGAACGCGTATACCGCGCAGGTCTGGCTTCTCTGCATGCCCGTGTCAAAGTTCGTATCACTGAAGAAGTGAAAGATGGTGAAGGTAATGTCACTGTCAATACAGGATTAGTTGATACGACCATTGGTCGTGCCATCCTGTGGATGATCGTACCAAAAGGTTTGCCATATTCATTGATTAACCAGCCACTGGGTAAAAAAGCTATCTCTAAGATGCTGAATACCTGTTACCGCGTACTGGGCTTGAAACCAACCGTTATTTTGGCTGACCAGACCATGTATACCGGTTTTGCTTACGCTGCCCGTTCAGGGGTATCCGTAGGTATTGATGACATGGTTATTCCTGAGAAGAAAGAAGGCATCATTGCAGAAGCAGAAGCAGAAGTTGCCGAAATTCAGGAACAGTTCCAGTCAGGTCTGGTAACTGCGGGCGAACGTTATAACAAGGTTATCGATATCTGGGCTGCGGCGAATGAGCGTGTTGCTAAGGCGATGATGGAAAACCTCTCTTCTGAAACTGTTATTAACCGTAATGGCGAAGAAGAACAGCAGGTTTCTTTCAATAACATCTTTATGATGGCCGACTCCGGTGCTCGTGGTTCTGCGGCTCAGATCCGTCAGTTGGCGGGTATGCGTGGTCTGATGGCAACGCCAGATGGTTCCATCATCGAGACCCCAATCACTGCGAACTTCCGTGAAGGTCTGAACGTACTCCAGTACTTCATCTCAACTCACGGTGCTCGTAAAGGTCTTGCGGATACCGCATTGAAGACTGCGAACTCCGGTTACTTAACACGTCGTCTGGTTGACGTTGCTCAGGACCTGGTTGTCACTGAAGATGACTGTGGTACTCACGACGGTATTCTGATGACCCCGGTTATCGAGGGTGGTGATGTTAAAGAACCTCTGCGTGAGCGTGTTCTGGGCCGTGTAACTGCTGAAGACGTTCTGAAACCAGGTTCAGCGGACATTCTGGTTCCACGTAATACACTGCTGAACGAAAAATGGTGTGACCTGTTAGAAGAAAACTCCGTTGACAGCGTGAAAGTACGTTCCGTCGTGAGTTGTGAAACTGACTTCGGTGTTTGTGCGAAATGTTACGGGCGTGACCTTGCTCGTGGACATATCATCAACAAAGGTGAAGCAGTTGGTGTTATCGCGGCACAGTCAATCGGTGAACCAGGTACACAGTTGACGATGCGTACGTTCCATATCGGTGGTGCGGCATCTCGTGCGGCAGCAGAATCCAGCATTCAGGTACGTAACAAAGGTCAGCTTAAACTGACTAACGCAAAATTTGTTACTAACTCTGCGGGCAAACTGGTTATTACTTCCCGTAATACCGAATTACGCCTGATTGACGGCTTCGGTCGTACGAAAGAAAGCTATAAAGTACCTTACGGCGCAGTATTGGCTAAAGGTGATGGTGAAGCAGTAACCGGCGGTGAAACTGTTGCGAACTGGGATCCACACACCATGCCAGTCGTAAGTGAAGTGTCCGGTATCATCCAGTTCTACGACATGGTTGATGGTCAAACCATCACCCGCCAGACGGACGAACTGACTGGCCTATCATCACTGGTAGTTCTGGATAGTGCAGAGCGTACCGGTAGTGGTAAAGACCTGCGTCCGGCACTGAAAATCGTTGACGCTCAGGGTAACGATGTTCTGATCCCAGGTACAGATATGCCTGCTCAGTACTTCCTGCCGGGTAAAGCGATTGTTCAGTTGGAAGATGGCATGGCTATCTCTGCGGGTGATACGCTGGCGCGTATTCCTCAGGAGTCTGGCGGTACTAAAGATATCACCGGTGGTCTGCCACGCGTTGCAGACCTGTTCGAAGCTCGTCGTCCGAAAGAGCCTGCTATCCTGGCAGAGATCAGCGGTATCGTTTCTTTCGGTAAAGAAACCAAAGGTAAGCGTCGTCTGGTAATCAGCCCATTGGATGGTGGTGATGCTTACGAAGAGATGATCCCTAAATGGCGTCAGCTCAACGTGTTCGAAGGTGAGGTTGTTGAACGTGGTGACGTGATCTCCGATGGCCCAGAATCTCCACATGACATTCTGCGTTTGCGTGGTGTTCATGCTGTTGCCCGTTACATCACCAACGAAGTTCAGGAAGTTTACCGTCTGCAAGGCGTTAAGATTAACGATAAACACATTGAAGTTATCGTTCGTCAGATGCTGCGTAAAGTGACTATTGCAAGTGCGGGAAGTTCTGAATTCCTTGAAGGCGAGCAGGTTGAATACGCACGCGTTAAAGTTGCTAACCGTAAGCTGGAGCAGGACGGCAAAGTCTCTGCGACTTTCCACCGTGATCTGTTGGGTATCACCAAAGCGTCACTGGCAACAGAATCCTTCATTTCTGCGGCGTCGTTCCAGGAAACAACCCGCGTACTGACTGAAGCTGCTGTTGCAGGTAAGCGTGATGAGCTGCGTGGCCTGAAAGAGAACGTTATTGTGGGTCGTCTGATCCCTGCGGGTACAGGTTATGCTTACCATCAGGATCGTATGCGTCGTCGTCACGAAAATGAAGTGGTTGAAGCACCACAAGTGAGTGTTGACGAAGCCACTGCGAACCTTGCTGAATTGTTGAATGCTGGTTTCGGTAGCAGCAATAACGAGTAAGCTCGTGATGATGAATAATAGTATACTTAATCAGTATAGCTAATTGTAAAATGCCCTCTCTTGGTAGAGGGCATTTTTTATTGGGTGGAAAATACAAATGAGACGAATCGTTCATGTTTTTGTAATGGTTTTCTTACTGCCCTTGATATTTTTTCTCAATCCGGCCGTGGCACATCAGCATGACGGATCAAACTATCGTTATATGAAGGTCATCAGGGATAGTGAAATCTATGCCTGGATTGGCGAACATGTCATTCAGGTTGGATTATTCAAAAAAGGGCAAAACCTGAAAGTGACTCAGGAAGAAGGGGAAGACAGTGATTATTACGAATTTAGCTTTGGTAATGGGAAAGGTTATATTGCCAAAGAGAGTTTGAGGAAAATAAAGAGATCAGAATTTCCTATTGATCCTTTCCATACTCTCAATAAAAAAGCATCTCAAGGCTTGGTTATTTTTAAGGACATTCGAGTCTATAGCACACCAAAAGTAGATAACAAACCCATCGCAATTTTGGCAGCAGATCTCCGTTATCCAATTTTGGATAAATTACAAGACGCTTCACATCATATTTGGTATGAAATTAATTTAGGCGATCGCTTGGGTTACATTAGTGACCAAGATGCTGAGTTGGATAATGGTATTCCTGTATTGACTTATCACCATATTCTTAAGGATAAGGAAAATAAACATTTTCTCCATACTTCAACAACCACATCTTTGACTGCCTTTCGTCATCAGATGGCTTATCTGAAACAGGCGGGCTATACCACGATTTCATTGTATGAACTGGAAGGATACCTAAACGGAGATATTAACTTGCCAGCTAAAGCTGTTGCTTTGACGTTTGATGATGGATTGAAATCCGTATACCGGTATGCTTATCCAATATTGAAAGAGAATGGACAAAAGGCAACGCTTTTTATTATTTCATCCCGAATTAAACGCCATCCACAGAAATGGAATCCTAATGGTCTGCAATTTTTAAGTCTTTCTGAATTATACTCCATACAGAACGTTTTTGATTTTCAATCCCATACCCATTTTTTACATCGTTTAGGTAAAAATAAACAACCAATATTATTTAGTCGTTCATACCGCAATATCCTGTATGATTTTGAGCATTCACGCCGGGCATTATCACAATTTAACCCCCATGTACTTTATCTCTCTTATCCTTTTGGTGGATATAACCAGATAGCGATGAAAGCTGCTAAAAATGCAGGATTTCATTTGGCGGTTACTACAGTTCAGGGAAAAGTAAAGTTGGGGGATAATCCTTTCTCTTTGAAACGATTATATATATTACGGACAGACTCCATTGAAAAAATGGCAAAAATGATTTCTAATCGAGCAGATATTGTACCTTTACAGCTTATAGATAACAGGATGTAACATATTAATACATTGCCAGATTTTTAGAGATTCACCATAGTTATAAATGCACAGTTATAAACGTATCTGAATTTATAGGATATAGAGCCTATTCCTTTAGGCCCTAAGTTTATTTATTGAATCTCACTATAGTTTTCGCTGAAACAAGCCTATTCTTTGTTTTTTACCATTTTGATAAATGTTTCTCGTGCGCTTGGTGAGCCAAGACGTTCTGCTTCATCCAATAGCTTCAGTGCCTTATCAATATCACCACTTCGAATCGCTTTTTTAATAGCATCATTGAAATACTGTTCGGTATCACCTAAGACCGGTTTGGTTTCCGGTGTAATAGATGACGGTTGTCCAGAAGGAACAGTATTTAGTTGGGTAGAACCAACAGTCACTGTTTCAGGCTTGGAGGCAGTAAAAGAATGACCAATTAAAATATTTCCAGCATCTCGTTCCGATTTCACTTTCAACGTTAAAGTACCCGTATCGGTATGGCGAGCTATCGGATTAGGGATATTAGGCACAGCATTACCGACTCCCTGTGCATAAGTTTTAGCTGGATCAACCATTTCTGTAGATATTTGTAGATCTGCATGGGTCGTATAAATCAGCATATAAATTTGTTGTTGCCCTAATGCGGGTGTCAGTTTTAATGTTCCCTCAAGCCTGTCTGCCGACATAATACTTGGCTGCTGATAGGTAAAATAATGGCTTGGGTAAAAAGCAGCGGGACGGAATTGTTCATCAAGCACTAACACATTAGGTGAATAAACCTGTCTGTCTTTTATCAGGCTACTCAGGGTTATTTCCAATGCTCCATGATTGGCAGGTAAAGCAAGAGCGGCAACTGCACCTTGGATATTTCCTTGGTTAAGCTGAAGTGATGCGTGATTAAGAGTCACTGTTTGCTTGGCATTGGTATTCACTGATTGCCATGCTAATTTCTGTAAAACGGAGATAGGTAAAGAAGGCGCAACAGAGTTGCGCTTTCTCAAATCAGTTATGGTCTTATCAGAAACTGTTTCAGTGACAGCATAAGTCAGTGTGGGTATGTTCATGCAGAACAAGATACCGAAACAAATAGGAAGCAGTTTGATTCGCATTTTATGACCTTTGCCTGACATTACCACCAAGCCTCAAATTGAGCCCCAAACGTGAATTCATCACTCTTACCACGGCTGAAACGGTGTGCTGGTGTGTCAGAGTAAGCAACGCCATTGGGATTGGCATAACCCCATTTTTCATTCCATTTGGCATAAGTAACAAATAAACGGATAGCAGGACGGGACCAGATACTATCCCCAGCTTGCCATTGCTGTGCCAATGTAATTTTGTATTGATTATTTGTCGCTTTGGTGCGTTGAGATTTCACACTGTCATAGCCAGCTTCCATCAGCGTACTCATAACAGAGGTCCACTTATACATTGGCCGAATCCCAACTGTATACCATGTGGTGCCGTTACGATTGTCGCGATCAATATCCTGATACATAGCCACGTACATCAGATCCCATTTTTTTGCCAGATTGATTGCACCATGATTCAAGATACGCAGCATATGACCATTATTGTTGACGTTGGCTCCTTCTGGACGACCATTATTGCTGGAGGTCATGGAATCAGTTGCATACTGAACAACAAACTTGTTGAATCCTCCCAACATACTTTGTGTGTGTTCAGCCGTTAGCATAACGCCATCTTTGGAGGCGTTTTTATCCAGATGATAGCCTTTGCGCGCATTAGCACGCCCATAGTCAATCCCCAATTCCAGCGTTCCACCATCATTGATAGGTAAATCAGCAAGCCGAATATCGAAAACATCATTAGAGGTGGAGATATCGCCCTGTTTACCTGCAATCCAGCCATATGAGCCACCATTTTCGGTATTGCGAGTCACAGCAAGAGAAAGTTTGCCCAAACCAAGATCAATATTCTCCAAGCCTGCACCAGGGCCAGAGATATCCCAATAATAAAAATCGATCATATGCACATCATGGCGTTGGTAAAAGCGCTTACCTGCCCATAAAGTCGAACCGGGTAGCCAATCAATGATATTACTTGCCTTCACATTCATTTCACGAAGAGCCGGGCTGGTTGATTCCCAATCGCTCTTTTGTGCGATGGAATAGGCCAGATTAGTGTCAAAATAGAAGCGCTTGTTACCTTCCTGCCACAATTCTTGCCCTAATTTTAATTCGGCATAGGTTTCACACTCATTACCGAGGCGATATTTACTTTGTGCTCCTGTACTTTGAGCACATTTTTGTTCACCTCCACTGCCTGTCCAACCGATACCTGAACGGGCATAACCGTGAAAGTCTATCGCAGCGGCCTGTATGGAAAATAATCCAGCCAGTATAGTCAATGAGAGAGGTAAGATACGCATTAATAATTCTCCTGTTATTTTTTTATAGAGTAGATTTAAACTCCTGGTTCTTTATGCAAACGCTGGCATGCCGTTCCATCTTCCCGGAACAGATGGCAGCGATGAGGAGCTAACCCGATCGTGAAGGTTTCTCCTTCTTCCACGAGAACAATATCAGGCCGGAGATAAACGAGGTTTTGATGGATAGCTGATATTTGGATATGGATTTGCGTTTCATTTCCTAACTGCTCTACTAGCTGTATTGTTCCTTCTAGTGTTACGTCAGCAATATCATTGGGCAGTAGATGTTCCGGGCGAATGCCTAGGGATACGTTACTGCCAACGGTGAGGTCTTTACTTTCGACAGGAAGCCAAACATGTTGTCCATTGGGCAGGCTGATTTGCACTTGATCGACGGCGATAGCAGAAACCTTGACGGGCAAGAAATTCATTTTCGGAGAGCCGATAAAACTGGCTACAAAACGGTTGGCAGGGTAGTGATAAATCTCCAGCGGTTTTCCAACCTGAGCAATATTGCCTCCGTTTAATACGACAATCTTATCTGCCAATGTCATAGCTTCGGTTTGATCATGGGTGACATAGATCATGGTGCGTTTCAGGCGCTTGTGCAGGCGTGAGATTTCAATACGCATTTGGACACGCAGGGCTGCATCCAAATTGGAAAGAGGTTCATCCAGCAAAAAGATATTGGGTTCGGCTACCAGAGTTCTACCAATAGCAACTCGCTGACGTTGCCCTCCTGATAGCGCTTTTGGACGGCGATCTAATAAGTGAGCAAGCTGGAGAGTTTCTGCCACTCGCTCTACTCGCTTTTGAATTTCACTCTTTTTAACACCTGCTAGTTTTAAGCCGAAAGACATATTATCTGCTACAGACAGATGGGGGTAGAGCGCATAAGATTGAAAAACCATTCCGATACTGCGTTTGGCAGGAGGGACATCATTTATTTTTTGCCCCGCGATCAATAGCTCACCGGAAGTAATATCTTCCAGCCCGGCAATCATCCTTAATAAAGTTGATTTTCCACATCCTGACGGGCCAACAAAAACCACGAATTCCCCTTCTTCAATCTCAAGATTGAGATTTTTGGAAATAATATTTTCACCATAAGCCTTAGATACATTACGAAATGTGACGCTGGACATGTATTTCCCTCAGTGTTGCCATCCTGGTTTGTAGTGAAAAGCAGATGGCAGGATTGTGTGCAAAATAACAAGAACAAAAATCCTCCATTTCATAGTTTTTTATGGGGGATGAGGTAGGAGGATTAGATTAATAAAATTGAAAAATTCCTTGATAAGTCACGGAATAAGATGTGATTTTAATCCCAAAAATTGATGTCTTTTTAAGGCTAACAGTATGGTTTACAGTACTTTTGTAATCACGCTCACACTCATTTGATGGGAGGCGTAGGATGGAGGAGGATGAGCCTGTTTTCCATTAATTGCACACTGAGGACTATTTTCTGAAAGTGTAATGAGAAATTTAGCTTAAATTAGCAGACGATGAAAAGGACGGAATGATGACAAAAACAACTTTGAAAGTGAGTGTTCGTGCTCTGATGCTTTCCGTTTTATCTACATGGGTACTCTCTGCCCCAGCTTTAGCAAAATTGGAAGAAGGTAAACTGGTAATTTGGATCAATGGGGATAAGGGATATAACGGTCTGTCTCAGGTCGGTGATAAGTTTGCGCAGGAAACGGGCATTTCAGTCAGTGTTGAGCACCCAGACAAACTAGAAGAAAAGTATTCCCAGATTGCTACAACGGGAGATGGTCCTGATATCATTTTCTGGGCACATGACCGTTTTGGAGGCTATGCACAGTCTGGGCTGTTGGCTGAGATCACGCCTGATAAAAATTTTATAGACAAACTGTTTCCTTTTACCTGGGATGCTGTTCGCCATGATGGCAAGATAGTTGGTTATCCTGTTGCAGTTGAAGCACTTTCTCTTATTTACAATAAGGATCTGCTTAAGTCACCACCCGCAACATGGGAAGAAATTCCGGCATTGGATAACGAACTAAAAAAACAGGGAAAGAGTGCAATCATGTTTAATTTACAGGAGCCTTATTTTTCCTGGCCCCTGATTGCTGCTGATGGTGGATATGCTTTTAAGAGGCAGGGAGATACCTACAATATTAAAGATAGTGGTGTAAATCATGCTGGTTCTAAAGCAGGTTTGGCATTTTTAGTCAGCTTGGTAAAAAACAAACATCTCAGTGCGGATATCGATTACTCCATTGCTGAAGCTGCTTTCAATAAAGGCAAAACAGCAATGACGATCAATGGCCCTTGGTCATGGGCGAATATCGACAAAAGTAAGATCAATTACGGTGTCACTCTGTTACCCACTTTTAAAGGTCAACCCTCTAAACCTTTTGTTGGTATTTTAAGTGCGGGAATTAATGCAGCCAGTCCTAATAAGGAATTGGCAAAAGAGTTTTTGGAAAATTACCTGCTGACTAATGAAGGTTTGGCCATGATGGATAAGGATAAGCCATTAGGTGCTGTAGCGTTGAAATCCTATCAGGATATCCTTGCCAAAGATCCTCGAATTGCTGCCACAATGGAAAATGCTCAGAAAGGGGAAATTATGCCCAATATCTCACAAATGAGCAGTTTCTGGTATGGCATGCGTAGCGCCGTACTCAATTCAATAAGTAGTCGACAATCTGTTGATGCGGCTCTCAATGATGCAGAGGCGCGGATAGTAAAATAAACGAATATTAGGCTCCTGATTTTGAAGGAGCTTTTTTATCTGTTGAGGGACAGGTTTGGTCACTGTATTTCAGTAACAGATTCTGAGTAAAGATCTTTTTGTAATGGGAATAGTTATTAATCGGGATAGTAACAGGAAGTGCATAATGTCAACGAGATTGAACAAAAAAGTATGGTGGTCACGTTCTGCCCTGAAACGGCTTGTCGTGGGGCTGATAGCGGGGATGGGCCTATTTTTTACCGGTTATTTGACTGTGTTGATGTATGCACAAGGGGAATATCTGTTTGCTATGCTGACACTGGTATTACTGGGCAGTGGTATTTATATCTTTGTTAATAGTAGAGCTTATGCTTGGCGTTATACCTATCCGGGTATCGCTGGAATGGCTTTGTTTGTATTGTTTCCGCTTATTTGCACCATTGCGATTGCTTTTACAAATTATAGCAGTACCAACCAACTCACCCTTGAGCGGGCTAAGACTGTATTAATGAGTCGTCAATATCAGGCAGGAGAAGCATTTGATTTTAAGCTTTATCCTGAAGCTGAACGGTGGGTTTTGGCATTGAGTATCCCGGATAGTTCTAAGATGTCCAGTTCTAATGTATTGGTATCAGAACCTTTTTCTTTATCTGAATCTGAAAAAGAAGAGATAATTCTGCCATTGCATGAACGAACAGTTGGTTTTGAACTTGGTTTCGAACGTAGTGCTGCTCCATTGCGTACCATCACTCAGAACCGACAGATATTAGGGAAAATTGTGGTGATTTTGCCCGATGGCAGTAAGTTACGTATGAGTTCTCTACGGCAGTTTTCTGGTATACATGCACTTTATACTTTGAGTGAAGATGGTAACGTTCTAACCAACAATCAAACTGGTGTGCAATACCGACCAAATATGGAGACAGGCTTCTATCAATCCATTAATGCCAAAGGGGAATGGGGGCAAGAAACGTTGAGTCCCGGATTTACTGTTTCTATTGGGTGGAAAAACTTCTTGCGGGTGATACAGGATGAAGGGATTCAAAAACCTTTTCTCTCCATTTTTGTCTGGACGGTGATCTTTTCTCTGTTGACAGTAATATTGACTGTGGCGCTGGGTATGATCCTAGCGTGTATTGTACAGTGGGAAGCCCTCAAAGGCAGGGCAATCTACCGAGTATTACTTATCTTACCGTATGCTGTACCTTCCTTTATTTCCATCCTTATCTTCAAGGGATTATTTAATCAAAGTTTTGGCGAAATTAACCTGCTGCTTAATGGGTTATTTGGACTGAAACCGGATTGGTTCACTGATCCGACTTTGACCAGAACTATGCTGATTATCGTCAATACATGGTTGGGTTATCCCTATATGATGATCCTGTGTATGGGGTTGCTGAAAGCGATCCCTGATGATTTGTATGAAGCATCTGCAATGGATGGTGCAGGACCGTTACAGAATTTCTTCTATATCACGTTTCCTTTGTTAATTAAGCCCCTGACACCATTGATGATTGCCAGCTTTGCGTTTAACTTCAATAACTTTGTCCTGATCCAATTACTCACTAAAGGCGGACCAGATCGTATTGGCACAACAACACCTGCGGGTTATACCGACCTCTTAGTCAGCTATACCTATCGTATTGCGTTTGAAGGTGGTGGAGGACAAGATTTTGGGTTAGCGGCGGCGATAGCAACGTTAATTTTCCTGCTGGTGGGAGCTTTAGCAATCATTAATCTGAAAACCACACGTATTAAATTTGACTAAGGAGATGGCAACATGGCAATGGTGCAACCTAAATCGCAACGGTGGCGAGTATGGGTAACACATATACTCATGCTGACTTTTATCGCTTTGATTTTATTTCCATTACTGATGGTTATTGCTATTTCCTTACGACCAGGAAATTTTGCTACAGGGAGTCTTATTCCGGAGACGATTTCCTGGGAGCACTGGAAATTGGCACTTGGCATTAGTATAGAATCCGCTGATGGGCGTGTTACATCTCCACCATTTCCCGTGATGTTATGGTTATGGAATTCTGTAAAAGTTGCACTTATTACTGCCACGGGGATTGTTGCTCTATCAACAACATGTGCTTATGCCTTTGCTCGTATGCGTTTTCCTGGCAAAAGTACCTTGTTAAAAGGAATGCTGATTTTTCAAATGTTCCCAGCTGTTTTGTCATTGGTGGCACTATATGCTCTGTTTGATCGACTAGGGGAATATATTCCTTTTATCGGGTTGAATACCCATGGCAGTGTGATCTTTGCTTATATGGGGGGAATTGCTCTGCATGTGTGGACGATAAAAGGTTATTTTGAAACGTTAGATCGTTCTTTAGAAGAAGCGGCTATGTTGGATGGGGCGACATCGTGGCAAGTTTTTCGTTTGATACTTTTACCTCTTTCTGTCCCAATACTGGCAGTTGTATTTATTCTGTCTTTTATTGGGGTGATTACTGAAGTGCCAGTGGCGTCGCTATTGTTAAGTGATGTGGACAATTACACATTAGCTGTGGGTATGCAGCAATATCTTCATCCACAAAATTACCTCTGGGGTGATTTTGCAGCGGCTGCCGTACTTTCTGCTGTGCCTATCACCGTGGTTTTCTTACTTGCTCAGCGCTGGTTAGTGGGAGGGTTAACAGCGGGTGGCGTGAAGGGGTGACTATCTGATTGAAAGTCAACCAAAGTAAGGAGAATTTAAGTTGGAACTTCGTACCGGAATAATTGTGGTACGAAGTTTAATACTAAATACTTGCGGAGAATTTCAGACCAGAGGCGTGGATCACACGAGTAATGGTATGTTTGTGCTTATATTTAGCAAAATTGCCGTAAGCCTGCCCTAGTACAAATAGTTATTCAACTGATTACGACATCACCTTTCTGTGCTTATCCACTGTTTCCAGCAAGTGATTTACACGCTCATCTTTGAAAATAGCTTCCAATGTAACAGCTAATTTACGTCGCCAGTTTGGGTATTCCCTGATTGTGCCGGGAACATTGACAGGATGTTCCATATCTAACCAATCTTCGGGTTGTAAGCCTAATAAAGCACTGCTGCTGCTGGCGAGATAATAGTGTATGTCATGATTAATGGAGATTAATATCTGTGATGATGATGCCTCTTGCGGCAATTGAATTGGCGTATTTGTTATGAACGATGATTCAGAAAGATAGCCAGAGCGGTGTAAACCTGCCAATAGCTTTTGCTTACAGTGTTCGCGTTCATCATATAACTCAGCAAGTAGCGTGTTATCTGGATATAAGCCGATTGATTCCCCCAGTTTCAGATCTCCACATTGCCAAAACCCGCGTAATGTTGGTAAATCATGGGTGGTGATAGTTGCCATAGCTTGTGTGGTATATTCATTAGGTGCCTTAAATTCTCCTTGTCCGTCACGCTCGAAATAAAATACCTTATAAGAATAAACACCACGGTCGCGTAATTTCCCGACAATCTCTTCTGGTACAATCCCTAAATCTTCACCTATCACCATGCAACAGTGGCGTTGGCTTTCCAGTGCCAGTATTGCCAGCAGATCATCAACGGGATAGTGAACATAAACCCCTTGGGCTGCGCTTTCGCCTTGTGGGATCCACCAAAGCCTGAGCAGTGCCATCACATGATCAATGCGTAATGCACCGCAGTGACGCATATTGCTACGTAGTAATTCAATAAAAGGCTGGTAGTGTTGGGTCTGTAACACGTGAGGATTCATCGGTGGAAGTCCCCAGTTCTGCCCTAGTGGCCCCAAAATATCCGGTGGTGCACCAATGGATGCTTCAGTGCAATAAAGCTCTCGGTTCTCCCAGGTTTCTGAACCGCCTTGCGCCACACCGACGGCCAGATCACGATAAATACCAATTGGCATAGAACTGTTTTGGCTTTCACTGAAACAGTCAGCTAACTGACTATCAGCTATCCATTGTAGCCAAAGAAAAAATTCCACTTCCTGTGAGTGGGTATGACAAAATTCCTGAACGGTATCGCTATCCGGTTCACGATATTTTTCTGGCCAGACGGGCCAACCCCAATAAGCATGGTTTTCACTGTACAGTTTACAGAGCAGGGCATCATAGACAGCCTGTGAATACAGGCTATTACCACCTTGAGTAATAAATTGCCGGAAAGCGATGTTAAGGGGATCTGCATCAATTCGGGTATTGAATTGCTGATAAGCCAAACGTAGCGCCGTCATTTTTAATGCCATTACGGTGGAATAATCGACCCATTCTGTTTGGCGGGCATACTGAAGCTTGTGCTGAGTTTCCGGTGATCGCCACCATATTTGAGCTTCACTACAGGATTTAAAGTCTTCTACCTGATTTACATCAATATAAATGACATTAAGCCAATGGCGGGATGAAGGACTATAAGGGCTGGCGTTTTCAGGCATGGCCGGATACATTGCATGTAGCGGATTCAAGCCGATAAAAGCCCCTCCGCGTTGGGCCAGTTCTCGCAACATCTGTTTTAAATCACCAAAGTCACCGATTCCCCAGTTATTTTCTGAACGCAGAGTATAGAGTTGAACACAAGCTCCCCAAAGTTTATGGCCTTTCTTTAAAGGCTTTGGTTCATAACAGCGTTCTGGTGTGATGATGATCTGTATCGTGTGATGTTGTGCATCATCTTTTTGCTCTGATATAGGTGTCAAAATAAGAGTGTGGTAACCCAGAGGCAAAGAGGTCGGCAATGTAAGCTGATACTGGCAATTTCCATGTAAATCTTCTCCTTGTTCTGTTTGTATCTGCCATTGATATTGTATTGAGTTATCCAAAGTCAAAGTAAATGCTTTGCCTTGCATCAATACCTTAACTGTAGGTAAGGACAGAACAGAGAGGTCAGAAACCGGTCTTTTGACCGGTATATTTGCCCCCATAGCTTGTAAAATCCGATGCCTTATTTGAGCAGGAATAGCCTGTGGTTTCCCGTAAGCATTAATATATTCAGTGGCAATACCAGCTTCTGTTGCCAAATCATCAAGGCATTTATTTTCCATGACGGATCCTTATCTCATCTGCCAGATACGCTGTTGATAATCTTGAATAGTTCGGTCAGAGCTGAATTTTCCCATACGGGCAGTATTAAGGATCGCGCTCTGTGTCCAACAGTGGGTATTACGGTATAGGGCATCGATCCGCTGCTGAGCAGCGCAATAATCAGCAAAATCTGCTAGTACCAAATAAGGGTCACCGCCATCGATCAGGCTATGCAGCATTAAAGCAAATGCTTGTGTATCTCCATGACTGAATTCACCGTTGGCAAGAGAATTGAGGATGTCTTGTAGGTGACTGTTTTGTTCGAGAATGCTTTGTGGGTTATAGCCATTTTTCAGTAATGCTTTTGCTTCCTCGACTGTATGCCCGAAAATAAAAATATTATCGTTGCCAACTTGTTCAGCTATTTCGACATTCGCACCATCCAGTGTGCCGATAGTTAGTGCTCCATTTAAGGCGAGTTTCATATTACCTGTACCGGAGGCTTCTTTTCCGGCTGTAGAGATCTGTTCTGATACATCGGCGGCAGGGATCATTAATTCAGCTTTAGAAACATTGTAATCAGGAATAAAGGCAATTTTTAGGCGATCACGTACGATCGGATCATAGTTGATCTTTTCGGCTGCATGGTTGATGGCTGAGATAATATTTTTTGCCAGATAGTAACCTGGGGCGGCTTTAGCACCGAATAGGAAAACACGTGGGTGAATATCTAATGCTGGGTTTTCCTGAATTTGTCGATAAAGAGAGAGGATATGCAGCAGATTCAAATGTTGGCGTTTGTATTCATGCAGTCGTTTGATTTGTACATCGAAAATGGCATGGGGATCGAGTTTAAGCCCCATCACTTTATTAACGTAGTTGGACAGGCGGATTTTATTGTCTTGTTTTACGCCCCGATAAGCTTCATGGAAAGCCGTATCATTGGCATGGAGTTCGAGTTTTTTTAACGCGGTAATATCGTTGATCCATTCGTGGCCTAATGTCTGATCAATCAAAGAGGAGAGTGCTGGATTGCACTGTTTTAGCCAGCGGCGTGGTGTAACTCCATTGGTTACATTATGGAATTTTGCTGGCCACAATTGATGATATTCAGGGAATAGGTCTGTCACAATCAAAGATGAATGCAGAGCTGCAACTCCATTGACTGCAAAACAGGCTACAACACAGAGATTAGCCATCCTCACCTGATGATCATGGATAACAGCCAGTTTTTCCCATACTTGTTGATTATCTGGCCAGTTTTGTTCCACTGTTTTACGGAAGCGACGGTTTATTTCCTGGATAATACGGTGGTGGCGTGGCAGTAATTCACTGATTAGATGTTCGTCCCAACGTTCTAAACCTTCTGGTAATAGGGTGTGGTTGGTATAAGCGAAGGTTTGCCCAGTAATGGCCCATGCAGTATCCCAATCCAATTGGTGCTCATCAATCAGAAGACGCATCATCTCAGGAATGGCAATGGTTGGATGGGTATCATTGAGCTGGATAACTTCGTACTGCGGTAACTCTTGTATTTTGCGGCCAGCTTTTTGATGACGGCGTAGAATATCAGCTACAGCACAGGCGCACTGGAAATACTGCTGCATCAGGCGCAGGCGTTTTCCGGCCTCATGATTATCATTCGGATAGAGGACCTTGGTCAGACTGGTGGCTTCAATGCCTTGTTGCTCAGCATGCAGGAACTGCCCATCATTAAACAGGGATAAATCAAAGGGATTATCGTGAGTTGCCAGCCACAGACGCAGGGGTTGTATAACACCATTATCATAACCAATCACAGGTAGATCCCATGCTTCTCCTGTCAGCGTAAAATCAGGTAGCCAGGTTTCACGACCTTCTGCTGTTGTGACAATTTTACCGCCAAAACTGACATTAACTTTCAGTTGTATGTTGTGGTAAAACCACGGATAGGTATTGCGTTCCCAATCATCAGGAGCTTCAATTTGTAGCCCCTGTTCGAAAGATTGCCGGAACAGACCATATTGGTAATTGAGTCCGTAGCCGGTTGCTGGTTGCTTAAGGGTTGCCATCGAATCAAGAAAACAGGCTGCCAGACGCCCTAATCCACCATTACCCAAAGCAGGATCAACTTCTTCTTCCAGCACATCACTTAATACCACGCCATATTCGGCTAAATAAGTCTGGACATCATCATACCAGCCGAGGTTAAGCAAATTGTTAGCAGTCAAACGGCCGATGAGAAATTCCATCGAAATGTAGTTTACGTGTCGTTGATTGCCTTTCGAGCTATCGATGTGGTTTGGATTATCAATTTGATGATTACTGCTTTGGCGATAAGTAGGCAGTAATTCCAAAAGCGTGGTACTGATAGCTTGCCACCACTGATGTGTTGTCATTTCCTGTGCTGAATCAAGGCCAAAGCGCTGCCACTGACGGGTAAGCGTAGCCTGGAATATGGCTTTATCGAGTTTGGGCTGTTTCATGGAGTCTTCATCCTGAGGAAAATATAGAGATTATTTAGCCTGATATGCTGAAGGCTCAGTTGGCAAGACACATCATCCTGTAAGGATATTCACGGGGATGAGTATCAGGGCGTAGCTATTTTTTTCGGATGCTTTCGCAATTCTATCGGGAACAAGAAACGTTTCAGATAAAGAATGTGACAAGGTGCAACTTAACACAATGAAATCAATCAACCTAATTGCAAAAGGCGGGCGTTTCTCTAAATTTGGTTGTTCATTAGCAAATGTTACTGATTTTGATTGCTTAATAACATCGAAACAAGGTTTCAGGAATCAGCTTTACTCGTTATTTATGAGGGGAGGAAATAATGCTTATCCCGTCGAAACTCAGTCGCCCCCTTCGCCTCAATAATATGGTTATGCGTGAGCGTCTGTTAAAACAGCTTAATGAAGCACAGAATTATCGATTGGTGCTAATAACCAGTCCGGCAGGGTATGGTAAAACTACGTTAATGTCACAATGGGCTGCCGGACAGGATAATCTGGGGTGGTATTCTCTGGATGATAGTGATAATCAGCCGGAACGTTTTGCCAGCTATCTGATTGCTGCTGTCCAACAGGCGACACAGGGGCATTGTGTTAAAAGTGAAGTATTAGCGCAAAAACATCAATATGCCAATTTACCTGCACTGTTTGCACAATTATTTATTGAACTGAATGAATGGAAACAGCCACTGTTTTTGGTGATCGATGATTATCATCTGATAGTGAATAAGCTTATCCATGAAGCCATGCGTTTTTTTCTACGCCATCAGCCGGAAAACCTGACGTTGATTATCCTTTCCCGTCATTTACCGTCATTGGGAGTTGCCAACTTACGTGTGCGCGAGCAATTGTTGGAATTCGACAGTCAGCAGTTAGCTTTTAATGATCAGGAAGCTCAGCAATTTTTTGATAAACGGCTGGCCAAACCATTAGAGGCTGATCATTGCAGACAGTTATGTCACGACGTGGGAGGGTGGGCGACGGCATTGCAGTTAATTGCTCTCTCTGCCCGTCAGGCAGGTAATACAGCAGAAATGTCGGCAAAACGTCTCTCAGGAATTAATGCCTGCCATTTGTCAGATTATCTAGTGGACGAAGTTTTAAACCGCGTTGATCAGGAAACACGGGAGTTTTTGCTACGTAGTTCTATCCTGCGTTCGATGAACGATGGATTGATTGTCTGTCTGACAAGGATGGAAAATGGTCAGCAACGCCTTGAAGATATTGAACGTCAAGGGCTGTTTATCCAGCGTATGGATGATTCCGGAGAGTGGTTTTGTTTTCATCCTTTGTTTGCTTCATTCCTTCGCCAACGTTGCCAGTGGGAAATGGCGGCGGATTTACCGGAATTGCATCGTGCGGCGGCAGAAGGCTGGTTGATGCAAGGGTATCCGGGAGAAGCGGTTCATCATGCTTTGGCGACAGCAGATACGAATTTGTTATGTGATATTTTGCTGCAACATGCATGGGAGTTGTTTAACCACAGCCAGTTATCACTATTGGAAGAGTGCATGAATGCTTTGCCACATGAGCAGCTATTGGAAAATCCGCGTTTGGTGCTATTACAGGCATGGCTGGCGCAGAGTCAGTATCGGCATTATGAGGTCAATGCGTTATTGAATCAGGCAGAGCGATCTTTGGAGCAAAAAGAGATAAAGGTTGAGGCTGAATTACTGGGAGAGTTTGACGCATTGCGTGCTCAGGTCGCGATTAATGACGGCAGGCCAGATGATGCCGATTTACTGGCTGAAAAAGCGTTAGCAAGTCTGCTGCCTGATAATGAATATGGCCGTATTGTCGCGATGTCAGTGAAAGGGGAGGTATTGCACTGTAAAGGGGAGTTGTCTCGTGCATTAACATTGATGAAGCAGACAGAACAGCTTGCCCGCCACTGCCATGTTTACCACTATGCTTTATGGGCATTATTGCAGCAAAGTGAAATCTTACTGGCCCAGGGATATTTGCAGACCGCCTATGAAACTCAAAATCACGCTTTTGACTTGATCCGTGAACAGCATTTGGAACAGTTACCTATGCACGAGTTTTTGCTGCGTATTCGTTCACAGCTTTTGTGGTGTTGGGCGCGTATTGATGAATCGGAGGAATCGGCACGTCGTGGTTTAGATGTGTTGTCTGACTTTCAGCCTCAGCAGCAATTACAGTGTCTGACTCAACTGGCAAAATGCTCTTTGATTCGTGGAGATATTGATAATGCCCGCCGTCATTTATCCCGGTGTGAGAATCTGCTCAATAATGGGCATTATCACCGTGACTGGCGAACAAATACTGATAAATTGCGGGTCATTATCTGGCAACATCTGGAGGATAATGTTTCAGCGGCACAATGGCTGGTTCAGGCAGAAAAACCTGACAGTTTCAGTAATCATTTCAACCAGAACCAGTGGCGAAATATTGCCCGTGCTCAGATCTTGCTTGGTCAGTATGAAGAAGCGGAAGCTATTTTGGAAACGCTGAATGAATATGCTTTAAAGCTGGAACTGGTAAGCGATCTGAATCGCAATTTATTGTTATGCAATTTACTTTACTGGCAGCTTGAGCGTAAGGCTGAAGCACAACAAGTGCTGATGGAAGCCTTGCATTTGGCTAATCGCACGGGGTTTATCAGTCATTTTGTGCTTGAAGGTGAGTTAATGGCTCAGCAATTGCGCCAGCTCATTCAACTCAATATCTTGCCTGAATTTGAGCAACATCGGGCGCAGCGTATCTTGCGGGAAATCAATCGCCAGAATCGGCATAAATTTGCTCACTTTGATGAAACTTTTGTTGAGCAGCTTCTTACTCATCCTGATGTCCCTGAACTTATTCGTAATAGTCCATTAACTCAACGTGAATGGCAGGTATTGGGGTTAATTTATTCTGGTTACAGTAACGAGCAGATTGCTGTTGAACTGGAAGTGGCAGCGACGACAATTAAAACTCATATCCGCAATCTGTATCAGAAAATGGGGATTACCCATCGTCAGGAAGCTATTCAGCAAGCACAGTATTTAATGCAAATGATGGGATTAGGAGTCTGATTAATTTTTTCCTTGTGTGATATTACTGTTAAGAACATAAATAAATATGAATAAATAAAAATATAACTTAAAAATATTAAATAATTTTTAAAACTATTTGATGTTTTTTATGGGCTTTTTGTGATCGACATTACATTTGAAAGAGGTCTAATCTTATTCTCCATAGTTAGCGTGTTTTTTGTTAAATATAACTAATGATGGAGAGTGATTATGAAAAATGACTATCACCTTAAAGAGAATCATTTCGAAGAAATGCTTTCTCGTTATGTCGGTCATGGCCCGTATTTGGTCATTGATGGTGAAAAATATATTGATGCGGCATCGGGAACGTTTAATTTGCCGCTTGGTTACACCAATCATAGGATCGCCGAAAAATTAAAGCAGCAGATTGATAGATGTACGCATTTGAGTTCTGCCTATACACGAGAAATATCGCAGTATATTTTGAGTAAGTTGGTTAAACATACCCCTAAAGGGATAGACAGAATTTGGTTACGGGATGTTTCTGGCTCTGGTGCTGTGGAGTGTGCCATTCGTATTGCTCAAAAAGCGACAGGACGTTCGGGCATCGTTTCTTTCTTTCTTGCCCATCATGGTCAGTCTCTTGCTACAGCGCAGGTTTCTGGCAATGCGTTCCGGCTTAAAAATTTTCATATCAATATCGAAGGCTCCATAAAAATTCCAGCACCGAGTAGTGTCATGGCTGAACCCCCAGATGAAGCAACACAGTATATCGATCTGGAGCAGTTCATTCAGTTGGGCTCAAGCGACAATATCGCATGTCTGATTATTGAACCGATTCAGGGGAATGGCGGGAATATTGTTTTCCCCGTGGAGTTCTATCGCAAGATCCGGGAGATTTGCCACCAGCATGGCATCATTATTATTGCAGATGAAGTTCAGACCGGGTTTGGGCGTACTGGTACTTTCTTTGCTTCTACAGGTTATGCCAAAGAACTAGAGCCAGATATTATCGTTTTTGCCAAAGGTGCAGGCGGCATTGGCATCCCAACCGGCGGTGTGCTTATGCGTAGTTCATTGGATGTATTGGAATCATTCGAGCATTCAAGCACTTCTGGCGCTAATCCGTTGTCTTTGGTCGCGCTAAACGAAATCATCGATATTATTGAAGATGAACATATCTTAGAAAATGTACGTCAGAACGAAACCTTCCTGCGTAACGGGTTACTGGATTTACAACATAAGTATCCTGAAATCACCGGAGTCAGGGGTATTGGTTATATGTTTGGTTTTGATACGCCAAGTCCAGAGTTTGCAGCAAGGGCGATTGCGGTTGCCAACTACCATAAACTTATCCTGCGTGGTTCGCGGTATGGTAAAGGGCGAGCACTCAAGGTACGTCCTCCTTTGATTTGTACACAAGTGCACTTGAACGAAATCCTCCATAAATTGGATCTGACGTTTGCTGAGCTGACAGTTTCTGCCCAAGGACACAGGGAGGTTGCATAATGAAAGCGCTTAAATTTAATCAAGTATGGGATATTCAAGTCCAGGACGTTGAGCCGTTGCACTGTATTGAACCGGATGATGTGGTGGTGAATATCGCTGTATGCGGAATATGCGGAACTGATGTAGGCATTATCACGGGTTCTTACCCTGTTGCAGTACCGGGAACGACATTAGGTCATGAAACGACAGGCGTTGTGGCACAAGTGGGTAGTGGAGTGACGCGTTTTCAAGTTGGTGATCGTGTAGTCATTAACCCGACATACTCTTGTGGGTGTTGCAGAATGTGTCAGACAGGTAACCCAAACCATTGTGAGAAGAAAATGGGTACAGAAGCGGGTGTTTCCTATGATGGTGCATTTGCTGAGCAGTATCTGGCAAAAGAGGGTTCACTGATTAAATTGGAGCCTCATGTCAGTATGGAAGCAGCTTCATTGACAGAGCCATTAAGCTGTACATTGACTGGCGTGGATAAATTGGGAATTACCCATACCAATATTCGTGCAGTAGTAGCAGGTGCAGGACCGATGGGGATGCTCTATCTTTGGGCGTTGCATGAGCGTGGCGTTAAGGCGTTCATGATTGAGAAAAACCCGAATCGTATCCAATTTGCCCGTCAGAATTTACCTGCGGAATGCCGATTATATACTGATTTTGATGAAGCGCTGACACAGGAATACGGCGATAAATCCGCATTAATAGACCTGTGTGTAGATACTACAGGGCAATTGACAGAGTATATTTTCGGTCATTTGGCACCGGGAGGTAAGTTGTTGAATGTTGCTTTAAAAGACAAACATGCCAATCTTGATATCTTAAAAATTGCGGATAAAAGCCTTTCTGTGATTGGTTCTATTGATTCCCTGAACAACAGTTTTGAACGGGCTTACACTATGATCCGTGATGGTGTGATCCCGGCAGATCGCCTGATTAGTCATGTTTTTGATTTTGATGATTATCAGCAGGCATTTCTGACTGTTGGTTGTGATGTTGCAGGCAAGGCTCAAATACCGCTTAGTACGCCAAACTGTAAGGTGTTAATTCGTGTAGCTGATTTGAAATAATTGATAAGTATTGGAAGAGTGATGATGGATAAATTCAATGTCATTTTTGATATCGACGGGGTCATTGTTGATAGTGAACAGCTACATTTTGATGTGCTGTGTGAACTGGCACCTGAACAGACACGCGATATTCAGCCACAACAACTGATCGGCCTGAGTCTGGCAGAAACACTGAATGTGATCGGTGTTCCATCACAAGTACAGCAAAGCATTACCAACAGGATTATCTCGGTTTATCAAGATAAATTATCTACACATTACTTGCGACCAGGCGTTGCTGGCTTGCTAACAGCCTTACAGCAAAATGGAGTTGCTTTTGGCTTTGTTTCGACCGCCCCACGCGAAGTGTGTTTGGCCAATCTTGGGTTGTTGGGCTTGGCGGAAGAACCAGCGTTAATTTCTGGTGATGATGTTGAACAAACCAAGCCTTTTCCCGATCCCTATCTGGCGATGCTTAAATTGAAAAGAATGGAGGTTCAGCAGACTTTAGTCATTGAAGATACTGATTTGGGAATTATGGCAGCAAAACAAGCGGGTATTCCACAAATATATGCCTGGCCTCATGTCTTGTCAGTAATGGAACAGTATAAGCAGGCAACGTGTGTTATTAAGAGTCTGACAGATATTCCTCAATTTGCAGGGTTAATCTCAATATAATCCCCAAAAATTTTTAGCCAGTATGATTTGGGTTTTATGTCCCAAGCTAATGCTCTTTTCAAAAAATCGAGAAGGGCATTGAATAAGGGGGATTTTTTATCAGACTTGTGTATGTAAGACAACGTTGCATAAGTGGAAATTGATGGAGGAAGCGGATGTCTGGGGAATATGCGATTTCTTTGGTTAAACAGCCTATTATGGCGACAAAAATCTCTTTTTTTATTGCAGGTTTCAGTATGGCGAGTTGGGCTCCTCTGATCCCATTAGTCAAAGAGCGACTGTTCTTGGATGATGGTGCAATGGGGTTGCTGATGTTGGCATTTGGTATTGGCTCTTTCATTATGATGCCAGTTGCAGGAATGTTGTCCGCACGATTTGGTTGCCGGAAAGTTTTTACTTTTTTCACGTTACTGGCCATCTTGATGTTGCCGGGATTGAGTATTCTACCTACTCCCGCAGTTCTGGCTTGTGCGCTATTTTTATTTGGGGCAGGGATTGGGGCGATGGATGTTTCGGCCAATATCCACGCAGTTAATATTGAAAAAAGAGTACAGAGTCCTGTGATGTCAGGTTTTCATGCCCTGTTCAGTTTAGGGGGAATATCCGGGGCTGGTTCGGTGAGTTTGTTGTTGTTTATGGGAATATCCCCATTTTTAGTCATGGTCGCTGTGACATTATTGATCATCCTGTTGCTGTTTCCGGTATGGAATGGATTGCTGGATGATGCAGAAGCCGAAGATACCCCGTTTTTTGCTTTGCCGCGTGGTATTGTGATCCTGATGGGTTTTCTCTGTTTTGTTGTTTATCTGATGGAAGGTTCCATGCTGGATTGGAGTGGGATCTTATTAAGCAGTGTTCATAGCATGGATAGTCATCAGGCGGGACTGGGTTATACCCTGTTTGCTATTTCCATGACATGCGGTCGATTTTTCGGAGACAGGCTGATCGCTGCCTGTGGGTATCGGCAGGTTTTTTTGGCAAGCGCTATTTTGGCGACATCAGGGTTTATCTTGATTTATCTGGCATCCAGTGTAATTGCATTGGCGGTGGCATTCCTGATGATCGGCGCTGGTTTGTCCAATCTGGCTCCGATGTTTTTTACCGCATCGGGACGGCAAAAAGTGATGCCTGATTCTTTGGCTGTTTCTGCTGTCTCTACGATGGGATATTCAGGTATTTTGCTTGGGCCTGCGATTATTGGGGGTTTAGCCCATCAGATAACATTGCACAGCGCGTTTGGTTGTATCGCTTTGTTATCTCTTTCATTATTGACGGGATATTGGTTAATTGCACCCGACCGAAAATAACAGAGGAAATATTGATGAATTTGTTGCACTGCCGTTGGCTTAATGAACCCGTTTCGTGGAAGCATCAAGATGATGAATTGCATGTGGTGACTGATAATCAAACCGATTTTTGGCGGGATACCTGGTACGGCTTCCAACGCCATAGTGGGCATGTTTTTGGTGGTTATGTAGAGGCTGCTTTTATCGAAGAAGGATTCACCTTTCAGCTCTGCATTGAAGGGCGTTTTGAGCAGTTATACGATCAGGCTGGTATTATGTTGCTGGTGGATGAGCACCACTGGTTGAAAGCGGGTATTGAGCATTCTGATGGGCAGTCAACAATTGGCAGTGTACTGACAGCTCCTTGCTCTGATTGGGCAATGGGGGTTTTTCCAGGTGACCCTGATAAATTCTGGCTGCGTCTGACCTATCAGGAAGGTGCTATCCGCTTGCAATATTCCACTGATGGTAAGCGATGGCCATTGTTGCGGTTATCTCCTTTTAATATCAGTAATCACACTGAACAGCAGGTATTTGTTGGGGCTATGTGTTGTTCACCGGAACGTGAAGGATTACAGGTGAAATTCTCTGATTTCAAATTGACGTCATCATTGAACAAAGCTCTGCATGATTTGAGTTAGAGCCTATTCTATCTGCCCGTGTGTTTTATGCACAGGTTTGATTGAAATGATGGCTTGCACGATTGCAAACCGACCAGAAAAAATCCCTTTTAAATAAATAGTTAGATGATATATCCCTCATCCAATGTGGATGAGGGATATCATGTTATTTTTTATCCATACCTGCCCAAATAACTGTCCCAATCCTTCCAGACGGGTTGCAATCCAGCTTTCACCAAAGCATCTGCAACCTGTTCAACAGAACGATGATCGTTTGGAGAGAACTGCTCCAATTCGTGATGGCCATTATCGACATAACCACCCGGTTGGGTTTTGGAGCCGGCACTGACACTATTTATTGCCAATGGCACAACGTGATCACGGAAATAGGGGGATTCACGAGTGGAGAGGGAAAGCTCTACATCTGGTGCCAGCAGGCGGAATGCACAGATCAATTGTACCAGTTCGGCTTCATTCATCAGAGAAGCGGGTTCAATGCCTCCAGCACAGGGACGCAGGCGTGGAAAAGAGATGGAATAGCGGCTTTTCCAGAATTCTTTTTGCAGGAAGAGCAAATGCTCTGCCACCATATAACAATCTGTGCGCCAGTTGTAGGATAAACCGATTAACGCGCCCAAACCGATTTTGTCGATACCTGCTCGTCCGAGTCGTTCAGGGGTTTCCAGTCGCCAATGGAAATCTTGTTTTTTCCCTTTGAGATGATGCAATTGATAACTGGGTTCATGATAGGTTTCTTGATAGACCAGTACGCCATCCAATCCTAGTGTTTTTAGTTCTGCATATTCCTCTTGTGCCAATGGTTGCACTTCCATTGTGACCGAGCTGAAGTAACGGTGTATTAAAGGAAGATAATGGCGAAAATAATCCATGCCAACCTTTTTCTGATGTTCCCCGGTTACCAGAAGAATATGCTCAAACCCTAGTTTTTTGATGGCCTGACATTCAGCTTCAATTTCCTGTTCATTGAGCGTCTTACGTTTGATGTGGTTACTCATGGAAAAACCACAATAAGTACAGTCGTTGGCGCATAGGTTGGAAAGGTAAAGTGGGATGTAAAATCCCACGGTATTACCAAATCGTTGACGGGTTAATTGTTGTGCCCGTTGAGCCAAAGGTTCAAGGTAAGACTGCGCTGCGGGGAGAGCAGTGCCATAAAATCATCCAATGTCAGATGTTCGCTGTTTAGGGCATGTTCGACATCATGTCTGGTTTTACTGTTGATACGCAGCGTGATGTCATCCCAATCCAACTGTTGCCAGCGTTGACGGAAGGTGGCTCCTGTCAATCGATTACGGGTCGCTGTATTACTGGGTGATATATTACCTGTCATAGCACCCCCAGAAAATCGGTCAGTGGACTGGAGGCTTCTGCATGGGATTTCTGGCTTGCCATACCAGCCTGATGAGCAAGTTCACCTGCCTCAATGGCTGCTTTAAATGCTTGCGCCATTTTGACCGGATTATGAGCAACGGCGATGGCGGTATTGACCAATACGGCATCGGCTCCCATTTCAATGGCTGCCAGTGCATGGCTTGGCGCGCCAATACCAGCGTCCACGACGACAGGAACATGGGATTGTTCGATAATGATTTGTAGAAAATCACGGGTGAGCAAGCCCTTGTTTGAACCAATAGGAGCGCCTAATGGCATGACAGCAGCACAGCCAGCTTCTTCCAGACGACGGCACAGAACCGGATCTGCGCCGCAATAAGGCAGGACAATAAAGCCTTCTTTGACTAACTGCTCTGCACCTTTCAGCGTTTCTACCGGATCGGGCAACAGGTATTTTACGTCAGGGTGAATTTCCAGTTTGATCCAGTTGGTGCCCAGTGCTTCCCGCGCAAGACGGGCGGCAAACACGGCTTCTTCTGCGGTTTTTGCCCCGGAGGTATTAGGCAGGAGTTTGACTCCTGACTCTTGTAATGGTGCGAGAATGCCATCATCGTTGCCATGCAGATCGATACGTTTCATGGCCATTGTGACTAACTGGCTACCAGAGGCACGGATAGCTTCCATCATTAATCCGGCATTGGCGAATTTACCTGTTCCTGTAAACAGGCGGGAGTGAAAGGGGGTATCAGCGATTTTTAACATGATTAACCTCCGGCATTAGCCACCAGCAATGGCCTGAAACAGCAGGATATTGTCCCCGTCATTAATCAGATGCGTATCCCATGCTGAGCGCGGGATAATAGTCTGATTAATAGCTAACGCAGTGCCCGGTTGGGTACGCTGTATATGTTTCAGTAACTGTTGTACCGTCATAGGCTTATTCACAGGAGCCGGCAGTGTGACTGTTTGATCGTTGACGATGATGTTCATGCGATTTTTTTCCTGAAACTGTTTTATCTATAAAAGATAATGTTCCGCAGATTGGACATTGTGGTGATGCAGTTAGCTGTAATGTGCTCCAGCTTTGTTGTCTGCCATCAAATAGCCGGAGTTTTCCACTCAGATGAGAAGGGAGACCAGCCAGCATTTTGATTGCTTCCAGCGCTTGCAGTGTACCGATAACACCGACGACTGGCCCCAAATCCAGCAGTCCGACAATTACGTTGTGGTTCTTCCTGATCGGGATAGAGACAGGCATAACAACCATGTTGGTAAGGGGGGGCAAACACCATAAGTTGCCCGCTGAACCCTACAGCACTGCCACTGATAAGGGGTGTACGGGTCTCAACACAGACAGCATTAATTGCGTGCCGGGTTGCCATGTTATCGCTGCAATCCAATATCAGGTCGACTTGCCGGACAAGATTTGTCAGTGACGTTTTATCTTGTCGCTCGCTAATAACGGTGAGATTGACGAGGGGATTTAAATCGGCCAATTGTTCTGCCGCCAGAACCGCTTTTCCGGCGGAAATATCTGCCGTGCGATAGAGGATTTGGCGTTGCAGGTTAGAGACATGTAATTTGTCATCATCTGCAAGATAGAGGTGCCCTACTCCTGCTGCGGCGAGATAAAGTGCTGCGGGGGAGCCTAACCCCCCCATTCCAACAATTAATACCTTGCCTGCTTTTAATTTTTCTTGTCCGTCAGGACCGATGTCTTCCAGTAACAATTGGCGGCTATACCGCATAAATTCTTGATCGTTCAACATAAGATCCTCCGATCATTTCTCTCAACGATCCCTGCAACCATTATTCCTTCAACTAAATAAAGCAATTTGGATGTTGCCTGTCGCCAATCTTTGGCTTTAGTGATGGCACTGACCAGCGCCACACCCCCGACACCTGTTGCGATCACATCCGGTACACGTTCCAGTGAGATACCGCCGATGGCAACGGTAGGGAACTCTGGCGTGATCTCCACCTGATGTTTCAGTGCGATTAGCCCCTGTGGTGGTGATGGCATCTCTTTGGTCGTGGTCGGGAAAATATGTCCCAGTGCGATATAAGATGGGCGCAGAGCTTTTGCCCGTGCTAATTCCTGTTCGTTGTGGGTGGAAATACCCAGACGAAGTCCGGCCTGTTGGATGGCCTGAAGATCGGCGATATCCAAATCTTCTTGCCCCAGATGTACGCCATAGGCACGGTGTTTGATTGCCAGACGCCAGTAATCGTTAATGAACAGACGGGCGTTGTATTGATTCCCCAGTGTAATGGCTTGCCGGATATCGTCCTCCACTTGCTCTTCGGACATATCTTTGATGCGCAATTGCAGAGTCCTGACACCTGCTTCCAGTAATCGCTCAATCCACATCAGGGAATCCACAACGGGATATAGCCCCAACCTATGTTCAGTCGGAGCAAAGGATATTGTTTTAAGCTGATTTGACATCGTTGATATCCTCGGCACGGTGATACAGTTCACTGCCATGAGCACGGAATTCTTCGGACATCTGTTCCATGCCAGCTTCTTGCTCTAGTTTTGCGGCATAATCTCGCACATCTTGCGTGATCTTCATTGAACAGAATTTTGGCCCACACATTGAGCAGAAGTGAGCAACCTTACCGGATTCTTGTGGTAAGGTTTCATCGTGGTAAGCGCGGGCAGTTTCAGGATCAAGTGCCAGATTAAATTGATCTTCCCAACGGAATTCAAAACGAGCTTTTGACATGGCGTTATCGCGGATTTGTGCACCGGGATGACCTTTAGCAAGATCTGCTGCATGAGCGGCGATTTTGTAGGTGATCAGCCCTTGCTTCACATCTTCTTTGTTTGGCAGGCCGAGATGCTCTTTGGGCGTAACATAACACAGCATGGCACAGCCGAACCAACCGATCATTGCAGCACCAATACCGGAGGTGAAATGGTCATAACCCGGCGCAATATCCGTTGTCAGTGGTCCCAAGGTATAGAATGGTGCTTCGTGGCAGTGCTCCAGTTCTTCTGTCATATTGCGGCGAATTAACTGCATCGGAATATGCCCCGGCCCTTCTATCATCACCTGTACATCATATTCCCAGGCGATTTTGGTCAGCTCACCGAGGGTATACAGTTCGGCAAATTGAGCTTCATCATTAGCATCCTGAATGGAGCCGGGGCGCAATCCGTCCCCCAAAGAGAGGGAAACGTCGTAGGCCGTACAAATTTCACAAATTTCACAAAAGTGGGTATAGAGAAAATTTTCCTGATGATGGGAAAGGCACCATTTCGCCATAATTGAACCACCACGGGAAACAATGCCTGTCAGGCGCTTGGCGGTCATAGGAACGTAACGCAGCAACACCCCCGCATGGATGGTGAAATAATCCACGCCTTGTTCAGCCTGCTCCAGTAACGTATCGCGAAATATTTCCCATGTCAGGTTTTCCGCGATGCCATTGACTTTTTCCAGTGCTTGATAAATAGGGACTGTGCCGATGGGTACTGGGCTGTTACGTAGTATCCATTCACGGGTTTCGTGGATGTAGCGTCCGGTGGAGAGATCCATTACCGTGTCAGCTCCCCAACGGGTAGACCAAATCAATTTTTCGACTTCTTCTTCGATAGAGGAAGTGACAGAGGAATTACCGATATTGGCATTAACTTTTACCAAAAAATTACGACCGATAATCATCGGTTCAGATTCTGGATGATTAATGTTAGCAGGAATAATCGCACGGCCAGATGCGACTTCCTGACGGACAAATTCAGGGGTGATGTTATCCGGTAAGTTTGCGCCGAAACTTTGCCCTGCATGTTGTTGGCGTAGTACCTGACTGCGGATACGTTCACGTCCCATATTTTCACGCAGTGCGATGAATTCCATTTCCGGTGTGATGATACCTTGTCGTGCATAGTACAATTGAGTCACGCGCTTGCCCTGTTTGGCTTTCAATGGCTGAGAACGATGTTTGAAGCGCAGGTGATCCAGTCCGGCATCTGTAAGACGCTGTTGAGTAAAGTCAGAACTGAGTCTTGCAACAGGTTCAGTATCATTGCGCTCTTCAATCCACGGTTGGCGGATTTTCTGCAAACCCGTTTTTACGTCCAGTATGGCTTCTGGATCACCATAAGGGCCGGAAGTGTCATAAACAGGTACGGGTTCATTCTCCTCAAATTGAGGATCCTCTTTCGTTCCGCCAATCAGTGTGGGAGATAACTGAATTTCCCGCATGGGAACCTGAATATCTTCGCGTGATCCTGCCAGATAAATACGGTTTGAATTGGGAAATGTCACACCTTGAATCGAACTGATAAATTCCTGTGCTGCATCTCGTTGGGCTTTACGTGGCCGTGCTGGATGAGCTTTAGGTGAGATATTGGTTGCAGGGATAATGTTAGCGGTAGAGGTAACGCTGTTGTTATTAATCGCATTAGACATAGCAAATTCCTGACTGTGTTATCGCCTGTCTCATTGCGCAAATAAACATGACGCTCAGAGAGGGCTTAAGTTGAGAAAATTGCTTGTCTGGAGCTCGCAGGGAGTAATGGTTGATTGCTGAATTATGTCATCCGAACAGATTTATTTGCACGACAACTTATTTGTACAACAATCTGTACAACAAAAAGAAGAACCTATCAGCGGGGTGATTACTCTTGTTCCCTTCGCGGGTATTAGCCCGATCAGGTTCTGCGGATCCCGAATAAACGGTCTCAGCCTGTGTCCACCGTGATACAGATGAACGCTAGGCACTCCGACAAGAAAACACCCAGAGTATAAAGGGGATTCTGAAAACTGCAACCAGAAAACGCTGAGCTGAAACCAGTATTCTTCGTGTGAAACTGACTTCCTGAGGTTAATGGCTTGACTATAAAGTCCAATTCAATTGTTTCCAACCATGAGCTTCTGCCGCCGCCTGCAATTGTCTATCTGGATTGACGGTAAAAACTTCGCTGGCAAATCGGCACATTGGTAAGTCATTCGCAGAGTCTGTATAAAAATAGATATGTTGTGGCGATAAATTCTGTTCTGTCAGCCATTGTTGTAAGCGGGCAACTTTCCCTTCCCGGAAAGTAGGGATGCCCTGAATATCTCCGGTATAACAACCATCTTTCATTACCATATCAATCCCCATTGCTGTTTGTATTCCAAATGCAGTAGCGATTTTCTTAACGACAAAAGAAACGGTGGCAGAAATGATGATGACAGGAATGTTTTGATGGCGGTAGATATCTAATTGTTTTCTGGCGGCAGGATAGAAGACAGGTTTGATTTTGGTTTCCACAAAATCGGTCAGCCAGATATCTATTTGCTCATGAGGAATTTGGCTGAGTGCCTGCAAGTTGGTCGCCAGATACGCTTGCATATTCAGCTTTCCTGCACAGTAATCCGATATCATTTTCTGGTCTGCCTCTATAAAGTGCGGGTCTGTAATGATGCCTTTTTCCCATAAATAATGGGTCCAGAACTGGCTGGAATCTCCACAAATCAGGGTGTCATCCAGATCAAATACGGCAATCTGTTGTGACATAATTGTTATTCCTTAATTTAGGATACCTATTGATACCTTCATATTATTGATTGAAAGTAAATCAAACACTTTATCTGCATTAAATGAACATTCAGAAACGTAATTAATATAACAGATTGCAGACAAAATACGATGAAGAGGAGTATGCTGTACTTATATTGATTTTTTATAACATTTAATTAACATTTTAATGTGGTTATAACTTAATTTGGCTATAACACAAAATACGATGCAACACATGATGGAATTGATGATGCAAAAAAAATTGACAGGTATAGAACGAGGCTGGTGGATTGTCAGTCTGGAAAATAGAGTATGGCTACCACAAGGGGAATTGCCATTAGGAACAGCCAATCAGTGGTCATTGCAAGGTTATGTGGCTTACGCTATCGGTGAATGGTTGGGAGAAACTGTTTGGTTGATACGTCATAAAATGGAAGCAGATATGTCTTCTCCTCGTCGGGTTGCAGAGCAAGATCCCAGGTTATTTCAATTGGCAGGACGTGGGATCCAATTGGCTGAGTTCTACCGTTCACATCATTACTGTGGTTATTGTGGCCGAGAAATGCAACAGAGTCAGCATGAATGGGCCTGTTTGTGCCAGCATTGTGATGAACATTATTATCCGCAAATTGCGCCTTGCATTATTGTCGGCATTCGTCGTGGTGATCACATTCTGCTGGCACAGCATCAGCGTCATCGTAACGGTATTCATACGGTACTTGCCGGATTTGTTGAAGTGGGAGAAACACTGGAAGAAGCTGTGCATCGTGAGGTGATGGAAGAAAGTAGGATAAAAATCCGTAACTTGCGTTATGTTGCTTCTCAGCCGTGGCCTTTCCCAAATTCATTGATGATGGGATTTCTGGCGGATTATGATAGCGGTGAAATTGAACATGACCCTGTCGAACTTATCAGCGCAGATTGGTATCGTTATGATGAGCTTCCTCTTATCCCTACGTCTGACACGATTGCCCGCCGTTTGATTGAGGAAACGGTTGCATTATGTCGTCAGTAATGATGTTATTGATCAATGAGTTAATCCTTTTCAAAACGTGTCCATATTTGTGCGGGAGATCTGTGCGGGAGTAGCCGGGTAACAGCTATTCCTCCCGCGACCGTATAAAGCATGAGAGTTACCTTGTGTTTTGTATAAGGGGACTATACCCATATCAAAATGGGTAACTCTCAATCTTTAATACACCTTATTGTTTTTGTTCCTCTAGGCCTCTGTTTTTCAGCATATGCTTGATACTCGGTGGCTTACCGCGCCAGTCGATATACAGTTTTTCCAAGTCTTCACTATTACCACGTGACAACACTTTATCGCGGAAACGTTGGCCATTCTCTGCCGTCAGACCTCCGTGTTCGGTAAACCAGGCAAAAGCATCATCTGCCAGCATTTCTGTCCACAGATAAGCATAATAACCGGCAGAATAACCGCCACCCCAAATGTGGTTGAAATAGCTGGAACGATAGCGCGGCGGCACGTAGCTGAGATAGATGTTGTCTTGTTGCAGAGACTCGGCTTCAAACTTATCCACGTCCTGCTGTGGTTGAGCAGCGGTCAGCATATGCCAGTGCATATCTAGCAACGCGGCTGACAGAAGCTCGGTCATGTTATAACCTTTGTTGAATTTGTCAGCTTTATTGATTTTATCCACCAACGTTTGTGGCATTGCTTCACCGGTTTGGTAATGCTTGGCATAATGGGCAAACACTTTTGGATCACGCGCCCAATACTCATTAAATTGTGATGGAAATTCCACAAAATCACGGGCGGTGTTGGTGCCGGACAGGCTCGGATATTCCTGATCGGCAAACATTCCGTGCAAGGCATGCCCAAACTCATGGAATATTGTGATCACGTCATCATACGACAATAGCGCTGGTTGGCCCGGTGCCGGTTTAGTAAAGTTGGCGACATTGTAAATCACCGGTTTGGTTCCGATGAGCTTTGACTGATCGACAAAATTACTCATCCAGGCTCCACCGCTTTTGTTGTCGCGTTTAAAGTAGTCGGTATAAAACAACGCCAATGGCTTTTTGTCTTTATCGAAAACTTCATATACGCGAACGTCGGGTTGATAAACCGGGATGTCTTTGCGCTCTTTAAAGGTAAGGCCATACAGCAGATTAGCGGCATAGAACACGCCATTATTCAGAACGTTATTCAGCTCGAAATACGGTTTAATCTGTGATTCATCCAAATCATATTTTGCTTTGCGTACCTGTTCGGCATAAAACGGCCAGTCCCAGGCCTCCAGCTTGAAGCCCCCTTTTTGCTGATCAATCACCGCCTGAATGTCTTTGGCTTCGCGCTCAGCACGTGCCGTTGCTGCCGGTACAATATCACGCAAAAATTTTAACGCGGCTTTAGGCGTTTTTGCCATCTGATTTTGCAGTTTCCACGATGCATAATCCGGGAAGCCCAGCAGCTTAGCCTGTTCAGAACGGATCTTCGCTAATCGAGCTAAGGTTTGACGTGTGTCATTATCGTCACCTTTTTCGGCTCGGGTCCACGATGCCTCAAATAACGCTTTACGCGTATTACGATCTTTCAGATTTTGCAGACTCGGTTGTTGGGTGGTGTTTTGCAATACCAACAGCCACTGTTTGTCTAGCTTACGCTCACTGGCGGCCTGTGCAGCCGCGGCAATTTCGCCCTCGGACAGCCCGTCCAGCCTGGCTTTATCTTGAATAACCAGCGCACCATTTTGGGTTGCCGCCAGCAGTTTGTTAGTAAACTGGGTACTGAGTTTTGCTGCTTCCTGATTCAAAGCTTTTAACTTTGCTTTATCCGCATCAGACAAGTTGGCTCCTGCTAACACGAAGTTTTGATAAGTCACCTCCACCAATCGGCGCGATTCCGGATCCAGATTCAACGTCTCGCGCTGCTGGTATATGGCTTTGATACGGTTGAACAGTTTACTGTTCAGCATAATTTCATCATTCATCGCCGCCAGCTTTGGTGAAGTTTCCTCATTCAGTTTTTGTAGTCCGTTAGTGGTATTAGCTGACGTCATCGCCCCAAATACGTTCAGCACTCGTGTCAACATTGCACCCGATTTCTCCAGCGCGACAAATGTATTTTTAAAATTAGGTGTGGCGGGATTATTGGCGATCTTCTCTACCTCCTTCAGTTTCTGTTTAATACCAGCAGCAATCGCGGGGGCATAGTCTGTTTCTTTTATCTTATTGAACGGAGGAGCTTGGAACGGTAGTACACTTGGGGAGAAGAAAGGATTTTTGTTCTTCTTGTATTGCTGTTGATTAGCTTCACCAGTCACACTCACCTCCTTTACCTGATCACTTGATATGTTCGTGTAGTCAGATCCCAGTTTATTTTCTTCGGCTTGCGCCTGAGAGCCTAGTGCCAAGCCAATAGCTAGTACTAAAGTGGATAAACGCATTAGTCGAAACTCCTCCATGTAAGTAGGTTATTTATCAATGAAAATGACTTCATAAGCGCTTTGACACAGTTAACTAACTAAACAATTAACTAACGTAAACCAATTTGTCCAATGATTAACTGAAGAGCGCAAACAATGAAGGGTTATGGCAACGTGAAAAACGGTATTGCCTCCACGTAACGCAGATGTTGCATTAATGTAACATGATGAGAGCGATGAATTGGTGTGCATAGTCCTTGTTCTGGGTTTTGTGACTCTGCACATAATTTTTTTTTATTTGGTGTCATTTGTTTTCGGAGGATTGGCGCTTGAACGTTTATTTATTGGTAGTCAAGACGGAAGTTCGGCTTCCAACGTGTTATCATGCGCGCGCTTTTTGTCGATAATCAAGGGAGCTTGTCATGAATGAGTTGAAAAACGACCGCTATCTGCGCGCCTTATTACGTCAGCCTGTCGATATTACACCAGTGTGGATGATGCGTCAGGCAGGACGCTATTTACCTGAATATAAAGCTACGCGTCAGAAGGCGGGGGATTTCATCTCGTTATGCAAAAATACTGAATTGGCTTGCGAAGTTACGCTCCAACCCTTGCGACGTTTTCCATTGGATGCGGCGATTCTATTTTCTGATATTTTGACGATCCCCGATGCAATGGGATTGGGGCTTTATTTTGAAGCAGGTGAAGGGCCGTGTTTTCAATTTCCGATCCTTAATCGTGCTAATGTGGAAAAATTATCTGTCCCCGATCCAGAGATGGAGCTGGGTTATGTGATGGATGCTGTTCGAGCGATCCGCAAAGCACTAGCAGGGCAAGTTCCTCTGATCGGTTTTTCTGGCAGTCCGTGGACACTGGCGACTTATATGGTCGAAGGGGGAAGCAGTAAGGCATTTACTAAGATCAAAGCCATGATGTATGCTGAGCCCGCGACATTGCATCTATTGCTGGATAAATTGGCAAACAGCGTTATTCTATATCTGAACGCGCAAATTAAAGCGGGTGCTCAATCTGTCATGATTTTCGATACTTGGGGCGGTGTGTTATCTCAGCGTGATTATCAGGAATTTTCTTTGCAATATATGCATAAAATTGTCGATGGATTGATCCGTGAACATGAAGGCCGCCGTGTACCTGTGACTCTGTTTACAAAAGGCGGCGGGCAGTGGCTTGAAGCGATGGCAGCAACAGGTTGTGATGCACTTGGGCTGGATTGGACAACGAATATTGCCGCAGCCCGCCGCCGTGTCGGGGATAAAGTGGCTTTACAAGGTAATATGGACCCATCCATGCTGTATGCTGTGCCAGCGCGAATTGAACAAGAAGTTTCGACGATCCTACAAGACTTTGGTGCAGGCAGCGGGCACGTTTTTAATCTGGGGCATGGGATCCATCAGGATGTTCCGCCAGAACATGCAGGGGCTTTTGTCGAAGCAGTACACAGACTTTCAGTAAAATATCATCAATAGCCTATGATTGATACGAAGGCATTACGTCAGGAACAAATAGAAAAAGCACGACAGGTTATCCGCCATGATGCTTTTTCTGCATCTTTTGTGCCGGAATTCATTGCAGGCGCGGACGTTGGGTTTGAAGAAAACGGGACGATAACCTGTGCAGCCATTGCTATCTTGCATTATCCCACCCTTAAACTGGTAGAATATCAAATTGCGAGGGTGGAAACTGTACTCCCCTATATCCCCGGCTTACTCTCATTTCGTGAATATCCGGCATTGCTCGCAGCATGGAATAAGCTAAGTCTACGACCTAATCTGGTGATGGTTGATGGTCAGGGTATTGCCCATCCGAGGCGTCTGGGGGTCGCCAGCCATTTTGGCTTGTTGGTGGATGTTCCGACAATCGGGATAGCTAAAAGTCGTTTATGTGGTGAGCATGAGCCTGTGGGCGAGGCATTGGGTAGTAGCCAGCCGTTGATCGATCATGGTGAACAGATTGGTCTCGTATGGCGGAGTAAAAAAAGATGTAATCCACTCTATATTTCCATCGGTCATAAGATCAGTATTGAGAGTGCTATCTATTGGATTGAGCATTGTATGAAAGGATATAAACTGCCTGAACCGACCCGTTGGGCTGATGGAATTGCCTCAAATAGACCGTTTTTTAAGCAAACAATGCAGAAGAATCTATAATTTAGGCGGAAATATGTGGATATTCTTGATTTTCAGGTAAACTTCGACGCAAATTAAGTATCATGAGTAACAGCTAATGTTAAGAAACCCGATCCACCTGAGGTTGGAGAAACTTGAAAGTTGGCAACATTTGACTTTTATGGCTAGTCTATGTGAGCGGATGTATCCAAACTATCAAGCATTTTGTCGCCAGACTGAGTTTGCAGATCCTGCGCAATATCGTCGCATTCTCGATCTGGTTTGGGAGACATTAGTTGTCAAAGATGCAAAAGTAAATTTTGATAACCAGCTGGAAAAACTGGAAGCCATTATCCCATCAGCAGATAGCTATGATATTTATGGTGTGTATCCAGCAATTGATGCGTGTATTGCATTAGGTGAAGTCATTCATTCGCGTTTGAGTGGTTCAACGTTAGAGCATGCAATAGCCGTCAGTGAAATATCCATCCGAACTGTCGCCATGCTGGAAATGACCCAAATTGGTAAAGAAATGACAGAGGATGAATTAAAGGCATTGCCTGCCATTGAAGAAGAATGGGATATTCAATGGGAGATTTACCGTTTATTGGCGAACTGCGAAGAACGGGACATAGAATTAATTAAAGGATTAAAGGCTGATCTCCGTGAGTGCGGGGTCAGTAATATCGGCATAAACTTGGAGTGATAAGTCATAAAACGTGACTTAGTGCTTGAATTGCCGGATTTAAAGACTTCACATTTGCCCTCACTCTGTTCTACATTGAGGGCGAAAAGAAGTGGCTATCGGTGCGTGTATGCAGGGGTGCTGTCAAATCGGCATATCCGTCGCACTCGATGCTTTGCAAACGATAAACACACTGTAAGGATAATCTATGAATAAGACTGAATTAGTTGATGCAATCGCAGCAGGTGCTGATCTGACCAAAACTCAGGCTAAAGCTGCCCTGGAATCAACTTTGAATGCAATCACTGAATCTCTGAAAAACGGTGATGCAGTGCAACTGGTTGGCTTTGGTACTTTCAAAGTTAATCATCGTGCAGAGCGCACTGGTCGTAACCCACAGACTGGTAAAGAAATCAAAATTGCAGCAGCAAACGTACCTGCTTTCTCTGCTGGTAAAGCACTAAAAGACGCAGTTAAGTAATCGTATTGCGAAAAAAGAAGAGAGAGGGGAATTCAAAGCCCCTTTTGTTGACGCTACAGGGGCTGCTAGCATTGGGGGTTATCTCATTGCTCAGCGCCTGTTCAGTTCAACCAAAAACTCCAATTTTCAGCGCCAGTGGTTTCATTACCGATGGTGGTGTTATCCGCTTATGGCGCTTGAATGATCAAAATAGTAAACCTCAAGTCATTATGAGTGTTTACAGCCCCTACCATCATAAAAATACCACTGTCTCTTTCTATGAATACCGCCGAGGGAATTTGTGGCAAGTGCGTCGTAACGTACTCAATAATCATCCGGCAGAAAAGATTTTGCGGTTGGATAGAGAGAACAATGTTATTTTTATGCAAAGCCAGTTCGATAGCCGACGTGAACAACTCTCCAATGATGACATTATTAGCTTGCAGTTTGATGCTAAACGGACAGAGGAAATCAGCAATGCTCTAATCGCAGGGGAAGTTAAACTGGTTCAGGGACATTGGCAGAATGGTGAAGTGACTACTTGTGCGGGGAAAAAATTATTTATTGAGTTTGAGCCTCAGGATCGAATATGGCTCGAAGAAAGGCACAAGAATAGCTATGGTATACTCACAATTGCATGGTTGGAAGCACCAGCAGGGAGGCAGTTATTACTGGTTGCCAATGATGATTTTTGTCGCTGGGAGCCGACGAAAGATAAGTTGTAAGCCTGTACTTTCGTCAGCTCTTTCCGACTATTTTATTTCAGACGCGCAATGGCGCGATAACCAATATCTTTCCGATAAAAACAACCTTCCCAACTAATCTTTCCAGCTTTCAAGTAAGCCTTTTTTTGTGCTTCTGCAATATTGTCACCCAATGCCGTAACACATAAAACACGGCCACCTGCGGTTACTACTTCTGTATCCTTGAGGGCTGTTCCCGCGTGGAAAACTTTTTCATCAGATTGAGTTTCGTTGAATGGTGCTTCTTGATTCAAGCCAGTGATCACATCACCTTTGGTATAATCAGACGGATAACCATTTGCCGCTAACACTACACCCAGTGCAGAGCGGGCATCCCATTCGGATGTTTTACCATCTAACTGGCCTTTTGCTCCAGCGAGACAGAGTGCAACCAAATCAGAGCGCAAACGCATCATAATGGGTTGGGTTTCAGGATCACCAAAACGGCAGTTAAATTCGATAACTTTCGGCTCACCTTGTTTATCAATCATCAAACCTGCATAGAGAAAACCGACATAGGTATGTCCTTCCACAGCCATACCTTCGATTGTCGGGTAAATGATTTTCTCCATCACACGCTGGTGGATCTCATTATTTATAACTGGTGCTGGAGAGTATGCGCCCATTCCGCCAGTATTTGGCCCTGTGTCTCCATCACCGACCCGTTTGTGATCCTGGCTGGTTGCCATGGGAACCACATTTTTACCATCTACCATAACAATAAAACTGGCTTCTTCTCCGTCCAGAAATTCTTCAATGACAATCCGATGCCCTGCATCACCAAATGCATTGCCCGCCAGCATATCTTTAACAGCGTTCTGAGCCTCTTCCATCGTCATGGCGACAACTACCCCTTTACCTGCCGCTAGGCCATCGGCCTTAATGACAATAGGTGCTCCCATTTTTTCCAGATAAGCGAGAGCGGGTTCAACTTCTGTGAAATTTTGGTAAGCCGCTGTTGGTATATGGTGACGTGCGAGGAAATTTTTGGTGAAAGCCTTAGAACCTTCCAGTTGGGCGGCTGCCTTAGTCGGGCCAAAGATTGTCAGCCCTGCCTGTTGAAAAGCATCAACTACACCGATAACCAGAGGGGCTTCTGGCCCTACAATAGTGAGAGCAATATTATGGCCTTGAGCAAAGGCCAATAAACCATCAACATCTGTTGCGGCAATATCTACATTCTTTAGATTCGCTTCCAATGCTGTTCCAGCGTTACCCGGTGCGACATAAACTTGATTTGCCAGCGGAGATTGAGCTGCTTTCCACGCCAGTGCATGTTCCCTTCCGCCACTACCAATAATCAGTACATTCATCAGGTTCTCCTATTATAAAGCTCAGATAGGTTAATGGCGGAAATGACGCATACCAGTAAAAATCATGGCGATGCCATGCTCATCAGCAGCAGCAATCACTTCATCATCACGTATAGAGCCGCCAGGCTGGATCACACAACTCACTTCCACGGCTGCGGCAGCATCAATACCGTCTCGGAACGGGAAAAAAGCATCAGAAGCCATAGCACATCCCTGAACTTTCAGCCCTTCATCGGCTGCCTTAATTCCTGCGATCTTAGCTGAATAAACACGGCTCATCTGGCCTGCACCAATACCGATTGTCATATTATCTTTGGCATAAACAATGGCATTGGATTTAACAAACTTAGCGACTTTCCAGCAGAATAGCGCATCCTGCATTTCTTGTTCTGTTGGTTGACGTTTAGAAACTACCCGTAACTGAGCTTTCGTTACCATACCTAAGTCACGTTCTTGTACCAATAAACCACCATTGACACGTTTGAAATCTAACCCGGCAGCGGGTGAATACCATTCGCCACAGGACAGAACGCGGACATTTTGTTTGGTTGCCAGAATTGGCAAGGCTGCTTCATGAATAGTGGGTGCAATGATGACTTCAACAAACTGACGCTCAATGATAGCTCTGGCAGTATCTGCATCCAGTTCACGGTTAAAGGCAATAATTCCACCAAATGCTGAGGTAGGATCAGTTGTGAATGCACGCTCATAAGCTGTACGGATATTAGTTCCAATCGCAACGCCACAAGGATTGGCATGTTTGACAATCACGCAAGCAGGTTCTGAAAAGGTTTTCACGCACTCCAAAGCGGCATCGGTATCTGCGATATTATTGTAAGAGAGCGATTTGCCTTGTAGTTGTGTGGCTGTAGCAATAGAAGCTTCTTCTATATTCTCTTCTATATAGAAAGCAGCATCCTGATGACTATTCTCACCATAACGCATATCTTGCTTCTTGATGAAGTTCAGATTTAGCGTACGAGGGAATTTACCTGACGGTTGGTCGATTTCACCGTGATAAGCAGGAACCAGTTTGCCAAAATAGTTGGCGATCATGCTGTCATAAGCGGCTGTATGTTCAAATGCTTTAATAGCCAGATCGAAGCGGGTTGATTGAGTCAGAGAATTCTGATGGTTATCCATTTCCTCTATAATCTTATTATAATCCTGGCTATTGACAACAATAGCGACATCTTTATGGTTCTTGGCTGCGGAGCGAACCATGGTCGGGCCGCCAATATCGATATTCTCCACCGCATCTTCCAGAGAGCAATCCGGCTTCGCGACAGTTTGCGCGAAAGGGTAAAGGTTGACGACTACCATATTAATCGGTGCAATCTGGTGTTGCGCCATCACTGCATCATCTTGCCCGCGTCGACCAAGAATGCCGCCATGTACTTTAGGATGAAGTGTTTTCACTCTTCCATCCATCATTTCAGGAAAACCAGTATAGTCGGAAACTTCGGTAACATTCAGACCTGCTTCGGCCAGTAGATGTGCTGTTCCCCCTGTTGAAAGCAGTTCGACACCGCGATTGGATAAGGCCTTAGCAAATTCAACAATACCCGCTTTGTCAGAAACACTCAGCAGGGCACGATGGATTGGACGAAGCTGTTGCATTAGTGTGATCCCTTGGATTTCATCAAACAAGAATGTGCCATTAAAAAATTATGTGGTAATTTTTTCTGCTATGATTGTAACGCAAACGTTTGCGTGATGCTCGATAAATTTTATCGAAATATCCATCTGTTAATAACTTGTGTATAACTTCGTATAAGTCTGGGTTTTGCTGTGTAATTCAGCAAATGATAATTTTTTTCAAAAAAACTATTGTCAGCGCCAGAAAACACCCTATAATGCGCATCCGTTGTCACGACAAACACACAAATAAGTCGGGATGACAGGAGTGACAGGCCACGAAAATAAAGGCTTGACACGCTGAGAGGAAAGCGTAAGATACGCTGCCTCGCAACCCGGAACGTAGGTTCGGTTGCCCATGCTCTTTAACAAATTAATCAGACAATCTGTGTGGGCACTCGCAAGACACCGTCGAAAGCCGAAAGGCAAAAAGATTAAGTCTTGAAGAGTGACTGAACAGTTAATTCATTACGAACTAACAGTTTAATTCTTTGAGCAGCAAACTTTGAATTGAAGAGTTTGATCATGGCTCAGATTGAACGCTGGCGGCAGGCCTAACACATGCAAGTCGGGCGGCAGCGGGGGAAAGCGTGCTTTCCTGCCGGCGAGCGGCGGACGGGTGAGTAATGTCTGGGGATCTGCCCGATGGAGGGGGATAACCACTGGAAACGGTGGCTAATACCGCATAACCTCTGGGGAGCAAAGTGGGGGACCTTCGGGCCTCACGCCATCGGATGAACCCAGATGGGATTAGCTAGTAGGTGGGGTAAGGGCTCACCTAGGCGACGATCCCTAGCTGGTCTGAGAGGATGACCAGCCACACTGGGACTGAGACACGGCCCAGACTCCTACGGGAGGCAGCAGTGGGGAATATTGCACAATGGGCGGCAGCCTGATGCAGCCATGCCGCGTGTATGAAGAAGGCCTTCGGGTTGTAAAGTACTTTCAGCGGGGAGGAAGGCGTGAAGTTGAATACACTTTGCGATTGACGTTACCCGCAGAAGAAGCACCGGCTAACTCCGTGCCAGCAGCCGCGGTAATACGGAGGGTGCAAGCGTTAATCGGAATTACTGGGCGTAAAGCGCACGCAGGCGGTCCATTAAGTTAGATGTGAAATCCCCGGGCTTAACCTGGGAATGGCATCTAAGACTGGTGGGCTAGAGTCTCGTAGAGGGGGGTAGAATTCCACGTGTAGCGGTGAAATGCGTAGAGATGTGGAGGAATACCGGTGGCGAAGGCGGCCCCCTGGACGAAGACTGACGCTCAGGTGCGAAAGCGTGGGGAGCAAACAGGATTAGATACCCTGGTAGTCCACGCCGTAAACGATGTCGATTTGGAGGTTGTGCCCCTGAGGTGTGGCTTCCGGAGCTAACGCGTTAAATCGACCGCCTGGGGAGTACGGTCGCAAGATTAAAACTCAAATGAATTGACGGGGGCCCGCACAAGCGGTGGAGCATGTGGTTTAATTCGATGCAACGCGAAGAACCTTACCTACTCTTGACATCCAGCGAAGCCTTTGGAGACAGAGGCGTGCCTTCGGGAGCGCTGAGACAGGTGCTGCATGGCTGTCGTCAGCTCGTGTTGTGAAATGTTGGGTTAAGTCCCGCAACGAGCGCAACCCTTATCCTTTGTTGCCAGCACGTTAGGGTGGGAACTCAAGGGAGACTGCCGGTGATAAACCGGAGGAAGGTGGGGATGACGTCAAGTCATCATGGCCCTGACGAGTAGGGCTACACACGTGCTACAATGGCGGATACAAAGAGAAGCGACCTCGCGAGAGCAAGCGGACCTCATAAAGTCTGTCGTAGTCCGGATTGGAGTCTGCAACTCGACTCCATGAAGTCGGAATCGCTAGTAATCGTAGATCAGCATGCTACGGTGAATACGTTCCCGGGCCTTGTACACACCGCCCGTCACACCATGGGAGTGGGTGGCAAAAGAAGTCGGTAGCTTAACCTGCGGGAGGGCGCTGACCACTTTGTGATTCATGACTGGGGTGAAGTCGTAACAAGGTAACCGTAGGGGAACCTGCGGTTGGATCACCTCCTTAACCTATGAGGGTGAACTGTGAGTGTTCACACAGATTGTCTGATGAAGAAAGAGACGGTATCGGCACAGGCTTGTAGCTCAGGTGGTTAGAGCGCACCCCTGATAAGGGTGAGGTCGGTGGTTCAAGTCCACTCAGGCCTACCAATTTTTTTGAATTGGCGGCAAGCCGGTAACGTGATAAATGGGGCTATAGCTCAGCTGGGAGAGCGCCTGCCTTGCACGCAGGAGGTCAGCGGTTCGATCCCGCTTAGCTCCACCATGATCGACTCTTGACGATGTGATTTCAGAATAGATTGAGACTTATCAGTCTAGTGTGAAATAGATGCTCTTTAACAATCTGGAACAAGCTGAAAATTTGAAACACTCAGTAGATGTCAAAGACAACTATTGAGGAGTCTCTCAAAACTCCAGTCCGAAGACTTCTTCGGGTTGTGAGGTTAAGCGACTAAGCGTACACGGTGGATGCCTAGGCAGTCAGAGGCGATGAAGGGCGTGCTAATCTGCGATAAGCGCCGGTAAGGTGATAGGAACCGCAATAACCGGCGATACCCGAATGGGGCAACCCAGTGCAATCCGTTGCACTATCCTGACCTGAATTCATAGGGGCAGGAGGCGAACCGGGGGAACTGAAACATCTCAGTACCCCGAGGAAAAGAAATCAACCGAGATTCCCCCAGTAGCGGCGAGCGAACGGGGAGGAGCCCAGAGCGATCAGCAGTGTCAGCGTCAGGAGAACGGTCTGGAAAGGCCGGCAGTAAAGGGTGACAGCCCCGTATCCGAAGACGCTGGCAGTGTGAGCTCGACGAGTAGGGCGGGACACGTGGTATCCTGTCTGAACAGGGGGGGACCATCCTCCAAGGCTAAATACTCCTGACTGACCGATAGTGAACCAGTACCGTGAGGGAAAGGCGAAAAGAACCCCGGCGAGGGGAGTGAAAGAGAACCTGAAACCGTGTACGTACAAGCAGTGGGAGCACCTTCGGGTGTGACTGCGTACCTTTTGTATAATGGGTCAGCGACTTATATTCTGTAGCAAGGTTAACCGTTTAGGGGAGCCGCAGGGAAACCGAGTCTTAACGGGGCGCGAAGTTGCAGGGTATAGACCCGAAACCCGGTGATCTAGCCATGGGCAGGTTGAAGGTTGGGTAACACTAACTGGAGGACCGAACCGACTAATGTTGAAAAATTAGCGGATGACTTGTGGCTGGGGGTGAAAGGCCAATCAAACCGGGAGATAGCTGGTTCTCCCCGAAAGCTATTTAGGTAGCGCCTCGTGAACTCATCTCCGGGGGTAGAGCACTGTTTCGGCTAGGGGGTCATCCCGACTTACCAACCCGATGCAAACTGCGAATACCGGAGAATGTTATCACGGGAGACACACGGCGGGTGCTAACGTCCGTCGTGAAGAGGGAAACAACCCAGACCGCCAGCTAAGGTCCCCAAGTCCTGGTTAAGTGGGAAACGAAGTGGGAAGGCTCAGACAGCCAGGATGTTGGCTTAGAAGCAGCCATCATTTAAAGAAAGCGTAATAGCTCACTGGTCGAGTCGGCCTGCGCGGAAGATGTAACGGGGCTAAACCAGGCACCGAAGCTGCGGCAGCGACATATTAATGTTGCTGGGTAGGGGAGCGTTCTGTAAGCCGCTGAAGGTGAACCGTGAGGTTTGCTGGAGGTATCAGAAGTGCGAATGCTGACATAAGTAACGATAAAGCGGGTGAAAAACCCGCTCGCCGGAAGACCAAGGGTTCCTGTCCAACGTTAATCGGGGCAGGGTGAGTCGACCCCTAAGGCGAGGCTGAACAGCGTAGTCGATGGGCAACAGGTTAATATTCCTGTACTCGGTGTTACTGCGAAGGGGGGACGGAGAAGGCTATGTCATCCGGGCGACGGTCGTCCCGGTTTAAGCGTGTAGGTGGGATAACCTGGCAAATCCGGTTATCTGTAACACT